>DASUGW010000206.1:0-32087 GCA_036273805.1 Mycobacterium sp.
TCGCGACCATCGGGTTCGTCGTGACGGGCACGTTTTTGCCGTTGATGTTCTACGCCCAAGCGGTGTGCGGACTTTCGCCGACACGCTCAGCGCTGCTGACCGCGCCGATGGCGGTGGCTACCGGGCTGCTCGCGCCCGTGGTGGGACGAATCGTCGACCGCGCGCACCCGACCGCGGTGATCGGTTTCGGATTCTCGGTGCTGGCCATCGCGCTGACCTGGCTCTCCATCGAGATGACGGCCACTACGCCCATCTGGCGGTTGCTGTTGCCGTTCATGTTCATGGGCGTCGGGATGGCGTTCATCTGGGCCCCGCTCGCGGCCACCGCGACGCGTAATCTGCCGCCGGTGCTGGCCGGTGCCGGTTCCGGCGTCTACAACGCCACCCGGCAGGTCGGTTCGGTGCTCGGAAGCGCCGGCATCGCGGCGTTCATGTCGTCGCGGATCAGTGCCGAACTGCCCACCCAGAGCACGCCGGCCGGTGCCGCGGTCAGTCAGCTCCCGGCCTTCCTGCGCGAACCGTTCTCTTCGGCGCTGTCGCAGTCCATGCTGTTACCGGCGTTCGTCGCGCTCTTCGGCGTGGTGGCCGCCATTTTCCTGGCCGGCTCGCTGCGGTCGCCGCGCTACCTGGGTGCGGAACGGCCGGCGGCGACCCCGGCCTGGCACACGGACGAATACCCGGACGACCTGGTTGACGGTCTGGGTGATGAACAGGATCCGCTGGACCCGTGGCCGGGGGGTGAGTGGCGGCGGCGGATGTACGCGGAGTCGCTGAGCCCGGACATCCGGCACCCCGAGGGCTATGTCGACGACGATGACGACGGGTACTTCGAGTTCAGTGTGCAGCGCTCCGCGTTCGTGTCCGGGTTCGCCGACGGTTACCCGGCGTTACCGGAGGACCCGCCCTTTTCGGCCGGCGACGACTACTTCCCGGAAGACGACCCGACCTCTTTCGACACCGAACCGTTGACTACGCCCCGGGTCTTCATGGGCCCCTGGGATGACGTGCCACCGGTACGGGATCCGGGTGTATTGCACGACATCGCGGCGGGTCCTGTCGGGCTGTTCGAGGAACAGCGCGACGATCTGATCGGCTTCGTCCACAACGGCTTCCACACCGAGTCGCACACTGCATCGCACTCATGGGTTGTGTCGATACCGGCGAGCGATAATGACTGGAGCGCCAAATACCTCAGTCTGCCAACGAATTCCACCGATCAATCGGGAGGACGGCACGCACTCGTGGAGGATCCTTTCGAGCAGGAACGTCCGCCGCGGCACAGCCGGGACGGTGCTGAAGCGCCCCCCGCGGGTAGGCACCGCCGGTACGACGCCGACGATGCCGACGAATTCGAGGATGTCAACGACGCCGACGACGTCGGAGTGGGCCGGCATTCGGCGCCGCGCTGGGATTGAGGGTCTGAGCGGCTACTCGTTCCCCGTGAGGGTCAAGAAGGCGCCTAGGTCGATCAGGCCTGACGGCGTGCCCGGCAGATACTCGGTGAGCGTTGCCGACTGCACGATGACCGCCGCATACTGCGCCCGGCTGACGGCAACGTTGAGACGGTTGCGGTTGAGCAGGAACGAAATGCCGCGCGGCACATCGTCAATCGAGGATGCGGTCATGGAGAAGAAGACCACCGGCGCCTGCTGACCCTGAAACTTGTCGACGGTGCCGGCGCGCAGTTCGCCGAGGCCGGCCTCATCAAGGCGCCGCCGCAGCAGCACCACCTGCGCGTTGTACGGCGTGACCGCCAGCAGATCGCGCGCCGTCAACGGTCGGGTGACACCTTTCCCGTCGGTCCAGGGTCGGCCGATCAGGCGCTTTGCTTCCTCGACGATCGCGTCGGCCTCCTCGGGACTGTCCACCGAGTTGCCGACATGCGCCACCGGCAGCACCCGGACACCGGGCTCGTATCCGTCCAGACATCTTGCGGCCGTGACGGTTTCGTCGGAGCGAAGCAGGTTGTCATACGCCAGCCGGGATACCGGCGCGCACACCGCGGGATGCATGCGGTAGGACCGCGCCAGGAAGTAGCCGCGTTCCGGCGGCAGGGTGTGATGATCTTCGATCAGCCAGCCCAGCGCGGACTCGTCCACCGGCTCTGGGTGCGTGCCCTGGCTGACCTGTGGGAGCTGCTGCGGGTCGCCCAGCAGCAGCAGGTTACGTGCTGCGGATGCCACGGCCACGGTGTTCGCCAGGTTGAACTGGCCCGCCTCTTCGATGACCAGCAGGTCGAGGCTCCCGGGTGGAACCCGGCCGCTGTTGGCGAAATCCCAAGCCGTGCCGCCGATCACGCAGCCCGTCGGATCGTCGATGAATGACGGGTAAGCCTCCGCGGCGATGGCCTGCCAGGGGGTGTCAGGGGCCCCGCCGCCATTCCTGACCTTCTTGGCCACCCGGCCCGGGTCGGTGCCGGCCGCCACGACGTCACCGAGCAGGTTCTCCACCACCGCATGCGATTGCGCGACCACCCCGATACGCCAACGGTGTTCGCGAACCAGGGCGGCGATGACACGTGCCGCGGTGTAGGTTTTTCCGGTTCCTGGTGGGCCGTGCACCGCCAGATATGACGAGTCGAGGTCGACGAGTGCGGCGGTGATGTCGTCGACGGCCGCCCCGGTGCGCGGTAGCTCGGTACGGGTGCGCAACCGCGGCCGACGGCGGCGCAGGATGTCGACCGTCGCAGTGTTCGGCAGCGCTGGCAACTCGGCGGCGATCTGTGCCGCCACGGTGTCGATCGCCGTACGCAGTACCTCGTCGTTGACCGGCCAGCCGGGCGTCAGCGCGAACGGCAGCTGGCCGAACGTCCCGCCGGACTTGGGTTCACGTTCACAGATGAGTACCTCAGTGGGTGCTTCCGGGTTGTCGCACCATTCGACCGTGACGCTGCCGGACGCGCGGCGGTCCGGGTCGTCGCCGAGCCCGGCCGGGGCAGGCGGGTCGTAGAGCGCGAAGGTGCTCTGGCTGAATCCGCCGGCGGCGAACGCCCCACCCAACCGCACCAGGCGGCGCTGCTTGCGCGCACGGCCTTCAGGAAGGTGCCAGTCCTCGACGACCTTCGCGGAGTCGGCGACGAAAACGTCTGTCTGATCGCCCCATTCGTCGACCGGATTGTTGAGGCGGTCGAAATGCGTCCACCAGTAGGGTTTGTTCTCCCGCTGATGGAAGCCGCGGGCGGCGGCAACCATCGCGACGGCGGTCTGTTCCGGAGTACGCGCCGACAGTGCCTCGCCCGCGAACGCCCGCAGTGCGCGCTCGGTGGCATCCTCGGGTTCGATCTGGCCACCCCGGCCGGCGGACGCGGTCACCGGTTGCGGCCCCACCGGCGCAACCCCGGCCTCGAATGCCCGCGTCAGCAACCAGTCCCGCAGCTTGCGGGTCGACCGGCAGTCGTAGCGGTTGTACTCCTCGATCTGCTTGAGCACGACCGCGGCCTCGTCGTCGCGGCCCTGATCGCGCAGATCGCAGTAGCGGGCGTACTCGGTGATCGAGTCGGCGGCGGTGGTGACGTCCCCCGTGCGCAGCTCGGTGCCCATGTACAGCGGCTCAAGCGATTTCAGACTGTAGTTCTCGGTACCGACTCGAATGCTCTTACGTACCAACGGGAAAAGGTCGACGAGCACGCCGTTGCGCAAGAGGTCGTCGACATCGTCCTCTCCGATGCCGTAACGGCCGGCAAGCCGCAGCAACGCGGTCTTCTCGTACGGCGCGTAATGGTAGATGTGCATGCCGGGATACCTGCGCCGGCGCTTCTCGACCATCTTCAGGAAGTCGCGCAGCGCTTGGCGTTCCGCGTCGCGGTCGTGCGCCCACAGCGGGGTGAACTCGTCGTTCGCCCCGAGCACCCCGAACAGATATTCCAGACCCCAGCTGCGGCCGTCGGGCGTCCAGAGCGGGTCGCCCTCGAAGTCGAAGAACATATCGCCGCGGTCGGGGTGGGGCAGGAGGGCCAGAGGTTGCGGGTCGGCCACCTCAAAGGGTGGTTTGTCGTCTTCGCGCGGCGCTACTTGCAGACGAGCCTGCGCGGTCAGCGCTGTCGCTGCCCGCTTCGGCAAGCCCGGCACCGGTGCCTGGTGGCCGGCCAGTGCCGTCATAGTGGTGACACCCGCGTCGATCAGCCGGGCCCGCTGGCTGACCCTCATGTTGGCCACCAGCAGCAGATCATCGTGCTCGCGGACTTTGGCCCGGCATTCCGGACAACGGAAACAGGCCCGAACGTCGTCGTCCTCCCAGCGCACCGGTGCATTCGAGGCGTGGTGGACGTCGAGCAGACGCTCCAGTTCGGCGCGCCGGCCACGGTACACCGGGACCAGTTCGTCGATTCGATAGCGGGTGACGGTGCCGTCGCCGAGGACCAGTTCGGCCTCGTCGGCCACCGGCACGCCTGAGGCGGCAAGGGTGTCGGCATAGGCCGCAAGCTGCAGCAGGGCCTCGACCTTGGCGGAGCGGGCCAGTTTGGTGTCACCCACGCGGTAGCGACCGTCGGTGAGGATCAGGAAGTCGGCGAATCCGGCGAAGCGGCCGTCATACATCGCCGCTTGATAGATCACCGGAGCGCGATCGGCCACGGCGCGGGCGGTCGCCTCGGCCGCCGCGGTAAGCCCGGCGTGCGTGTAGCCGGGCCGGCCGATGACCACGACCCCGTCGCCGGTGTGGTCGCGGAGCTCGTCGAGCCGGCGCTGTTCGTGTTCGGCACCGAGAATCGCGGTGCGTGCCAACAGTGCGTCGTCTTGCGACACCGCAGGCCCGCGGCCCAGGGCGGCGTCGAAAGAACGCAGCAGCGCGTACTCGCATCGGGCCGCGGCGGCCAGATCGGAGGCGCTGTAGACCACCCGGTCGTCGGTGAGGAACACAACGGTCACTGTAGGACGACGGTGCGACAGGGTTTGCCCGCTTCGGCGCCGGCGGCGGTTTCTCCGCCATCGACGTGCGCAATCGCATAGCATCCCGGTACGCGATCTCGGCCTCCGATGACCCAGGAGCACATTAGATGACAGGCATCGAGTCCCGAGCCGTCAGCGGCCAGGGTCCGATTGTGTTGCCGCGCAGGCAGATCGTCACCATGGTGACGGCACTCGTGCTGGCTGTGGTGTCATTCGCGCTCAACGCGTCGATGGTCAGCCCGGCCTATCATGACATCAACACCCAGCTGGGCCCCGAAGCGTTCGTCACGATGTCGACGTTCTTCTACCTGGCCGGCGCGGTCGCCAATGTGGTGCTCATCCGCTGGAGCGACTACATCGGCCGGCGACGGGTCCTGCTGATCATTCTCGTCGTGCTGGTGATCGGCACCGTGCTGTGCGTGGTGGCCACGTCCTTGCCGCTGTTCGTGGTGGGCCGCGCACTGCAGGGCACGTCGAACATCACCTACGGCCTGGCGTTCCTGATCATGCGAGAACGCTTGAGCGGCCCGATGTTCGGCGTCTGCTGCGGCATCATGGCGTCGGTCAACGGCGGTGTGGCGGGCACCGACGCGCTGCTCGGCGGTGTCCTGGTGGACCGGTTCGGGTATCGGTCCATCTTCGTCGTGATCCTTGTGGTGTGTCTGGCCGCGCTCGCTTTCGCGTGGCGGTCGGTGCCCGCAGACAACGGAGCCGGAGTCGCCGGCGCGACGGGCCGAATGGACTGGATCGGCGCCGTTCTCATCGCCCTCGGCGTCTGCGGCATCAACATGTACTTCAGCCGCGGTGGGCGTTTCGGCTGGCTGTCCACACCGGCGGCGGCGTGGCTGGCCGTTGCCGCCGTGGCGTTGATCGCCCTCGTCGTGATCGAGAACCGCGTCGCGCATCCGCTGGTGGCGATGAAGCACATGCGCTCGCGCGAGGCGTGGCCGCTGATCCTGGTGACCATCCTGGTGATGGCGTCGTTCATGGTGGTGCTCGGCCTGGTCGTGCCCGCCTTGGCCGAAGACCCCGATTCCGGTTTCGGCCACAGTGCGACCATGGCCGCACTGCTGTTCATCACCCCGGCGGCCGGTGCGCAGGTGCTCACCTCTCCGCTGATCGGCCGGCTCGCGGTGCGGATCGGCTTCGTGACGCTGCTGCGGGCCGGATTGGCCGCAGGTGTTGCGGTGGTCATTCTGCTGGCGCTGGTGGTCAAGCAGCAGACGCTCGTCACCCTCGTGATGATCCTGTTCGGTGTGGCCTTCGGAATGATGATGACGGCCATGAGCTCACTCGGCGTCCTGCAGGCCTCCGACGAGGAACCGGGTGCCCTGCCCGGTATCAGCAACGCCTGTTACGGAATCGGCGCGTCGCTCGGATTCGCCTGGGCCGGGCCGCTGATCGTTCCGGGAACGGTCGCCAGCTTCCACGACGCCATCTGGATCTGCGTCGGGATCGGTGTCCTTGCGCTGATCTTCAGCGTGGTGTTGCGGCCCAAGCGGGTGCCGGAGTTCGCCTGACGCGCGGTGCGCTCAGCGTGGCGTGTTCGCAACCAGTTCCACGCCGTTGCCGTTCCAGCGGAACTTCACGACGCTGTCCAGCCCCGCGATGCCGCCCGAGTAGCGCAGCGCGACGGTGTCGCCGGTGCTGGCCGAAGTGTCGATGCCGTTGAACCCGAACGTGTCCGGAACCCCGGTGGGGATGTACTTGCCCAGGTGGAAGAGCACCGCGCGGGTGTTGGCGTTGTCGGCGTTGGTGTTGGCCTTGACGATGACGGTCGACAGTTGCGCGCACTCGTTGTAGTTGCCGGCGATCGGCTCGGTGTTCCAGGGCTGTCCGCTGCGCGGGTCACGCGGCAGATCGGAGATCGCGCGGGCGACCGCGGGTGCCGCGAGGTTGACCGCACACGGGTCCGGCGGCGGTGGCGTGTTGGGCGACGGCGGCGGGGCCGCGACGGGGGCATTTGTGCTGGCGGGCGGCTGGGTGGTCGAGGTGGGGGTGGCGGGACCCGGCGTCTTGGCAACCACCGAGTCGCCGGAACTGCACCCGCTGAGCGCGAGCAGGGCGGCCAATCCGGCCAGCGGGGCCGCCGCGGTACGGGCCGGCATCCGGTTTCCGGCGATCGCCAGCTTTCGCATTCGCGCCAGGCTACCGGCAGCCGTTTACCTCGGTGGGCAGGCAGGGCCGGATCTGGGCATTAGACTGCTAACTCGATGACCACCGTCGACCCTGCTCCGGAGACCACCGCGGATACACAACCGGGGACCTTCGCCGAGCTTCAGATTCACCCTGCCGTGCTGGAGGCCGTGTCTGACGTCGGCTATGAAACGCCGTCGGCGATCCAGGCCGCCACCATCCCGGCGCTGCTGGCGGGCTCCGATGTGGTCGGACTGGCCCAGACCGGTACCGGAAAGACCGCCGCGTTCGCCATCCCGATCCTGTCGAAGATCGACACCGAAAGTAGGGCCACCCAGGCGCTGGTCCTGGCGCCCACGCGCGAGCTGGCGTTGCAGGTGGCCGAAGCATTCAGCCGCTATGGCGCCAAGCTGCGGGTCAATGTTCTGCCGGTGTATGGCGGCTCGTCATATGTGCCGCAGTTGACCGGACTCAAGCGCGGTGCCCAGATCGTCGTGGGCACGCCCGGCCGGGTGATCGACCACCTCGAAAAGGGCAGCCTCGACCTCTCGCACCTGGACTACCTGGTGCTCGACGAGGCCGACGAGATGTTGCAGATGGGCTTCGCCGAGGACGTCGAGCGAATCCTCGCCGACACCCCGGAGTACAAGCAGGTGGCGCTGTTCTCGGCGACCATGCCGCCGGCCATCCGCAAAATCACCAGCAAGTACCTGCACGATCCGGTCGAGGTCACGGTCAAGGCGAAAACCCAGACCGCCGAGAACATCTCGCAGCGCTACATCCAGGTCGCCGGGCCGCGCAAGATGGACGCCCTGACCAGGTTGCTCGAGGTCGAGCCGTTCGAAGCGATGATCGTGTTCGTCCGGACCAAGCAGGCCACCGAAGAGGTCGCCGAGAAGCTGCGCGCTCGCGGGTTCGCCGCCGCGGCGATCAACGGCGACATCCCGCAGGCGGCGCGCGAACGCACGATCGCGCAGCTCAAGGACGGCTCGATCGACATCCTGATCGCCACCGACGTGGCGGCCCGCGGGCTGGACGTCGAACGCATCTCGCATGTCGTCAACTACGACATCCCGCACGATCCCGAGTCGTATGTGCACCGCATCGGTCGCACCGGGCGCGCCGGCCGTTCGGGCACGGCGCTGCTGTTCGTCACGCCGCGGGAACGCCATCTGCTCAACTCGATCGAGCGGGTGACCCGGCAGAAGCTCGTCGAATCCGAACTTCCGTCGGTCGACGACGTCAACGCCCAGCGCGTGCAGAAGTTCCGCGACTCCATCACCGAGGCGCTCGCGTCGCCGGGAATCGAGCTGTTCCGCAAGCTGATTGCGGGCTACGAGCGCGACCACGACGTGCCGTTGGCCGACATCGCCGCCGCGCTGGCGTTGCAGAGCCGAGACGGCGGGGAATTCTTGATGACCGAGCCGCCGCCGGACAAGCGGCGGGAGCGCGCCGACCGTCCGCCCCGGCCCGACAAGCCGATGCGCCGAGACGGCGGGTTCGCGACATACCGCATCGACGTCGGCAAGCGGCACAAGGTGATGCCGGGCGCGATCGTCGGCGCCATCGCCAACGAAGGTGGTCTGCACCGCAGTGATTTCGGGCACATCACCATCAAGCTGGACTACTCCCTGGTGGAGCTGCCGCCCAACCTGCCCGCCGAAACGCTCAAAGCCCTTGAGAAGACCCGGATTCAGGGCGTGTTCATCAACCTGACGCCGGATCGCGGCGGCCCCGGCCGCGACGGTGGGTCCGCTCCCCGGGGAGCGCATCGGAAGCCCGATAGGGGAGCGCCCCGCGACTCCGGGCACAAGGGCGCCGGCAAGAAGCCGTACAAAAAGGCTGATAAGCACCGAAAGTCGCAATGACCCAGTCGGTTGACCGCAGCGCCCCCGCCGGGCGGCAACCCACATCCGGCACGGGGCGCGTCGATTCACTGACCGGAATCCGCGCGGTGGCCGCGCTGCTGGTGGTCGCCACGCACGCCGCATACACCACCGGCAAGTACACCCACGGGTTCGTGGGTCTGCTCTACTCGCGACTGGAGATCGGCGTGCCGATTTTCTTCGCGCTCTCCGGTTATCTGTTGTTCCGGCCGTGGGTCAAGGCGGCAATGGCATCCCCGGCGGGAGGAGCAGCGGCACCGTCTCTGCGCCGCTACGCGTGGCATCGGGTGCGGCGCATCATGCCCGCCTACGTGGCAACCGTGCTCGCGGCGTACGTGATCTATCACTTCCGGACCGCTGGGCCCAACCCCGGCCACAACTTCGTCGGGTTGTTGCGCAACCTGACCCTGACCCAGATCTACACCGACAACTACATGTTTTCCTATCTGCACCAAGGGCTTACGCAGATGTGGAGCCTGGCCGTCGAGGCGGCGTTCTATGTGGTGCTGCCGCTGCTGGCATGGCTGTTGCTAGTGGTGGGCTGCCGGCGGCGCTGGGACCCGGCCCGGCTGCTGGTGGGGCTGGCGGTGCTCGCGTTGGTGTCGCCGGCGTGGCTGGTGCTGGTGCACACCACACATTGGCTGCCCGACGGTGCCCGGCTGTGGTTGCCGACCTACCTGATGTGGTTTCTGGGCGGCATGCTGCTGACGGTGCTGCAGGCCATGAGGGTGCGCTGCTACGGGTTCGTGGCCCTGCCGATCGCGGTGATCTGCTTCTTCATCGTCTCCACCCCCATCGGCGGTGAGCCCACCACGTCGCCGCGCGAACTCTACGAGGCCCTGATCAAGACCGCCTTCTACACCGTGATCGCCGCGCTGGCGATCGCGCCGCTGGCCCTGGGAAACCGGGGTTGGTATGCGCGAATGTTGGGCAGCCGGCCGATGGTCTGGCTGGGCGAGATCTCCTACGAGATCTTCCTGGTGCATTTGGTCGTCATGGAGATCGCGATGACGGAGGTGCTGCGGAAGCCGGTGTACACCGGTTCGCCGTTGGCGCTGTTCGTCGTGACTCTGGTGCTGACGATCCCGGTGGCCTGGTTGCTGCACCGCTGCACCCGCGTGCGCGATACTCTCTGATTCCGGGCGTTACCGTCGCACGGAGGTTGTCGTCAGGATGGGGACCAGGAACTCCTCGACCATCGCGCGCTCGTCGGCGTCGTCGTGGCCGGGCAGCAGCAGCAGCGACGTGAGCACCCGAACCAGCCAGCGGGCTTTACGCTCGACGGCCTCGGGTTCGTCCGGGCTCAGCGACTCCACGAACGCTGCGCCCATCGCCTTGATCACGTCGGAGTGTTCGGCGATCTCGGCGCCGATCGGTGCGTCGGACGCGGCGAACCACGAACGCAACGCGGGACTGGTGCGAACCAGCTGCAGTGCCGCCAGAAAACCGGTGGTCAGCCGCTCGGCCGGGTCCACCACGCCCTCGAGGCGGGCCAGCATCTGACCGTGCAGCCGGTAGGACTCACGGTTCACGAACGCCGTGTGCAGCGCCTCGCGGTTCTCGAAGTATCGGTACAGCGTCGCCCGGGAACAGCCTGCCGCAGAGGCGATTTCGTGCATGCCCACCGCAGCGGCCGGCTTCTGTGCAAACAGTTCGGCAGCCGCGTCCAGGATGCGGTCCGCCGCCACCTCGCTGCGTTTAGACGCCAACCAGTTGTTACCGGACATCATCAGTTCACCGTGAAGGGAATGCTCAGCGGCCGGCGTACGTAACTTCCTCCCGCCCAGACGATTCCGTCCTCGTCGACGTCGAACTCGGGGCAACGTGCCAGCAACTCGGTCAGTGCGACGCGCGACTGCATGCGGGCAGCCGCGGCGCCCAGGCAGTGGTGAGCGCCGTGGCTGAAGGTCAGGATGTTGCGCGGCCGGCGGGTGATGTCGAGTTCTGCTGCGTCCGCACCGTATTGGCGTTCATCACGGTTGCCCGACCCATAGAGGAACAACACCCGGCGCCCCTCGGGGATGGTGGTCTCGCCGATGGTGACGTCGCGGGTGACGGTTCTGCCCAGCCCCTGCACCGGCGAGGTCAGGCGCAGGAACTCGTCGACCGAGTCCGGGATGAGCTCGGGATTTTCGACCAGTATGCGCCGCTGATCTGGCTTCTGATGCAGTAATTGTGTTGCACCACCGAGCATTCCGGTGGTGGTGTCGTTGCCGCCGGTGACCATGGTGAAGGTGAACGCCAAGATGGACAAGGTCCCCGCGAGGTCGGCGTCGTCGGCGCCGATACCCGCGGCCACCAGATGCGAGATGGTGTCGTCCTCGGGCTCGCGGCGCCGGCGATCGACCAGCGCGGTGAAGTACATCATCATCTCGCCCAACGCGTCGCCCAGGGTCTCCAGCGCCGAACCGAGGCCGCCTTCGGCGGTGTTCGCCGCGACGATGGCCTCGGTCCACCCGTCGAACTGGCCGCGGTCTTCCTCCGGCACGCCCAGATAGTGGGCGACGACCATGGACGGCAGCGGTTTGAACAGCTCGGTGACGATGTCGCCGCCGCCATTCGAGCGCAGCCCCTCGATGCGCTCGATGACGAACTGGCGAACCTTGGGTTCGACTGCTTCCACCTGCCGGGGAGTGAATCCGCGCGAAACCAGCTTGCGGAACTGCGTGTGTACCGGCGGGTCCTGCATCACCATCGGTGGATTATCTTGCAGGCCAATAAGTTCCAGCTCACCATAGTTGACGGTCAAGCCTTGTGCCGAGGAAAAGGTCTGGTGGTCGCGGGCCGCGGCGAAGATGTCGGCGTGTCGGGAGAGCACATAGTAGTCGTGCTCGGGACGTCCCTCGGGGATCACGTGGTGCACGGGATCGTGGTCGCGCAGCGCCGTGTACATCGGCCAGGGATCAGCCCAGGTCGTGGCGTCGGCCAGGCTGAACCCGACCGTGTGAGACACATCCGTTGACATGTCTTATGAATACGACACAAGGCTTGATCTGTCAAGAAGGGGCGTGGGGCTGTCGGCTGATGAGCCGCCTTCACCTAAATGGACGTTTGTGACGTAAACGTATGATCACTGGCGCAATCATCCGGAAATTAGTGGGCATATGCACCTCCAGCATTGACCTCAGTTAGCAGTGGTCATACAGTTTCACAATTAACGTCCGTGTGATGGCTCATCGGGCACCAGTGGAAGTTGAGACATTGATGAATGTGCGCAAGACCGCTCCGAACGTCTTCGATGCCGGACTCCCGACTTTTGAGTACAGCTTGACGGCCACCCCGCACGACATCGTCGGGGATCTGCGGGAGGCGCAGTCGTGCGCGCCCATCGCAATCGGCCCCCTCGGTCCAGAGATCCTGTCCTATGAGCTGGCTCGGGAAATGCTGCGCGACAACAGGTTTAGAATGCCCGCGGGCATCACCCTTGCGGCGCAGGGTATTACGTCGGGTCCTTTGTTCGACAAGATAACGACCAGCCTCCTGGGCCTCGAGGGTGCGCCGCACGCCCGCTTACGCAAACTGGTGTCCAAGGCGTTTACGCCCCGCGCGACAGCACACCTTCAGGAAACAATCCACGAGGTGGTGAATGAGCTGATCGATCGGGTAGAGCAGGACGGACAGTGCGACGTCGTGACCGACATCGCGCGTCCCTACCCGACCCCGATCATTTGCGCACTGATCGGCGCGCCTCGCGAGGACTGGCACAAGTTCGCAGATTGGACGGAAGAAGTCTTCAAAGCCTTCAATTTCTCAACGGAAGTTACCTTCGATGAGTCCGAGATCATGCGTGCATGGGGCGAACTCGACGCCTACGTCGACGGTATGGTCGCCGCCCGGCGACACAGCCTGACCGACGATCTGCTCTCCGAGCTCATTCGCGCTGAAAGCGACGGCGATCGGCTCAACGCCGATGAACTCCGCGGGCTGGTTGCCGGCTTCTTGATGGCGGGGACGGACACCACGCGAAACCAACTCGCCGCTTCCGTACAGGTGCTCTGCGAGCATCCGGATCAATGGGTGAAGTTGCGTGACCACCCAGAGCTTGCCATGCAGGCAGTCGAGGAAAGCATGCGCCACTCGCCGGCGGCCTGCATAGTGCCACGGGCCGCCACTCAGGACGCCGAATTCGGCGGATACACCTTCCCTACAGGTACCTTCGTATTCGTCAACACATTGGCGGCCAACCGTGACCCCGCGATCTACGACGATGCTGACCGCTTCGACATCGCACGCACAGACGTCCCGGCAATTCTGACCTTCGGCGGCGGTGCGCACTACTGCCTCGGGGCCAACCTTGCACGCCGCGAGCTGGCGGAAGCGCTCGTGGTACTTACCCGGCGCCTCCCAGCACCCCGTCGCGTCGGTCCGGCGCCGTGGAAATCCGTTCTGGGAATGACCGGCCCGACGACACTTCCGGTCGAGTTCAGCGACAGGCTTGTGACGGCGGATGCGTAGTCGCGGCTGGGCCGGTTCCACCCCCATCTCCGACGAAGACGCAGTTGCCCGCATTCTCGATGCGGTCGACGAAGTAGTCGCCGAGCACGGAGCGGTAATACGTCTGGCTGACGTCGCCCGCAGGCTCGGAGTCACCCGCCAGACGGTGTATCGCTATTTCCCCAATGCCGACGCGCTACTCATCGCCAGTGCCATGCGTGCAGCCAACGGATTCATCGACCAGGTTGTAGAACACGTGAGCGGAAACAATGACCCGGCCACCGCCGTCGTCGAATGCGTCTCATTCGCCATCGAGAGACTTGTTGGTGATCCGCAACTGGAAGGCCTACTGGCCTGGCGGCCCGAGGACCAAGCGATGACCTCGCTCACGTCCGACACGGCGATCGCATTGTGCCTGTGGTTCTTCCACCGCCTCAATGTCGATTGGTCGCTTCACCGCTTCGACGACGCCGCGCTGCGCGAACTTGCTGAAATGACACTGCGCACCATGCAATCCCTCCTCACCGATCCCGGCCGACCCTCCCGCGATGCAACGACGCTGCGCCGCTTCATTTCTCGATGGCTCGGTCCCGCAATCCTTTACCCACGGACAACATCGCTGCCCACTTAGAGTGCACGGTGTGGAGGATCTGCTCGGCCAGGTCCGGTGCTGCGGTCCCGGGGCGCGCGCCCGGCTATTCCGACAGGATTCGCGGCAGGCCGAGGCTCGGCAGCACCGCGGGGTCGAAGCGGGTTGCCTCGCTGATCAGCTGGCCGCGCAGCATCAGGACGATAATGCCCACGGCCCGCCACACCCCCGCGGCCCGGTCCTCGGCGTAGGCGGCGAACGCCGGTTGTCCGTTGGTGCGGGTCCGGACGATGCGCAGATTCCGGCCGTGCGGTGGCGCGATCGCGGTGAAGAACTCGGCGGCCGCCTCGCGTCCCTGGTACTCAAACGGCATGGGCGGCATCTTGATCCACGCGTCCGCGGTGAGCAGCGCCACGATCGCGGGGACATCGTGGGCACTGAATGCCGCGACGAACTGATCCACGACGCGGCGCTCGTCTTCGGAGCCGGGACTCGGCGCAGGGTCTGCGTCGCCGGCCCGGTCGGGATTGTCCCGCAGCGTGGCGCGGGCACGCTTCAACGCGCTGGTGACCGATTCCTCAGTGATGCCGAGTATGTAGGCGACTTCGCGTGCCCGGTAGTCCAGCACGTCGCGCAGGATCAACACCGCACGCTGCCGCGGTGGCAGCAGTTGAAGGGCCGTGATGAAGGCCAGGGAGATGGCTTCACGGGTGGTCGCGACGGCCTCGGGTCCCGGCACGCCGTCGGCGACATCGTCGAGCAGCATGTCGGGAAACGGCTGCAGCCAAGCGACTTCGCTGACCCTCGTCGGCCGAGGTGGCGTCACGTCGCCGACCGTGGTCGTGATGGCCGGCTGTCGATTCGCGGCGCGCAGAGCGTCGAGACTGCGGTTGGTCGCCACCCGGTAGAGCCAGGTGCGCATCGATGAACGCCCCTCGAAACCGCCGAGGCCCTGCCAGGCCGAGAGCAAGGTTTCCTGCATCGCGTCCTCGGCATCCTGGATGGAGCCGAGTATCCGGTAACAGTGCACCAGCAACTCGCGGCGGTACGGCGCCACCAGCGAATCGAATGCCGCCGCATCGCCGGCTCTGGCCTGCGCCAACAGATCTGCGGACACGCTGTCACTATTGCACTCATCTACCGCCATGCCCTCCCCTTTCTGGGTCCTTCATGTGTAGACGCCAAGCGGTCAAAGAATTGGGCGGTCGCAGAACGCCCAATTTCGGCCCGCCTCGCCGACTACATAGATGACCGCATGACCAGACATGCGGCGAAACGAAGGGATCGACAAATGGCCGAGTTCGTACTGACCTACCGCATGCCCGAGGGATACCAAATGGGCAACACAGAGATGACGGCCGCCTGGCAGGCATGGTTCGCCGGGATTGGTGACAACCTGGTGGAACTGGGCAAGCCCGCGTCGTGTGCGCAGGTCGTGGGGCGCTCCGGTGAGGGCACATGGCTCGGGGGCTTTTCGGTCATCCGCGCCGACAGCGCTGAGCAGGCACTCGACGTCGCACGCGGCTGCCCGGGTATCGCGGCCGGCGGGGGCGTGGAAGTGGGCGCGCTCATCGATCTTCCCTGCGCAAACCGGGACCTCTCCCACGCGGGCGAGCTTTCCTACGCAGACGGAGGGGTCAAATAAGGGCGCCGGGGTTCAGGATGCCGTCGGGGTCCAGCGCGTTCTTGATGCGGCGGTTCAGCTCCATCGCGTCTGGACCCAGATAGCCCGCCAGCCACGGCTTCTTCAGCCGGCCCACGCCGTGCTCGCCGGTGATGGTGCCGCCCAGACCGATCGCAAGCTCCATGATCTCGCCGAACGCGATTTCGGCGCGCCGGGTCATCTCCGCGTCGGCGGGGTCGAAGACGATCAGCGGATGGGTGTTGCCATCACCGGCATGGGCGATCACCGAGATCATCACGTCGTGCTCGCCGGCCAGCCGCTCGATGCCGTCCACCAGTTCGGTCAGTTTCGACAACGGCACCCCGACATCCTCGAGCAGCAGTGAACCCTTGGCCTCCACCGCGGGGATCGCGAACCGGCGGGCCGCGACGAACGCCTCGCCTTCGTCGGGGTCGGACGTCGAAAACACCTCGGTGGCACCGTGTTCGGTGAATACCGTGGCCATGAACTCGGCGTCCTCCGCGCCCGCGGCACCGCGCTCGTCGGAGGTGGCGACCATCATCGCGGCGGCGCCCCGGTCCAGGCCCATTCGCAGTTTGTCCTCGACCGCGTTGATCGCCACTGCGTCCATGAACTCCAGCATCGCCGGACGGATCTTCGTCGTGATCTTCGCGACCGCTTCGCACGCCGCACGTACCGACGCGAAGGTCGCGACCACGGTGCTGGCGGCGTGCTGGGGCGGTAACAGCCGCAGCGTCACCTCGGTGACCACGCCGAGCGTTCCCTCGCTGCCCACAAACAGCTTGGTAAGGCTCAGTCCCGCAACGTCTTTCAATCGCGGACCGCCGAGGCGCACCGCGGTCCCGTCGGCCAGTACCACCTGCAGGCCCAGTACGTAGTCGGTGGTGACGCCGTATTTCACACAGCACAGCCCACCGGCGTTGGTGGCGATGTTTCCGCCGATGCTGCAGATCTCGAACGACGACGGGTCGGGCGGATACCACAGCCCGTATTCTGCGACCGTCTTCTTCACCTCGGCGTTGAGCAGCCCCGGCTGGACTACCGCCGTGCGCGTCACCGGGTCGACGACGATGTCGCGCATCTTCTCGGTGGACAGCACGATGCCGCCGTCCACGGCCGTCGCGCCGCCGGAAAGGCCGGTGCCCATGCCGCGCGGTACCACGGGGATCCGGTGTGTGGACGCCCAGCGCAGCACGGTCTGCACTTGCTCGGTGCTGGTCGGCCGGACCACCGCCAGCGGGGTGCCGGCGCCGGGGTCCACTGCGCGGTCCTGCCGGTAGGCCGCGACGATGTCGGGGTCGGTGACGACCGATCCCTCCGGAAGGTCGGTGGCCAGGCGGGCGATCGCTGACTGCTGCTGAGCCGGGGCCATGAGCCGCAATCCTACGGGGTTGGCGCCTAGGTATTCTGGGCGCTCACCTGAGTTCGAGGAGTTGCGTTGTTCAAGGTCAATGAGTATTTCGGCGGCGATGTTGCATCGATTGCCTTCGCGACGCCGGAGGGGCCGGCGACCGTCGGCGTCATGGCTGTCGGCGAGTTCGATTTCGGCACGTCGCAGTTGGAAATCATGACCGTGATCTCCGGTGCGCTCAGCGTGAAGCTGCCCGGTAGTGACGAGTGGGAAACCTTCCCGGCCGGAACGCAATTCACCGTGCCTGCCGGAAACAAATTCGGGGTACGGACGACGGTCGAGACGGCCTATCTCTGCGAGTACCGCTGACGCATCGGCGTCACGGCTGGGCCGGGCGACTGCCGAGATGGACGGTGGCGAACCCGGTGCTTAGCGAGACGTAGTGGGCGTCGTCGAAACCCGCTTCCCGCATCATGGTGCGCAGTTCGTCCCGTGACAGCCAGGTGCGGATCGAATCAGCGGTGTACAGATGGGCGTCGCGGTGCCAGGCCACGGCCCAGCCGATCCTGGGCATGAGCTGGAAGTAGAACAGGTCGTGCAGGGCTTTCAGCACCTTCGAGGTCGGCGTGCTGAAATCGAGCACCATCAACCGGCCGCCCGGTCGCAGGACGCGCCGGAACTCGCGCAGAGCCTGCGCGCGGTCGGCAACGTTGCGCAGCCCGAAGCCGATCGTGACGACGTCGAACGACGCATCCGGGAACTGCAGGTGCATCGCGTCGCCCTGCTGAAAGTCGACCGCCCCCCGATGGCGCTCTCGAGCGACGTTGAGCATCGGCGTGCAGGAATCGACGCCCACCACCTCGCCGGCGGGGCCGACCGCCGCGGCTTCGATGAACGCCAGGTCACCCGTACCGGTCGCAACATCGAGCACTCGTTCGCCGAGGCGGAGGTCGCAAAGTGTCATTGCCTGGCGTTTCCATAGCCGATGAAGGCCGAATGTCCAGACGTCGGTCATTGCGTTGTAGCGCGGCGCCAGCGCCGAAAACAGGTCGCTGACGTAGCCGCTCTTGTCTTCGTCGGACTGCAGCCATCGATGTGCGTTCATCGCGAACCTCCCCCTTGGTTACACAGGTGCGATCGCGGGAACGTACCACTGCCCTTTGGGTAATGACAGCGGAATTGGCATGTAATCGGTTGTGCAGTAGAGGAAATGGCGGCGTGCGAACTCACTCCGGTGCGGCGTCCAGCTCCCGCAGCGACGGCAGGAACACCGCGATCGCTCCAACGACCAGCATCGGGAGCGACAATGCCAGAAACGTCGCTTTCAGGCCCGCAGCATCAGCCAGCGGCCCGGCCACGACGAGCCCGAGCGGTCCGGCGGCGTAGGCCAGCGATCCCATCACACCGACGACCCGGCCGCGCAGATGCTGCGGGGCACGGGTCTGCATCACGTAGTTGTAGATCGGCGCGATCGGCCCGTAGACCAGGCCGACGATCATGCACAGCACCAGGATCAGCGGCAGCGGCGGCAGGAACGCGATGACCGTCATCGCCACACCCAGGGTCAGCACCGCGACCAGCATCGTTGTGCGTCTACGCATGTGCTTGCTCAACACCGCGAAGCTCAGCGCACCAATCAGCCCGCCGACCGACAGGGCCATCAGGACCCACCCCAGGTGTGCGGGTTCGTTGCGGTCGGTGAAGTACTTCGGGAACAGCACGCTCTCCATCGGCATGTACAAACCCGTCACCACCAGGTCGATGACCGCCAGCGTGCGCAGCACCTTGCTGTTCCACACGAACCGCAGACCCTCGACGACTCCGGCCCATACGCCGTCGGGCAGTTTCGCGGAGTCGGGACGACCTGCCCCCTCCAGCCGGAGCACCGCGGTCGCCGCGATCGCCAGGCAGAACGCCGCCGCGGTCACCCACATCGTGTTGACGCCACCGAGCGTGGCGATCATCAAGCCGCCGATACCGGGGCCGACGATGTAGGCCAGGTTGAAGATGGCCTCGTACACGCTGTTGGCGTGGTCGAGGGTCCAGCCCGCGCGCTGTGCGGCCTCGGGCAGCATCGACTCGCGTGCGGTCATCCCGGCCGGATCGAAGAGTGCGCCGAAGGCGGCCAGAATCGCCAGCACCCCGACGTTGATGGCGTCGGCGCCGAACGCCAAAGCGATCACCGGGACTGCCGCCACCGACAATGCCGAGAACAGGTCGGAGAGCATCGAGACCCGCCGGCGACCGAGGTAGTCGACGGCTGTCCCGGCGATCAGCGTGGCGGCCAGCAGCGGCAGCGTGCCGGCCATGGCCACCAGCGAGGCGTCCAGTGCCGAGCCGGTGCGCTGCAGCACCAACCACGGGAACGCGACGATCGAGATGCCGTTGCCGGCGCCGGCCATCAGCGCCGCGAACAGGATGAGCAGCAGCGGGCCGCGTTTGGTGTTGACCATGGCGGAAGAATCGTAGGACGCACGGGGCTGTCGCGGTGGCGGCGAGTCCCGATCGGTCTTGCGCCGCCGATGACTACGGCACGATGGGGTGGTGTTGCCCCACCCCCGCACCGGCCGGCTCTTCGCTTCGCCGGTGCCGCCCGGCACGGGCTGGCCCGGTGACACGGCGACGCGGCGGACTCCGGTGGCCGCCGACGATGCGGGGGTGCGTGAGCTGGCGGCGGCTGCCGGCGGGATGCGCGAATTGGACGCCGAGATCAGCGTCTGTCGGGCCTGTCCGCGCCTGGTGGCCTGGCGTGAGGAAGTGGCCGTGCTCAAACGGCGCTCGTTCGCCGACCAGCCGTACTGGGGCCGGCCGGTTCCCGGGTGGGGATCGCCCCGGCCGCGACTGCTGGTCCTCGGATTGGCGCCCGCCGCCAACGGCGCGAACCGCACCGGGCGGGTATTCACCGGCGACCGCTCCGGGGATCAGCTGTTTGCCTCCTTGTTCCGCTGCGGTCTGGTAAACCAGGCGACCTCGGTGGACGCTGCAGATGGTTTGCAGGCCAACAGGATCCGTATCACAGCGCCGGTGCGGTGTGCGCCACCGGGCAACGCCCCGACGCCGGCCGAACGCAGCACCTGCGCGCCCTGGCTGGCGGCCGAGTGGGCGATGATTGCGCCGTCGGTGCGGGTCGTCGTCACTCTCGGCGGATTCGCCTGGCAGGTCGCGCTGGGCATGCTGGCCGAGCAGTTGCCCGGCGGCCCCAGGCCGAAGTTCGGGCACGGCGTCACCTATGAACTGCCCTCGGGTGTACGGCTGCTCGGTTGCTATCACCCGAGCCAGCAGAACATGTTCACCGGTCGGCTGACTCCGGCGATGCTCGACGACGTCTTTGCCGAAGCCCGCCGCCTGGCAGGGATTTTGGGCGGACGGCGCGCGCCGGGGATTCGATGACCACGGCATCGGATATCGCGGTCGCGGCAGCACGCCGAAACCGCCACAATCCGGGCGCTGCGGGAGGACAGTGAGTGGTGGACCGGTGGCGCCGCCGGGGCGCTGCCCCAATCGTGAAGGGGGGTGGATCGTGTACGCGCGATCTACCACTATTCGGGTGCAACCTGCGGCGATCGATACCGGAATCGCTTTCGTTCGTGACGAGGTTCTGCCCACAGTGCAAGCCGTGGACGGCTGCATCGGTGTCTCGCTTCTAGTCGACCGAGCGTCAGCCCGGTGCATCTTCACCAGCGCATGGGAAACTGCAGAGGCGCTGCGTGCCGGGCTTGCGTTGGTACAGCCCATGCGAACCCGCACCGAGGAGATGTTTGGCAGCTTGCGTCAGGCGCAGCAGTGGGAGATCGCGGCGTTGCATCGCGACCACCGTGCCCCCGAAGGCGCCTGTGCCCGCGTGACATGGGTGATCGTCGATCCGAGCCATCTCGACGCCGGCATCGACCTTTTCAAGATGTCCGCGATGCCCGACATCGAAAACCTCGAAGGGTTCTGCAGCGCAAGCCTGATGGTGGATCGGGCGAGCGGGCGTTCGGTGGCGACGGTCACGTTCGACAGCCGTGACGCCATGGAGCGCAACCGGTCGCAGACCAATTCCCTTCGGGACGCGGTGGCGGAGGCGGCGCGCGCCAGTGTGCTCGACGAATGCGAGTTCGAACTGGCGCTGGCCCACCTGCGCGTTCCGGAACTGGTCTGAGGCGCCGGCCTGCCAGGTCGCGGGAATGCGGCCGGCCGCTGAGCGTTTACTAGCACCATGCGGCTTTCCGTCCTCGACCTGGTGCCGGTGCGCACCGACCAGACCACCTCCGACGCGCTGGCTGCGACGGTACGGCTGGCACAAGCCGCCGACCGGCTGGGGTTCACCCGGTACTGGCTGGCCGAGCACCACAACATGCCGGCGGTCGCGGCCACCAGCCCGCCCGTGCTGATCGCACTGCTTGCGACGCAGACCGAGGCGATTCGGCTGGGCTCCGGTGGGGTGATGCTGCCCAACCACGCGCCGCTGGCAGTAGCCGAACAGTTCGCTCTGCTGGAGGCCGCTGCCCCCGGCCGCATCGATTTGGGGCTGGGCCGGGCTCCCGGCTCCGATCCGGTGACCTCGATGATGCTGCGCGGCAACGACTCAGACGTGCAGAACTTCCCGCGCTACCTCGACGAGGTCGCGGCCATGATGAGTGCCCACGGCGTGCGCGTCGAACTTCCCGCTCGACTGCAGCGTCCGGACTACATCCTCAAAGCCACCCCCGCCGCAGCGGGCGAACCACGGTTGTGGCTGCTCGGCTCGTCGATGTACTCCGCGCACCTGGCCGCGGCCAAGGGGCTGCCGTACGTGTTCGCCCACCACTTCTCCGGTCAGGGCACCGACGAGGCGCTGGCGATCTACCGCGACGAGTTCGTGCCCAGCGAGCTGGCACCGGTACCGGTAACCTTCCTGACGGTCAACGCTTCGGTCGCTCCGACGCGCGCGGAGGCGGAGGCGCTGCTGCTGCCCAACCTGCAATCGATGGCGCGATTGCGCACCGGTCAGGAGTTGCGACCGCTGGACCTGGTCGAGGATGCCCAAGCCGCGCACCCGACCCCGCAGGAGCAAGCCATCATCAGCAGCGGGCTGGCTAAATCGGTGGTCGGCACCCCGGTCGAAGCGGCCGAACAGGTGCGGGCGCTGGCGGCGCGGTTCGACGTCGATGAGGTGATGATCCATCCGGTCGGTTCGGCCCGCCGCGGTACCGACCCCGCGACCGCGCCGGCCCGCGAGCAGACGCTGGAACTGCTTGCCAAGGAACTGTTTTAACATCTGACCCATCGGTACCGTCAGGCTGTATCAACTTCCAGTTTGGCCAGCGCGTCACGCAGGATGCGGCCGGTCTCCTCACGGTCGGGGTCCCGGCGCACCACCAGTCCCTTCGCGAAGGACAGCTTGTCGCCGATCTGGCGCGGTGCCACGTGCAGGTGGACGTGGAAGACGCTCTGGAACGCCGCCTTGCCGTCGTTGATGACGATGTTGTTGCCGTCGGCCTGCAGGCCGGAGGCGCGGGCGGCCCGGGCGATCCGCTGGCCGAGCACCACCATGCCGGCGACGATGTCCGGCGGGGTGTCGGTCAGGTCGACGTGGTGATTCTTCGGGATCACCAGCGTGTGACCGCGGACGATCGGGCGGATGTCGAGAATCGCCAGGTAGTCGTCGTCCTCGTGGATGCGGATGGCCGGCGCACTGCCGTCGACGATGGCGCAGAAGACACAGGACATCCCGCAACCGTACCGAGCGGATGGATACCCTTCGAGACATGGACTCCATCGAGTTGGCCTTCGCCGGAGCAGCCGAGCAGGCACGGATGCTGGCCACCGGAGCCATTACCGCTCAACCTCTGATTGAGCTCTACCTTGATCGCATTGCCCGACTGGACCCGGAAGTACGTGCTTTCCGGGTGGTGTTCGCCGACGCCGCGCGCAGGGCCGCCGCAGAGGCTCAGGAACGGCTGGACGCGGGGGAGCGGCTGCCGCTGCTCGGTGTCCCGATCGCCATCAAGGACGACACCGACGTCGCCGGCGAGGTGACGACCTACGGCAGCAGCGCGCACGGCCCGGCACCCACCAAGGACGCCGAGGTGGTGCAGTTGTTACGGGATGCCGGCGCCATCATCCTCGGTAAGACGGCAGTGCCCGAACTCATGATCTGGCCGTTCACCGAGACGGTGTCGTTCGGCGCAACGCACAACCCGTGGGACGTATCGCGCACGCCGGGTGGCAGCAGCGGCGGAAGCGCTGCCGCCGTGGCTGCGGGTCTGGCGCCGATTGCGCTGGGCTCCGACGGTGCCGGTTCGATCCGGATTCCGGCCACCTGGTGCGGATTGTTCGGTCTCAAGCCGCAACGTGACAGGGTTCCGCTGGCTCCGCATTACGACGCATGGTGCGGCCTGTCGGTCAACGGCCCGCTGACCCATACCGTCGAGGACGCGGCGCTGTTCCTGGACGTCACGTGTGACAAGTCGATGCCCGGTCCCGAAGGCGGATTCGTCAAGGCGGCGTCGCGACCGCCGAATCGATTGCGAATCGCGTTGAGCACCAAGGTTCCTCCACCGTTGACCGCCTATCGAGACGCCGAGCAGCGTGCTGCGGTGCATCAGGCGGGTGCGCTGCTGCGTGAGCTCGGCCACGACGTCGTCGTCCGCGACGTCGACTACCCGCCCCTGGCGGCGATGCGCCACGTGCTGCCACGGCTTTTCCGTGGCGTCTACGACGATGTCCGGGTGCTGCCGCATCAGGAGCGACTGGATTCGCGGACCCGGGGTGCGGCCCGCATCGGTTCGCTGTTCTCCGACAACCGCATGGTGAAAATCCGTGCGGGCGAAGAGGAGATCGCGGCGCGCATGCTGGCGATCTTCGACGACGTGGACGTCGTGATCACGCCGGGAACAGCGACCGGGCCGTCGAAGATCGGCGCCTACCGGCGTCTGGGTGCGGTAGCCACCATGGCCCTGGTATCGGCGCGTACCCCCTTCTGCGTTGCCTTCAACGCCACCGGGCAGCCTGCTGCGGTGGTGCCGTGGGGCTTGGACCGTGCGGGCTTGCCGTTGTCGATTCAGTTGGCGGGCAGGCCTTTTGATGAAGCAACACTGTTGAGCCTGGCCGCCGAGATCGAGGCCGACCGGCCCTGGGCGCATCGCCGGCCCTCGGTGTCCTGAACTCCCCGCACCTCCG
This sequence comes from Mycobacterium sp., assembly GCA_036273805.1. GTDB lineage: Bacteria > Actinomycetota > Actinomycetes > Mycobacteriales > Mycobacteriaceae > Mycobacterium. The sequence goes on from DASUGW010000206.1 coordinate 24,071, forward strand.
CCGAGCGTGCGTGTCCCCGGTCGACACACCGCGGAATTCACGTATTTTCCGCACGTTCGTCGCCGCGGAGGGAGCTTCGGCCGGAAGCCCTCGTTGGAGGATGTGGTGCGTGAGGAAACTCGCGATGCCGCAGGGAAGTACTTCTCGACTTGCCCGCCTCTCAGCGACTCGGAGCGACTCGGTGAGACGGACAGACGACGGGGTGTCATCGCGAAGAGCGTCCGATGGGCCATTTTGACGGTTCCACCGAGTCGCGCAAAGTCGCGTAGAGGCGGGCAAAACGCCAACTGACTCTGCCGCGGCGACACCTACGCCCCGACAGGGCACGCCAATGCCGCCCGCCAGGCTGCCAGCTTCACGGCAAACGGCACGGTGTGCGCCGGGCTGGTGGAAGGCAGGCGCATGTAATCGACACCGGGAGCGACGAAGGCGAGCCGCCGGTAGTTGACCTCGGCCGCCCCGCCGGTGAAATACACGCGTCGGATCGAGGGCCACGTCGCAAATAGCGATTCGAAATCGTTGGCCACCATCGAATCTCGCTCGACAGCCGAATCCAGGCTCCCGGCCCGACGACAGAACGCCAGCACATCCCAGACGGCATAGCCCGCCGCCACCATGGCCGCGGTTCGTTCGCCATACGGCGCATCGGAAGGAACACGCAAGACCGCACCCATGGTCGCCCAGAACGCATTCCGCGGGTTGCCGTAGTACTGCTGTCGCGCCAGCGATTGCACGCTGGGCGCATTGCCCAGGAACAATGCAACGGGCCTGCCGCCCACGATCGGTGGCAGACCCCTCACGTCCGGAGCATTCATCAGCTCAAATGATGCACCTCCTGCAATCCGTACACCGGAGTGGGGATGCCGTACCGCACCAGCTCTGAAAGCAGCCCGCCTGAGCGCTTGACCGAAATGTACTGTGACCTCTGTGGCAGATTCCGACATCGAGTCCTCCGGGCTGCTCGATGGCCTGGATGGTGCTGAGCGTGCCCAGCGGGCCGAACTCGTCGCGTGGCTGATCGACAAGGGTTTCAGCATCGAGGAGATTCGCGGCTCGTTCTCGCCGATGCTGCTGGCCTCACGGCGCCATATCGGTGATGACGGCGTTTACGTGTCGACTCGCGAGATGGCTGAGCAGGCCGGGATCGGCATCGACCTGACGCAGCGGGTGCAGCGTGCGATCGGCCTGCCGACCGACAGCGACCCTGATGACAAGGTCTTCTTGAAGGCCGATGCGGACGCGGTCCTGCACACCGCGAAGTTCCTTGAGCTCGGATTCGACCCAGACCAGCTATTGCAGGTGACGCGGACCCTCGCCGAGGGGTTGGCCAACGCTGCGCAATCTATGCGCTACACGGCGCTGGCTACCGTATTGCATGCGGGCGCAACCGAACTCGAGACGGCCGAGGCATCAGAGGCGATCACCGCGGCGTCGGCGCCGTTGCTCGGCCCCATGATCGAAGACCTGCTTCTGGTGCAGCTGCGGCACCGGATGGAGACGGAAGCCGTCAGCGCATCCGAGCGGGCGTCGGGCATCCCGCTGCCCGGGGCCCGCGAGATCGGGGTCGCATTCGCCGATCTGGTGGATTTCACCCGCCTCGGGGAGGCCGTGGAACCTGAGGAGCTTGAAAAGCTTGCCCATCGACTCGCCGATATGGCCCGTGACGTGGCCGATCCGCCGGTGCGTTTCGTCAAGACGATCGGTGACGCGGTGATGCTGGTCAGCCCCGACCCCGTGCCGCTGTTGCATGCGATGCTCGAACTCGCCGGTGCCGCTGAGGCCGACAGCGAGTTTCCGCGCCTGCGAGTGGGACTGGCCTATGGCGAAGCCGTCAGCCGGGCCGGCGACTGGTTCGGCAGCCCGGTGAACCTCGCCAGCCGGGTCACCGGTGCCGCCCGGCCGGGCACCGTGCTCGCCTCCCAGTCCGCGCGCGAGGCGATCGGTGATGCCGACGGGTTCGAGTGGTCCTACGCGGGGGCCCGGCGGCTGAAGAACATCAAGGGTGAGACGCGACTGTTCCGCGCGCGGAAGTCAGACCCCGAAGGCCGCTGACTGGCATCCTGGTAGCCATGGCAGGTAAGGAGATCGACCGGGAGCGGGCCCGCGGTGCGCTTGCGGTCCTGCGGCAAAATCCGGGCATTGTGCTGTTCGCGCTGTCACCGGCAATCGTCGTGCTCGGCGTGGTGTGGTGGGTGGCCGGCGGGGGCTGGGCGTTACTGCTGCTGATCGCGATGCTGGCCGCCGGCGGGGCGGCGCTGCTAAGGAAACGGTAGGTAGCGGTAGTTCCTCTGCATTCGTTCACCAGCAGTGAACGACGCCCCGAGCTGCGGTGTAACGGCGTAATCATGTAATCATGAAACAACATCATGCACCGCTGCCCGACGCGGCAGACGCCGCCGACTGGTTCGCCGGCCGGCTACCCGAGGAATGGTTCGACGGTGATCCGCAGGTCACGGTCGACCGCGAGGAAATCACCGTCATCGGCCGCCTGCCGGCCGTATCCGATGAGCCGAAGGCCCGCGTGGCCGGCCGGGTTTCGCGATTCCGCGAGGACACCCGCACCGAACGAATGCACATCGCCGATGAGGCGCAGGCCAAGTACCGGCGCAAGGTCTCCTGGGGAGTCGACGCCGGAGCCGACGACGACCTACAGCGCGTCCTGTTCACCCACCTTTCGGTTCCGGTCATGACGCGGCTGCGTCAACCCGAACGACAGGTGCTCGACACCCTCGTCGACGCCGGCGTCGCGCGGTCGCGTTCGGACGCACTCGGATGGTCGGTCAAGTTGGTCGGCCAGCACGCCGAACAGTGGCTGACGGACTTGCGCTCGGCCATGTCGGCCGTCGACGAGCTGCGGGCGCAGGGGCCGGACCTGTAAACCTCAGTCGGGTGCTGCTAGGCCTGACTCCTCCCCGGGCTCGTCCCTCGCCCGCATCGTCCTCAGGCCTGCACCATCGCCCAATAGGCGCCGCGACGGTCCAAAAGCTCGGCGTGTGTGCCCTGCTCGACGATCCGTCCATGCTCGACGACCAGGATCAGGTCGGCATCCCGGATTGTCGACAGCCGGTGCGCGACGATGAAACACGTTCGGTCGCGGCGTAACTCGGCCATCGCCTGGGCGATCAACAACTCGGTACGGGTGTCCACCGAACTCGTTGCCTCGTCGAGCACCAGCAACCGCGGCCGGGCGAGAATGGCCCGGGCGATGGTGATCAACTGCTTTTCCCCGGCACTGACGGATCCACCGTCGTCACTGACCACAGTGTCGTAGCCGTCGGGCAGCGTCTGCACGAAACGGTCGACGTAGGCCGCGCGCGCCGCTGCGATCACCTCGTCGGGGGTGGCGCCAGGGCAGCCATAGGCGATGTTCTCGGCGATCGTCGCGCCGAACAGCCAGGTGTCTTGGAGCACCATGCCGATCTGTGAACGTACCGACGAGCGGTTGACGGTCGCGACGTCGATGCCGTCGATCAGGATCCGCCCGGAGTCGACCTCGTAGAACCGCATGAGCAGATTCACCAGCGTCGTCTTACCGGCACCGGTGGGGCCGACGAAGGCAACGGTGCTGCCCGGCTCGGCCACCAGGGACAGGTCCTCGATCACCGGAACGGCGGCCCGGTAACCGAAGCTCACCCGGTCGAACTCCACCCGGGGCGGCGAATCGTCGGCGGGCAACGCGGCGTCGACATCGGCGGGCTCCTCGGTTTCGTCCAGCAGCTCGAAAACCCGCTCAGCACTTGCCATTCCGGACTGCAGCGTGTTGTACATGCCCGCCACCTGGGTCAGCGGCTGGTTGAACTGGCGTACGTACTGGATGAAGGCCTGGATGCTGCCCAGCGTGATCACGCCGCCGGCAACCTGCAGTCCACCGGCGACGGCGACGGCGACATAGCTGAGGTTGCCGACGAATATCGTCGCCGGCCCGACCAACCCGGAGAAGAATTGCGCACCGAAGCCGGCGTGGAACACGTCGTCGTTCAGCGCAGCGAACTGCTCGCGCGCCGCCGCACGGTGACCGAAAGTCCGCACCACCGTGAAGCCGCTGTAAGTCTCTTCGATGTGCGCGTTGAGCCGGCCGACATTGCGCCACTGGGCGGCGAACAGTTTCTGCGACCGCCGGGTGATGGAGCGGGTGATCCACAGCGACAGGGGCACCGTTGCCACAGCGATCAACGTCAGCAGCGGTGAGATCGTCAGCATCATCACCAGCACCGCGAAAACCGTCAGTATCGCCGAGAGCAACTGGTTGATGCTGATCGACAGGGACGTCTGCACGTTGTCGATGTCATTGGTCACCCGGCTGAGCAACTCGCCGCGCTGCCGGGAGTCGAAGTACGCCAACGGCAGTCGGTGCACCTTGGCCTCGACGTCGGCGCGCAGGGCCATCATGGTTCGCTGCACGGCGACGTTGAGCAGCCGGGCCTGTATCCACACCAGAAGGGCGGCAACCAGATACAGCGCCAGCGCCAGCGTCAGGGTGCGGCCCACGGCGCCGAAGTCCACGCCCCGTCCGGGGACGACGTTCATGCCCGACAGCAGGTCGGCAAAGCTGTTGTCGCCGCGGTCGCGTGCGGCGGCAATCGCCTGCTCCTTGCTGATCCCGGCCGGCAGCTGCCGCCCGATTACGCCGTTGAACAGCAGATCCGTTGCGTGCCCGAGGATCCTGGGCCCGATCACGCCGATGAGAATCCCGATGATCGACAGTGTGATGACGCTGATCGTCAGTCCGCGTTGTGGAGTGAGTCGGCGCAGCAGTCGCCACGCCGTAGCCCGGAACTCAGTAGAGCGCTGCGTCGGCGCCCGCTGCAGCCGCAGCGCACCACGCATCGGCGCGCTCACCGGCCGGCTCCCACTGCCTGCGATTCGGCGAACTCGGCGTAGACCGGGCAGTCGACCAGCAACTGCTCATGCGGGCCGGTGCCGACCACCCGACCGTGATCCACGACAACGATCTGGTCGGCGGCCATGACCGTCGAAATACGCTGCGCGACAATGATCACCGTCGCGTCCGTGGCCACCTCGCGGAGCCGGTCACGCACTCGGGCGTCGGTGTGCACGTCGAGGGCGGAGAGCGCGTCGTCGAACAGATACAGGGCCGGTCGCCGGATGACCGCGCGCGCGATGGCCAGCCGTTGGCGCTGCCCGCCGGAGAAGTTCACGCCGCCCTGGGCGACCCGCATCCCGAGCCCGAGTTCGTCGGCCGCCACGAAGCCGTCCGCGTCGGCCACCCGCAGCGCCTCCCACATCTGTTCTTCGGTGACGGATTGCCCGGGGGCCGCGCCGTAGCGCAGGTTGTCGGCGACCGTGCCCGAGAACAGATAGCCGCGCTGCGGCACCACCCCGATCGCCGACCACAGCCGTTCGCATGCGTAGTCGCGCACGTCCACGTCGTCGACGTACACCGCGCCGGAGGTGACGTCGTACATCCGGCAGATCAACGCCACCAGCGTGGATTTGCCGGAGCCGGTGCCGCCCACGATCGCGGTGGTGGTACCGGGCTGGGCGGTGAACGAAACATCCTGCAGCACAGGCTGATCTGCACCCGGATAGCGGAAGCCTGCACGTTGCAGCCGAACCAGGCCCGCCGGCGCTCCGGCAGGTTCGACGGGCCGTGGAGGGTCAGAGATCTCCGCCCCCGTGGACAGCACCTCGGTGATGCGCTCGGCACACGCCGACGCCCGTGGCAGCATCGTCAGGAAGATCGTGGCCAGCAGCACTGCCATCAGGATCTGCATGAAGTAGGACAGGAACGCGATCAGGGAGCCGACCTGCATCCGGCCGGCATCGATGCCCTGGCCCCCGAACCAGATCACCGCGACGCTGGAGACGTTGACGGTCAGCGTGGTCACCGGCAGCATCAGCGCCTGCCAGCGACCCCCCTCGATCGCGGTTTCGCCCAGTGCGCGGTTGGCCGCCTCGAAACGTGTCCGCTCGAACGGTTGGCGGTCGAACGCGCGGATGACCCGCATGCCCGACAACTGATCGCGCATAACCCGGTTGATGCCGTCGATCAGCGACTGCATGCGGCGGAACACGGGCAGCAGATGCCGGATGATCCAGTAGTTGCCCAGCGCCAGCACCGGCACGCTGACCAGCAGCAACCACGACAGCCCGGCGTCCTGGTGGATGGCCATGACAATGCCGCCGACACACATGATGGGCGCGGTGACCAGTACCGTTGCCGTCATCTGCACCAGCAGCTGGACCTGTTGGACGTCGTTGGTGGTCCGCGTCAACAGTGACGGCGCACCAAACCGAGCCGTTTCGTGCGCGGAGAATGTGGTGACGTGGCCGAAGATGGCCGACCGCAGATCGCGGCCGAAGCTCATCGACGCCCGCGACCCGAAATAAACGGCGGCGATCGCGCACGCCACCTGCAAGGCGGTGACCGCCAGCATCACCCCGCCGAGACGGACGATGGTGGCGGTGTTCCCGACGGCGACCCCGTTGTCGATGATGGCGGCGTTCACTGTCGGCAGATACAACGACGCCATCGAGCTGACCAACTGCAACAGCGCAACGACGCCGACCAGCCACCGGTACGGCTGTACATACCGCCGCAACAGCGCCAGGAGCATCCCGCTACTGTCGCACACGCCGGTCCGCCGGCAGTGGCGGCACGGCTGACGGTCCGCGTGGTCGCCGACGGCGGCCGGTGAGCCGCGGATGCGCTCAAAAGGCCAGGTCAATAGGCGTGTCGCTCGGTCCCCGCAGACGGGGCCGCTACAGTGTGCGCTGTGAGCAGAAGGCAACTGATCCGGTGAAGCACGCATTCATTGCGCTGGCCGTTGCGGCCATGGCCGCGGTCCCGTTGTTCGCCGGCTGTTCCAGTGACAAGGGCGGCCCCTCGCCGCAGGTGCCGCAAGCCCCGCCGCCGACTGCAGAGGCCAAACACGGTCCGACGTTCCCGCAGTGCGGCGGCGTCAGCGATCAGACCGTCAGCCAGCTCACGCAGGTCAACGGATTGGTTGGCACCGCGAAGAATTCGGTCGGATGCCAGTGGCTGGTCAATGGCGGCATCGTCGGACCGCAGTTCTCCTTCACCTGGTTCCGCGGCAGCCCGATCGGTCGCGAGCGCAAGACCGAGGAACTGTCACGCGCCAGCGTCAACGACATCACCGTCGAAGGCCGCAACGGGTTCGTGGCCGTCGGCACCGACCCACAGCTCGGCGACAACCTCTGTGAGATCGGCATCCAGTTCGACGACGATTTCATCGAATGGTCGGTCAACTTCAACGCCAAGCCGTTCCCGGATCCGTGTGACATTGCCAAGCAACTGACCGCCCAGTCGATCAAGAACGCGAAATGAGCAAGCCGGTGCGCATCAAACGTCTGCTCGTCTCGGCCACCGTCGTCTGCGCCGCGCTCGCCGCGATCACCGGGTGCTCACGCGCCGTCGACGGCACCGCGGTGCGGGCCGGTGCGGGACCGCGCAACAACGATTCCGCTAAGACCTACCCGAACCTGCTGAAGGAATGCGACGTCCTCACCACCGACGTCATCGCCAAGACCGTGGGCGCCGATCCGCTCGACATTCAGAGCACCTTCGTCGGTGCGGTGTGCCGCTGGCAGGCGGCCAATCCCGCCGGCCTCGTCGACATCACCCGCTTTTGGTTCGAACAGGGCAGCCTGGACAACGAGAAGAAGGTCGCGGGCGCGCTGAACTACCAGATTGAGAATCGCGCGATCGCCGGTGTCCCCTCGATCGTGATGCACACCAGTGATCCCAATGGGGCCTGTGGGGTAGCCAGCGACGCAGCCGGTGTCGTGGGCTGGTGGGTGAACCCGCAGGCACCTGGGATCGACGCGTGCGGGCAAGCCCTGAAGCTGATGGAGCTGACGCTCGCCACGAACTCCTAGCCTGGTGCTTGCGCCGAAATGACCTCACTGGTCGCGGTCGGGCAGAATTCACGACCATTCACGTCGTTTCGGTGAGCGTGCGCCACGCGACTGGTAGGCGCTCGCGGCGCAGCCGTGCTCAGCGCGGAACATAGAACGTCACGAGCGCCGCACTGCC
>DASUGW010000207.1:0-3690 GCA_036273805.1 Mycobacterium sp.
ACAACTCCGCCCTCACCACCACCAGCGCCGCCCGCACCAGCGGCGCCACCGCCACCAGCACCACCAGCGCCCGCACCACCGCCACCGCCAGCACCGGCACCCCCGCCGCCACCGGCAGTGTCGGAAACGACTCCGCCCTCACCACCACCCGCGCCAGCGGCACCGCCACCGGCACCACCACCCGCACCGGCACCAGCCGCATCCGCAACGGGAGCACCGCCCGCTGCACCTGCGTTGTCGCGCACGGCTGCACCCTCGCCACCGGCGATGCCCGCACTGTCCGCGATGGCCGCGCCGCCAGCGGCACCACCACCTGCTCCGGTGCCAGCAGGGGCCCCACCCCCGGCGCCTCCCGCGCCCGCAGCATCCACCACTGAGGCCGCCGCGCTTGCTCCGCCCGCACCGGCACCTGCGCCTGCGCCTGCAGACCCTGCACTGTCTGCTATCTGGGCCCCGCCGGCTCCGCCCGCGGGCACACCGCCGCCACCACCAGCACCACCGCCACCGGCCGCCGGCACCAAGCCACCGCCGCCCGCGGGCACACCACCGCCACCGCCACCGGCCGCCGGCACCAAGCCACCGCCGCCGCCACCGCCACCGGCAGGCGGAATGACAACGCCGGCGGGACCGCCGCCACCGCCGCCGAACGCCGCAGGAGGCGCGAGCATGTCACCGATGGAGTTGGGTGAAGCCGCAAGCTGCTGCACCATGCCGACACACGGCACACCTGGGCTTGCCACGTAAGTCGTTTCCGCTGACGCAACCGGGGAAATGGTCAGAACCGTGCCAAAGACACCGGCCGTCACCGCAGCGGTGACCGCAGTGCGGCTCTTCCTGGTTACCATGCCCACCCTCTTGTTGACCCAATGGAAGCTGTGAGGGCAACGTATCGGCGCGAACCTATTTGCTCTGAAGCCGAAACTCGCGTTTATGGAATCGTTGCGAATGCGAGCTATGGCGGTAACCGGCCATCGACGCACAGTTGCAGCTCAAACGGCAAGCACATGCGCGGACCCGTTGCCACCTGCCCAAACATCCACGCATGCGGCATTGGGCGAAGACCGTGCGCCCATAGACCCAGTCGATCCGGCCCGTTTTCTGATGCGATCGGGCTCGCGCCATCGACCGGCCCAGCGCCGGCCCACGCCACTCGCGACGCTTAGCTGCGGGCCGGCGGACAGCCGCACAACCGATTGGGCGCCATCCCCGTTCGCGCCCGAAGGCCCCTTCGGCGCGCGGGTATGCGCATCTCCGCGACGCCGATGGCGCACAATCCTCACTACAATCAGGCACCGATGAGAGCGATCGTTTTGCTAGCCCATAGCGGCGAGCTGGATCAGAACGGTTCGGTACATGCTCTCGGGTTGGGATGGACCACCACTTCCAACCCCGTGCCACAGCACGCGCTGATCATCTTCGTAGAAGTCGACTGGTCGGAGCTCGGGAGGTCGTTTCCGATTCGTGCCGAATTGGTCGACAGCGACGGTGCGCGGGTCGCGCATACCGAGGACGGCGTGATAAATGCCCGCCACCGCGACGTGCATCCCAAGGGAACCCCGGTCACGATCCCGTTCATCGCAACCATCCCGGGACTGAACCTTGTTGTCGGACAGCGATACCAATGGCGCGTCCTCATCGACGACGAGATGCACGAGGACTGGCTGGCCGGATTCACCGTCATCAGCGGCGAACGTTAAATTCCCGTCCAAGCTGTGTCGATCATGGATTCGACGTCGATCACCTGCGCCTGTTTGGATTCGGGCGCATCGATCTGATCGGCGACGTGCTGGGCGGTGAAGCGGCGAATCTCTGCATCTACCCCGCCGATGATCCGCACGATCTCGCCGCGAAACGAGGTCGACGACACGTGAACGCTGATGTCGGATGGACGGGGCTTGGCGACGTCAAGCACCAGGGCCAGCGGCTCAGCCGCCCGCGCGATCGCCCGCAGCGCAACCTCTCCGGCCACCGTGAAGCGCTGCTTGTCGAGCCGAAGGTCGACGAGCAGGTCGATCGTCAGCGGGATGCGGATGTCGAACGTGATGGTGTCGCCGAGGCGGCGCGTTGCATGCGGCTCACCGATGTTGACTTTGGCGCTGACCCGAGCGAGTCCCGCCGGACCCTGGGCCATCGGGCCTATCTCGATCTGGTCACCCGCAATTGCACCGAATGCAGCCGCAACCCGCTCATTGGTAACCGCGACCTCGAAAAACTTGCGCCCCCACTGCTCGTAAGTGACGTAATCGTGCGTGTCCATGTTCCTTCAACCGTCTCATGCCCAACTTCGCGACCAGATTAGAACTCGCCGACGGACGGGGTGCGGTCGTGCGCGTCAGACGAGTCCCCCGCACGCCGTGACCGCGTTAATGTCAACGACATGGGCCACCACCATGACCATCCGGATCGAAACCTCCCACCGGGCATGGTCGAGCAACTCGAGATCGCGTACTCGGGCATGGTGTCCTTCGGTCAGCGTCCATTTCTGACCGAGCCCGACCAACTCGACTCCTGGCGTCCCGATGTCGCGATAGTCGGTGCGCCCTTCGACATCTCGACCACCAACCGCCCCGGCGCGAGGTTCGGGCCCCGGGCCATCCGGGCCACTGCCTACGAGCCCGGCACGTATCACCTCGATCTCGGCCTGGAGATCTTCGATTGGCTGGAGGTCATTGACTTCGGCGATGCGTACTGCCCCCACGGTCAAACCGACGTTTCGCACAACAACATCAAGGAGCGAGTGCACGCCATCGCGTCGCGGCGCATCGTGCCCGTGATACTCGGCGGTGATCACTCCATCACATGGCCAGCGGCCACAGCGGTAGCCGATGTGCACGGATACGGCAACGTCGGCGTCGTGCATTTCGACGCCCATGCCGACACCGCCGACATCATCGAGGGCAACCTCGCCAGCCACGGCACGCCGATGCGCCGGCTGATCGAATCCGGGGCCGTTCCCGGAACGCATTTCGTGCAGGTGGGTCTGCGTGGTTATTGGCCACCCCAAGACACTTTCGAGTGGATGCTCGAGCAGGGCATGACCTGGCACACCATGCAGGAAATCTGGGAGCGCGGCTTCAAAGACGTCATGCGCACTGCGGTCAGCGAGGCATTGGCCAAGGCCGAAAAGCTTTATGTTTCAGTCGATATCGACGTCCTCGACCCCGCACACGCACCCGGCACCGGGACTCCCGAGCCCGGCGGCATCACCAGTGCCGATCTGCTGCGAATGGTCCGGCAACTCTGTTATGAGCATGACGTCGTCGGCGTCGACGTCGTTGAGGTCGCCCCGGCCTACGATCACGCGGAACTGACCGTGAACGCGGCACACCGGGTGGTGTTCGAAGCGCTGGCCGGGATGGCGGCCCGGCGCCGAGACGCCGCCGGCGCCGACGCCGGCCCGCCGGCCCGACCGCACCGAAGCTGACGCCGGGTTCGCCCAGCAGGGGCCGACGGCAACCCCGAGGCACCACCACGTATCTTGGACAGTTGTCCAGATAAGTTGTGGGAGTGGCGGCGCCCGGAGAGACATCCGCGCGGGTCACGGCCCCACTATCGGAGCGCAGCTCCCTTGACTCGAATGGCGTTGATCAGCAATGGATTTTGGGCTTGTGCTTTTCACCAGTGACCGTGGCATCACCCCCGCAGCAGCAGCCAAACTGGCCGACGACCACGGATTTGCCACCTTCTACG
>DASUGW010000208.1:0-5796 GCA_036273805.1 Mycobacterium sp.
GTCACCGCAAGCGCTGACCCCGCGCGAACGTGCGCAAAACACGGTCGCGCCATGGCGTGTCGCCCGGGGACACGCACGCTCGCGACCGTGGGGAGAGGGACTAGGTGGAGAGGCGGGAAATCACCTCGGCGACAACCGCATCCGCAGCGATATCGACCTGCTCACCGGTGGCCAGATTCTTGACACCCACCGTGCCCGCCTCGATGTCGCGGTCGCCCGCCACCAGGGCCACCGCCGCACCGGAGCGGTCGGCGGCCTTCATCGCGCCCTTGATGCCCCGGTCACCGTACGCCAGATCGACCCGCACACCCGCAGCTCGCAACTGTGCCGCAAGCACCACCAGCGAACGTTTGGCCTGCTCCCCCAACGGAACACAGAACACGTCCACCCGCGAAGTCGGACCCGGGGCGACGCCCTCAGCCTTGAGCGCCAACAGCGTGCGGTCCACGCCGAGCCCGAAGCCGATGCCGGACAGGTCCTGTCCACCCAACTGATGCATCAATCCGTCGTAACGGCCGCCGCCGCCGATGCCGGACTGTGCACCCAGGCCGTCGTGCACGAACTCGAACGTGGTCTTGGTGTAGTAGTCCAGACCGCGCACCATCCGCGGGTTGATCACGTACGGCACCCCCAGGGCATCCAGATGTGCCAGCACGGTGTCGAAGTGGGCCTGTGCATCCGGTGACAGGTGGTCGAGCATCAGCGGCGCGTCGGCGGTCATGGCACGCACCTCGGGACGTTTGTCGTCGAGCACCCGCAACGGGTTCAGCTGCGCGCGCCGCTGCGTTTCTTCGTCCAGATCCAGCGTGAACAGGAAGTCCTGCAGCAGTTTCCGGTATTCGGGGCGGCAGGTGTCGTCGCCCAGCGAGGTGATCTCCAGCCGGAAGCCGTTGAGCCCCAGGGACCGGAATCCCGCATCGGCGATCGCGATCACCTCCGCGTCCAGCGCCGGGTCATCCACGCCGATGGCCTCCACCCCGACCTGCTGCAGCTGTCGGTAGCGGCCGGCCTGCGGGCGTTCGTAGCGGAAGAACGGGCCCGAATAGCACAGCTTCACCGGCAGCGCGCCGCGGTCGAGACCGTGTTCGATGACCGCGCGCATCACCCCGGCGGTGCCCTCCGGACGCAGGGTCACCGAGCGGTCGCCGCGGTCGGCGAAGGTGTACATCTCCTTGGACACCACGTCGGTGGACTCGCCCACACCACGCGCGAACAACGCGGTGTCCTCGAAGATCGGCAACTCCACGTCGCCGTAACCCGCCCGGCGTGCGGTGGCCAGCAGCCCGTCGCGTACCGCGACAAACTGCGCCGAGTCCGGCGGCAGGTAGTCGGGCACGCCTTTGGGCGCACGGAAGGAGACAGTCTCACTCACGGGTTGCAGTCCTTAGCCAGGTGCAGCCGGCGCTGGGCGCCGATGCTTGTTGATGGTCCGTGGCCTGGTAGTACCACGGTGCGGTCGTCGAGTACGAACAGTTTTTCGCGCGCGGATTCCGCCGCGCGCACCGGGTCCCCGGTCTCACCGCATCCCCGGGCGGCCAAGGTGTCGCCGGTGAACACCACCGGCACCGGCCCTTCGTCGGTGTCGGCGGTCACCCCGAACACCACCGAGCCGGGGCTGCGGCCCGGGGTGTGGTCGACCGTCACCGCCATGCCGGCCAGCTCGAGGCGGGCACCGCCGGCAAGATCGATCACCTCGTCAGGCTCTTTCTGGCCGCCACCGGTAAGCAACCCACGATCAGCCGGGTGAATCAGCACCGGGATATCCCAGCCGGCGCTGAGGTCGGCCGCGGAAGCGCTATGGGCGGGATGTCCGTTGGTCAGCAGCACCGCAACGGGATGCAGATCGTTGGCCGCGAAGTAGTACTCGAGGGTCTGCACGGCTTCCTCGCCGGGATCGATCACCACTGCTCCGGCGCCGGCGCGGGGCGCGATGAAGTAACAGTTCGCCTCCGTGGAGCCTGTGGCGAACCCGGTGATCAGCACGCCGACCAGTGTCGCACCCTGACCGGCCGGCAGGGTCGCTCAGCCTGCGCTCAGCCCCTGCTGGCAGACTCGACCCGACTTCTGTCAGTGCACATGTGGAGGACAAAACAGCGGTGCCGACCAACGAAGAGCGACGTGAAGAAGCCAAGCGCAAGCTCGAACTCAAGCTGGAGCAACGCGAACGGCACGCCAAGCGGCGCCGGATCCTGATCCTCACCGGTTCCGCGGTGGCGGCCATCGCCGCGGTCGGCCTGGTCGCGGGTCTGCTGCTCTCGACGAAGCACAAGAACGAGGGCTCGACCGTCTCGCAGGCTTCGGATACCTCGGCCGCGCCGACCACCACCGACACCGGACCCACCGTCTCTCCGCCCGCCGATGGCAAGCTGCCGGCATTCACGCCCTCGGCGAACCTGGGCGCCAACTGCCAGTACCCGGCCGCCGAAGCCGCCGCCAAGCCGGTCAGTGTGCCGCGCACCGGCAAGGTTCCGACCGATCCGGCCCAGGTCAGCGCCAGCATGGCCACCACCGCGGGCAACATCGGGCTGCAGCTGGACAACGCGAAGTCGCCCTGCACCGTCAACAGCTTCGCCAGCCTGGCGCAACAGGGCTACTTCAACGACACCCCCTGCCATCGGCTGACCACGTCGCCGAGCCTGTCTGTGCTGCAGTGCGGCGATCCGACCGGCCTGGGTACCGGCGGCCCGGGATACAAGTTCGACAACGAGTACCCCACTGACCAGTACCCCCAGTACGCGCCGTCGGCGCAGCAGCCGGTCACCTACCCGCGGGGCACGCTCGCGATGGCCAACGCCGGCCCTGGCACCAACGGCAGCCAGTTCTTCCTGGTCTACAAGGACTCACAACTGCCGCCGCAGTACACGGTGTTCGGCACTATCGACGAGACCGGGCTGGCCACCCTCGACAAGATCGCGACCGCCGGCATCGCGGGCGGCGGAGACGACGGCAAGCCCACGCAGGAAGTCCGGATCAAGATCCTCGGGCTGGACTGACCGGGTCCCACGGAGCACCGCGCATGACCGCCCCTGGTGGACCGCCGTATCCGTACGGATACACGGCGCCCCACTCAGCTACCTACCCGTTCCCGTATCCGCCGCCACCAAAGCCGACCAACGCCATGGCGGTCGCGTCGCTGGTATGCGCGTTCCTGTTCGCGCCACTGGGCATCGTCTTCGGGCATGTATCGCTGTCGCAGATCCGCCGCACCGGCGAAGACGGCCACGGCCTGGCCGTTGCCGGGCTGGTGCTGAGCTATCTGTTCACGGCGCTGACGGTGCTGTTCGTGGTGCTGGGGCTGGTCTTCGTCGGCTGGGCGCTGCGTGAGATGGAGAAAATCGATCCGACGTGGATCGAGCGGCCCACGCACGCGGCGGCGCCGCCCGCGGCCGATCTGCCCCGCTTCACACCACCGGCGGTGCCCGCATCGTGCACGTACATCCCGGCGGGTACGCCGGCGCGTCCGGTGACCCCGCCGCGGGCCGGCACGGTACCCCCCGCCCCTGCGACGGTGACCGCCACCATGACTCTGACGGCGGCCGGCCAGCCAGGTGCGGTTCGGCTGCGACTGGACAACAGTCAGGCGCCGTGTGCGGTCAACAGTTTCGTCAGCCTGGCACGACAGAAGTTCTTCGACGGCACCCCGTGCCACCGGCTGACCGCCAACAATTCGTTGTCGGTGCTGCAGTGCGGAGACCCGACGGGCTCGGGCAACGGCGGCCCGGGATACCGGTTCGCCGGCGAGTACCCCACCAACCAGTTCCCGGCGGGTGACCCGAAACTTCAAGTGCCCGTGCGCTATCCGCGCGGCTCGCTGGTGATGGCCAACGCCGGACCGGATGCCAACGGCAGCCAGTTCTTCATCGTCTGGAAGGACTCGAAGCTGCCGCCGACCTACACGCTGTTTGGCTCGGTCGACGCCGTGGGCATGGCGGTCATCGACCAGATCGCGCACGCCGGGGTCGCGGGCGGGAACCTCGACGGCAAGCCCAAACAACCCGTGGTCATCACCGGCGTCCAAGTGAACTGACGTGTCAGCGCGGCGCGATCACCCGGGCAGCAGCCTCGATCACGATGGCCCGACGAGCGGCGTGCACGGTGGGATCGTCGGTCCGGGCGCCCGGATGGGCGGACTGCGCCCACGCCAATCCGATCCCGAACAGTAGCTCCAGCAGGTCCGTCGGCGCCCAGGCCGGATCTACATGACCCGCAGCCTGCGCAGCCTCGATTGCCGCGATCGCCCGCGCGGGTGGCGCATCGGCATCCAGGGGCGGCGGTTCCATCGACAGGCCTTCGAGACGCGCCCAGGTAAGCATGCGCAGCAGTTCGGGGTGGTTACGGCCGAGGTCGTAGACGTCGCCGGCGAAGTCGGCGACTGCATCGGGCGACACCGTGAGCGCGGTGAAGTACGCCTGCCCGTCGGCCGAAACCACCTCACGGAACAGGGTCTCTTTGTCACCGAAGTGCGCGTACAAGCGCTCCTTGCTGGCGTGAGCGGTCTTGGCGATGCGGTCGATCCGCGAGCCGGCCAGGCCGTACTGCGCGAACTCCGCACGGGCCGCGGCGAGGATCTCGTCGCGCAACTCAGTAGTGGATCTCACAGCAGAATCCTACCAAGACGAACTAGTTCGTTCGGTATGGTGGAGCCAACAGACGAGAAAGCGAGACACCATGAGGTTCGGACCGCCACCGCCGCGACCGTTCACCAAGGCCGAGATGGCCGCCATCATGAATCCACCCACCCGGATCCAGACGCTCCGCAACGTCGTGAGCACCGCGGCCGACAATCTGGGCCCCATCGCCGACTTGGGCAAGCCGTACGTCGACGGGTTGGACAACCTACCCCGCGACGGCCGATTTCTGCTGGTGGGCAACCACACCCAGGCCGGCGTCGAGACGCTACTGATCCCCTATTACGTACGCCGTGAGCTCGGCGTGCTGGTACGACCGCTGGCCGACCGCGGCTTCGGCCAACTACGCGGCCTCGCCGGCGATCTGCTGGCCGCCGCCGGCGCGGTGGTCGGCCACCCCGACAGCGCGGGCGAACTGATGGCGCATGATGAAACCGTGCTCGTGTTCCCCGGAGGTGGTCGCGAGATCGCGAAGTTCAAAGGCGAGGAATACCGGCTGCGCTGGGACGGCCGCAGCGGATTCGCGCGCATGGCAATCCAATTCGACTATCCCATCGTGCCGGTGGCACTCGTCGGCGGCGACGACGTCTACCGCCCGCTCACGGAACGTGACAGCGCATGGGGCAGGCTGACCGAGGCGATCGGCCGGCGCTTGGGCGGGCCGCCCGGTGGCATGCCGCTGGTGCGCGGGGTCGGGCCGACGTTGATCCCCCGCCCCGAACGGATGTACCTGCGGTTCTGCGAGCCCATCGACACCACCAAGCCGGCTCGCCGACAGGCCTCGATATGGGAGGCGAAAATTAAAGAGCTGACCCAGAATTCACTGGAAGGCGCGCTGACCGACCTGCAGCAGCTGCGGTCCGAGGATCCCTACCGCGGACTCAACCCGCTGGCATGGCGCTCCGCCGCACAACCCGCCTAACAGCCCCGCGAGCGGAAGCAAACTCGCACGATTCCACGCGAATTCGTGCGAGTCTGCGTCTGGTCGCACAAAATTACGCTGCGCTGGTGACCCGGTACACGTCGTAGACGCCCTCGACGTTGCGCACGGCGCGCAGCAGGTGACCCAGATGCTTGGCGTCGCCCAGTTCGAAGGTGAAGTTGCTGATCGCCACCCGGTCCCGGTTCGTGTTCACCGACGCGGACAGGATGTTGACCTTCTCGTCCG
>DASUGW010000209.1:0-6892 GCA_036273805.1 Mycobacterium sp.
GTGACCGATGACATCTTCGAACCGGGTGCCGCGGACAGGTGTAACACCATGCCGCAGCCCACTCCGCAATACGCGCAGAGCGTGTTGACAGTGGTTGCCGGGGCCATGGATCAATGGTGTCGTGGCAATGTTTCCGACCCCGAGACCCGGCGTTACCGCTCCGTCACATCGTCCTCACACCAGTGCGCCGACGGGTGTGATGGTGGCATGCTGGGCGGCAGCGGCCCGCTCGGCGATCCGCGCGGCAATGCGCGGGTCAGCGCCCAGCGGGGCAGCCACCCCGTCGGCTCCGCACTGCTGCAGGCGGGAGTGAAACAGGCCGGGCGCCAACAGATATGTGGCGAGGAACACACGACCGCCACGTGCGCGCCGTACGGCGTCGACGACGTCGGTTACGCGGGGTGTTCCGGTGGCCGCGTAACCCACGGCGACCTCGTCGCCGAGCATTGCGCCGAGATATCCGGCGGCCACCGAGAGATCGGCAACGGCATGAGGATCCGACGAACCCGCGGCGGCCATCACTACAGCGTCGCCACGGCGCCATCCGCAGGCGCGCAGCCTGTCGACCATGACCTCGGCCAGCACCGGATCGGGACCGAGGTTGTCGCACAACAGGACTCGGGAATGTCCGCTGGCCGCGATGTGCTCGGGAATGTCGCGACGCACGTGGTAGCCGGAGGCCAGGAATGCCGGGATGACCAGTGCGGGGCAGGTGATCTCGCGCAGGGCCTCGCTCGGCGACGGGCCGAGCACGTCGACGAAGGCCATCCGTGTCGGGCCGATCCGGCGACTTACGAGTTCGCTCAGTCGCGCAACCGTTTTCACGCCTTCGGCGGAGCGGGTGCCGTGTACGACCAGGATGGGTTGCGGGGAGTCAGTGTCTGGAACCGGCACCATAATCCTCGCTTTCGCCGTCGGAGTCGTCGCAGCTGAGGTCGACAGCCAGCCGGTAACCGCGCTTGACGACGGTCTGAATCATCTTGGGGTCCCCCAGTGACCCCCGCAGGCGGGTCACCGCCATCTCGACCGCGTGGGTGTCGGTGCCGCTACCGGGCAGCTGCTCGAGGAGCACCTGGCGGCTGACGACCTGCCCGGGGACCCGTGTCATCGCCCGCAACAACGCCAGGCTCGACGCCGACAACGACACCGACTGGCCGTCGACGACCAGACCGGCGGCCCGCATGCTGAGGTCGTGGCCGCGCACCCGGAGCACCTGGGACCGCGCCGGCAGTTCGTCGGCGATTAGGCGCGCCAAGGCGCCCAGCCGAAATCGGCTGGGCTGCATGGTCGCAACACCAAGCGCGTGCAGTGGTGCGGCCGTCACGTTGCCAACACACATCGCGGGCACGGTGGTACGCAGGGCGTGCAGTAGTGGCTGGAGGACACCGAGCGCGTCGGCCCGGCCCAGCATCGAGGCGACCGCCGGGGCGCTGGTGAACGTCACCGTGTCGAGTTCGCCGGAGATGATGGCGTCGATCATGGCGTTCAACGGTCCGGTGTCATCCGGCGGAACCCAGCGGTACACCGGTATCGGAACTATGGTGGCGCCGCCTTCACGCAACACGTCACACAGATCCGGCAGCGGCTCCCAGGTGGTGGTGGCGCCGTGCAGCTGGACGCCCACCCGCAGACCGGCGACGCCCTCGTGGAGCAGATGGTCGATCAGCTCGGAGGAGGACTCACTCGGTGGCGACCACTCCTCACGCAGTCCGGCGGCCCGGATGGCACCGGTGGCCTTGGGGCCGCGCGCCAGGATCCGGGTTGACGACAGTGCTTCGACGAGTTCGTCGGCCAGCCCCCAGCCGTCCGCGGCCTCGATCCAGCCGCGGAAGCCGATTCCGGTGGTCGCGACGACCACATCGGGTGGGTCCGCCAGGACGGCCTCGGTGGCCTGGCGCAGTTCTTCGTCGTCGGCTAGCGGGATGATCCGAATGGCCGGCGCCTGCATGACGGCGGCACCGCGGCGCTCCAGCAGGGCCGCGAATTCGTCGGCCCGGCGGGCGGCCGTGATGCCGACGGTGAATCCGGTAAGCGGCAGTCCACGGTCGGCCACGGCGTCGGGCACGAGGATCGGTGCGGCGGTCAAGCCGCATCAGCCTGCCGGTGCCGGGCCAACTGCACGACCCCGTCGCGCGTGCGCACCATGTACATCGGCAGCGCCTGCGAGCGGTCGTCCAGGCACACGCCGGTATCCAGTGAGAACACCTGCTTGAGCAGCGGCGAGGCGACGGTGGGGACCGATCCACGACTACCGATGAGGCCACGCGACATGACCGCCGCACGGCCGAACGGGTCGATGTTGCCCACCGCGCGCAGCAGCGGCCCGTGCCGGTCGTAGCCGAGCAGGAAGATAGCGACCTGCTCGCCGCCGAGCAGTGCGGCCACACCACGGCCCGGGATCAGGTCATCGAGCCGGCACACCGCCTCCCATTCCGGCGGCACGGCCAGCGGCGACTCCAGTACCGGTTTGAACGGGAATTCCAGAACGGTCATCGCGAATACTCCTTTCATCCTCAGTAACTGCGAGCTCGCACTGTTGGCGATCCGAGTAACACCGGAACCTTGCGTCCCGACGATTCGTCGAACGCAACGGTCGGATCGGGGGTCTCCGGGGCGTTAACGAACGACACGAAACGCCGCAGCTTGTCCGCATCTTCGAGGACTGCGGCCCACTCGTCGCGGTAACCCGCGACGTGCCTGGCCATAGCCGCTTCCAGGTCGGCGGCTATGCCAAGAGTGTCCTCACAGACGATTTCCCGCAACTTTTCGAGTCCGCCCTCGAAAGACTCCTGCCAGGGCGCGGTGCGTTGCAGCCGGTCGGCCGTGCGAATGTAGAACATCAGGTAGCGGTCGATGTAGCGGACCAGTGTCTCGTCGTCTAGCCCCGAGGCCAGCAGTTTTGCGTGGGCCGGGCTCTGGCCCCCGTTGCCCCCGACGTACAGGTTCCAGCCGGATTCGGTGGCGATGACGCCGACGTCCTTCCCGCGGGCCTCGGCGCATTCCCGGGCACAGCCGGACACCCCGAGCTTGAGCTTGTGCGGAGAGCGCAGGCCCCGGTAGCGGTGCTCCAGGCGGACCGCCATGCCAACGGAGTCCTGCACGCCGTAGCGGCACCACGACGACCCGACGCAGCTCTTAACCGTGCGCAGGCTCTTGCCGTACGCGTGGCCGGACTCCATCCCGGCATCGACCAGCCGGCGCCAGATCAGCGGCAGCTGTTCGACCCGCGCACCGAACAAGTCGATGCGCTGGCCGCCGGTGACCTTGGTGTACAGGCCGAAGTCCTTGGCGATCTGTCCGATCACGATGAGCTGATCGGGTGTCACCTCGCCGCCGGGCATGCGCGGCACCACCGAGTAGGTCCCGTTCTTTTGCAGGTTGGCCAGGAAGTGGTCGTTGGTGTCCTGCAACGCGGCCTGCTCGCCGTCGAGGATGTGATCGCTGGAGGTCGAGGCCAGAATGGAGGCGACGGTTGGCTTGCAGATCTCGCAGCCCGCGCCGGCGCCGAACCGCGTCAGCAGCTCGCTGAAGGTGCGGATCCCGGTGGCGGCAACGATCGAGAACAACTCGGCGCGGGATTGGCTGAAGTGCTCGCACAGCGCCTTGGACAGTTCCACGCCGGAGTCGGCGAGCAGCTTGGTGATGCTGGGCACGCAGCCGCCGCAGGTGGTGCCCGCAGAGGTGCAGACCTTGATGTCGGCCACCGAGCACGCTCCGTCGGCGATGGCCGAGCAGATCGAGCCCTTGGACACCCCGTTGCAGGAGCAGATCTCGGCGTCGTCGGGCAGCGAGGACAAACCGATGCCCGCGGAGTCGCCGGCGGGTGCGATCAGCTTGCCCGGATCGCCCGGCAGCTCCCGGCCGACCATCGGCTTGAGCATCGCGTAGGCATCGGCGTCACCGACCAGGATGCCGCCCAGCAGGGTCCGCCCGTCGTCGGCGACCACCAGCTTCTTGTAGGTGCCGGCCACCGGGTCGGAGTGCATGATCTCCAGGGCGTTCTCGGTCACCGCCATCGCGTCGCCGAAGCTCGCGACGTCCACGCCGAGCAGCTTGAGCTTGGTGGACATGTCGGCGCCCGGGAATTGGGTGTCACCGCAACTCAGGATCTGGTCCGCGACGACCTCGGCCATCGTGTAGCCAGGCGCCACCAGGCCGTAGCACCGGCCCTGAACGGCGGCCACCTCGCCGATCGCGTAGACATCGGGATCGCTTGTGCGACAGTCGGTATCCACAATGACGCCACCGCGGTCGCCGACCTCCAGGCCCGCCTCGCGGGCCAGCGCGTCGCGGGGGCGCACACCGGCGGAGAACACGGCCAGTGCCGCGTCGAGGACCGTACCGTCCGATAGCGTCACCGCCAGGTGACCAGACTCCGTGTCGGCGATGGCGTTGGTGGACACTCCCGTGTGCACGGTGAGGCCCAGCGCGGTCACCAGGTTGGCCAGCACCGCACCGCCGCCCGCATCGACCTGCAGCGGCATCAATCGCGGGGCGAATTCGACGATGTGCGGGGACATTCCCAGCAGCCGAAGCGCATTGGCCGCCTCCAGTCCGAGCAGCCCACCGCCGACCACCACGCCGGGAGCGCCCGGTCCGGCCGCCTCGGCTGCGGCACGGATGCCGTCAAGGTCGGCCAGGGTGCGGTACACGAACGCCCGTGGATTGTCGTGGCCCGCCACCGGCGGGACGAACGGATAGGACCCGGTGGCCAGCACCAGCGCCGAATACCCGATTCGTTCACCGGTGGAGGTCGTCACTACCTTGGCCGAGCGGTCGATGCCGGTGGCCGACTGTCCGAGGCGCAGGTCGACCAAATCGTCACCGGGATAGTCGTTTCCGTCCAGCGCCATCGCCGCCGGGTCCCAGGTTCCGACATAGCTCGACAGACCGACCCGGTCATAGGCGGCGACGGGCTCCTCGCTGAGCACCACGATTCGATGCCGGCACGCGACGTCTTTGGCGCGCAGTTCCTGAACGAAGCGGTGACCGACCATTCCGTGCCCGATCACGACGACGGTGTCGTTGGGTCCGTTGCTGTTCCCGAGCATGTTGTCCTCCTCGCAGATTCGAGTCGATCAGGCGGAGACTGCGGCGGTGCTGTCCGTCGGTTCGACGCTGTGCGTGTGCAGGACGATCTCGCGCCGGCCGTAGAACACCCAGGTGATGACCGCTGCCGCTACGTAGCAGCCCAGGAAGATCCAGAACGCGGTGGTGGCAGATTGGTGTTCCTTGTAGCTCGAGCGCAGCACTAGGTTGATGCCCACACCCCCCAGGGCGCCGACCGCACCGGCGATGCCGATCAAGGCCCCGGACATCTTGCGCGACCAGATCACCTTGCCCATCGCGGTGAGCGCGGCGTTGGCACGGGCCTTGTGCTCGAACACCGTGGGGATGATCTTGTAGACCGACCCGTTGGCCACACCGGACACCAGGAACAGCACGATGAAGCCGGCGATAAAGGCGCTCAACTGCGGAGTTTCGATCTTGTGCTTGGCGTGACCGTCGGCGATGGTGCCGGCCACCACGAGGACGGTCGACGCCGCGATCATCAGACCGAAGCAGATGGTGGTGATGCGACCGCCGCCGAAGCGGTCGGCGAGCTTGCCGCCGTAGGGGCGGGCGATCGAGCCGAGCAGGGGTCCGATCCAGGCGATCTGCGCGGCCGCCAGTGCCGGGTTGACGCTGCCGGTCGACTTGAAGCTGATCTGAAGCACCTGGCTGAAGGCGAAGCTGAACCCGATGAACGAGCCGAAGGTGCCGATGTAGAGCAACGAAATCAGCCAGGTGTCACGGTATTTGAGGCAGTCGAGCATCGAGCGGTAGCTGGAGGTCTGATGGTCGAGGTTGTCCATGTAGAACGCCGCGCCGATGCCGGCCAGTGCCAGTGCGAGAAGGTATACGGCACACACGATCTCGGGGTGGCTGGCGGCCAGCCATATCACCAGCAGGCCGATGAGCTGGACGGCGGGAACGCCGATGTTCCCGCCGCCCGCGTTGAGTCCCAGAGCCCAGCCCTTGAGCCGGTGTGGGAAGAATGCGTTGATATTGGTCATTGACGAGGCGAAGTTCCCGCCGCCCAGGCCGGTCAGCGCCGCGACGAACAGAAACCAGCCGAACCCGAACTTGCCGGGGTTCATCATCAGCATCGTCACCAGCGAGGTTGGGATCAGCAGCACGACTGCCGAGAAGATGGCCCAGTTGCGACCGCCAAACTTGGCCGTGGCCTGCGTGTAGGGAATCCGCAGGCACGCCCCGACGAAGGTGGCGGTGGCGGTGATGACGAATTTCTGGTCCAGCGAGATGCCGTACTTGGGCGACATGAACAGGACCATTACCGAGAACAGCGACCAGATCGAGAAGCCGATGTGCTCGCAGATGATCGACCAGATCAGGTTGCGCCGGGCGATCTGCGCGCCGCCGTTGTCCCAGGCATCGCGGTCTTCGGGGTCCCAATTGGTGATGTGGTGCTTACGGGTGTGGGTGTATGCGGCCATCAGCCAACTCTCTGCGTGGTGGGGCACGTCCCTCGTCCTCGGAGGGGTGTGGCCTCACCATAGAAAGCGGCTGTTTGCGTCAAGTTTTCTGTGCGTGTCCCGTTGGTCACAGTCTGCTCACGTTGGCTTGCGCGGCGTCGTGAGCTGAAAGTCCGTATCCTAGGAAGGCGAGCACGGTGTCGAACCGTGCCGTGGATCCGGCGGTACCGGGAGCGATACCGGTTGTGGTCGCAGTCTTTGCGCGCGAACATATTGAGGCGCAATGGATTTCAAACCACGCAGTTCGGCGGTGCCTGTTACCAGGTCGACCACTGCTTGTGAGTGCCGGACGGGGCATGTCTTTCCTCCATGCGGCGTTCGTGGTGGGCCGTCAGGCCGTGGCGCCTCTGGACGGG
>DASUGW010000210.1:0-13566 GCA_036273805.1 Mycobacterium sp.
AGGAACCCGTCGGGACGCGCGCGGTGTTGCCGATCCTGGTCATCTGACGCTCGACTTCCTTGCCGGTCAGCACGAATCCGGTGTCGGCGTCGTCGACGGCCGCGCCGAACACCACCCCCAGCACGTCACCACCCCGATTGATCAACGGTCCACCGGAATTCCCTTGACGGACAACGCCTCTGATGGTGTACACCTCACGGTTGACCGTGGTGGTGTGGTAGATGTCCGGGCCATTGAGTTCGATCGTCTCCCGGATGCGGGCCGGCGTGGCGGTGAACTCGCCACCCCCTGGGAAACCCAGCACCAGCGCGTCGGTTCCGGTTGCCGCGGGCCGCTCCGCGAACGGCAGCGGCTGGGCCTTCAAGTCCGGGACCTCGAGAATCGAGATGTCGGCGTTCGGGTCGTAGGACACCACGGTGGCGTCGTAGGTCTGCCCCATCGACTCGACGGTCACGCTGTCGGAGCCGGCCACCACGTGCGCGTTGGACATCACCCGATTGTTCGCGACGACGAAGCCCGTGCCCTCGAGCACACGCTGGCAGCCCGGTGCCACGCCGCGGACCTTCACCACGCTGGGTTGCACCGAGCTCACCACGGCACTGGTGGCCAGCGACGCGTCCGGCGGGTCGACGGCCGCGATCGGGGTGCGGCCGAACGGTTCGAGTACATCGGGCAGACCGGAGTTGTGCACCAGCGCCGAAAGCCGCTTCGGGACCACCCGCAACCAACTCGGTGCGACCTGGTCGACCTGGGCCAGCACCCGCGAACCGCGCGCGGCGGCAGCAAGATTCGGTTGGTCGGACTTGGTCAGTGGGGTCGCCAGCATCCAGGCCGCCACCAGCACCACAACCAACTGCAGCGCCACGCCGACCAGCGAGTCGACCGCCCGCAGCCCACGATTGCGGATCGCACCCCGGACCGCGCGACCCATCACCACGCCGGCGATCTCGCCGACGACGACCAACGCCAAGATCAGGAACAACGTGGCGAACAACTTGGTGCGCGGACCCTCGATCTGCCCCACCAGATGCGGCGCGAGCAGGACACCGGCCAGCGCACCCAGCACGACGCCGATGAACGACATCGCCGAACCCAGCGCGCCGGAGCGCCAGCCGGAGATCGCCGCCACAAACGCGATCGCGACAATCGCGATGTCGAGCCACTGCGATGACGTCACCGATGCATACCTCCGTCACCGACCAGCTTCATGGCGTCCTCGAGTTCGAGTTCTTTGGCGTTGTCCCACGGTCGGGCCCAGCCGGCTACCTCGAGCATCGCCGAGATCACCTGTCCCGTGAACCCCCACACCAGCATCTGGTTGAGCAGGAACGCGGGCCCCGCGAACCGCCGGGTGTTCGCGTCGCGGTACACCATCAGCCGGTTTTCGGGGTTGACGAACGCGCGCACCGGCACCCGGGCGACGATGGCGGTCTCGGCTTCGTCGACGACATCCACCGGACCCGGATCTTGCGAATAGGCCAGCACCGGAACCACGTGGAAGCCCGAGGGCGGGATGAACATCCGCTCCAGTGTCGCCAGCGGCTGCAGCCGGGCGGTGTCGATGCCGGTCTCCTCACGGGCTTCGCGCAGCGCGGTCCCCACCGGTCCGTCGTCACCGGGATCGGTGGCACCACCGGGAAACGCGGCCTGCCCGGCGTGGTGGCGCAGCGACGACGCCCGCACGGTCACCAGAAGGTCGGCATCATCGGGCAGGCCCGCAATCGCAGAGCCCGACGGGGACTGCTGCGGTCCGGAGAACAGCACCAGTACCGCGGCGTCGCGGTTGGCGCCGGGCTTGCTCGCCTCGATCTGGGCCAGCATCTCGGCGGGCACGCGTCTGCGGTAGGCGCCGCGCAGTTCTGCGACGTTGTCGACGAGGGGGCGCAGCCACTCGGGGCCCGCAAAGGGTGCAAGCGATACCGCTGCGCTCACCACCGCACCTCGCTTGCCTTATCTTCGCCGATCATCGAAGGGCGTCCCTGGCCACGACCGCGATGTCCGCAGCGTTGTCAAAGGCTCTGGGTACGACCTTCGCCACCGTACCGTCCGCACGCAGCACCACGGTTGCTGGCATCACGTTGGGCACCCCCAGCGCTGCGGCGATGCGACGGCCGCCGTCTTGCAACGTCGGCAACTTGACGCCCAGTTCGGCCAGCCGCAGCAGTCCCGCCGTCTCGTTGGGATCCTGATGCACCGTCACCACCGTCACCGCCGAACCCACCTGTCGCTGGTATTCGGCCATCGCCGGGAGTTCGTCGGTGCACGGCCCGCACCAGTAGGCCCACAGGTTGAGGACCACCGGACGACCGGCCAGCGCCCGCGCCGCGTCGACCTCCGAGCCGTCGGCGGCGCACTGCACCACCACACCGCGCAACTTCGACACCTCGGCCTGCCCACTGCCCGTCGGGCACGGCGGCAGCCCAGCGCGGCGCCGGGGCTCCGCCAGCGCTTCGGCGGTGTCGGCCGCCCGGTGGCCGGCGCTGACACCGCTGCCGTTGTCGGCGGCCTGCGGGGTGGTCGCGGACTGGCCGTGCAGTTGGTTGACCAACGCAGCGACGATCGCCACTGCAACCGCCACGACCGCGAGGGTCCACCAGAGGGAAGAGCGCACCGGGCCTACAGTCCCGCCAACGCAAGCAGGTGTTCGGTCTCGGGCCCTTTGACCAGCGGGGCGGCCACCAGGGGGTCGGTGGGCCCGATGCCGAACGACGGGCAGTCCTTAGCCAGCACGCACACCCCGCATGCGGGTTTACGGGCATGGCACACCCGGCGCCCGTGAAAGATCACGCGATGACTGAGCAGCGTCCACTGGCTGCGCTCGATCAACCCGCCGACGATCTTCTCGACCTTCACCGGGTCCTCTTCGTCGGTCCAGCGCCAGCGCCGCACCAGACGGCCGAAATGGGTGTCGACCGTGATGCCCGGGATGTCGAAGGCGTTACCGAGGACCACGTTGGCGGTTTTGCGCCCGATCCCGGGCAGCGTCACCAATTCGTCGAGCGTGCGCGGGACCTCACCACCGAAACGCTCCACCAGCGCTTGGCCGAGCCCGATCAGCGAACTGGCCTTGTTGCGGTAGAAACCCGTGGGCCGGATCAGCTCCTCGAGTTCGGTGCGGTCGGCCGTCGCATAGTCCAGTGCGGTCCGGTAGCGCAGGAACAGTGCCGGCGTGGTCAGGTTGACCCGCTTGTCGGTGCTCTGGGCCGACAAAATGGTGGCCACCGTCAGCTCCAGCGGGTTGGTGAAGTCCAACTCGCAATACACATGCGGAAACGCCTTCGCCAGAGTGCGATTCATCCGTCGCGCACGCCGCACCAGACCTAGCTGGGTCTCGCCGTCGTATTTCGCGTCCCGCCTACTACCCCCACGTTCTCCCGCCGCCGTCGCCGTTGCCACCCTGTCAGGGTACTGACCTGCGGCTGACCGGTTGACATTTCGTGATCCCGCTGAGACCTGACGCGTGTTTACTCACCGATGTGTCGTGGTTGCTGGCTGTGCTCATCCCGGGTCTGCTGATGCTGGCGACGTTCGGGCTCGAGCGTCTGGAGTCCGCACTGGAGTCCGGCGACGAAGATGACGACTCGATCGCCGAGTTGGTGGTGTACACCCCACCGCGGGTGGAACGCGCGCACCGCGCCGACCACCCTCCGCATATCGGCCACTTGACCTCTCCGACGCACAGTTGCGCGGCGCTGAGCGGGCTGGCGGCTTTCAGCGACGAACCCGGACTTCCGACCCGAATGCACAGGCACGATGCTGGGAATCCGCAGTTTCACCCGACTCGCCAGGCAAATCCTGTGTAGCGTTGGCACGTTGCGCTCCGGCGTACCTCTAGACTGACCCAGGTAACCGTGTAAAAGCTGGTCAGCGCGATCGAGACCATTTAGAACTAAGAGGGGCAACGTGGACGAGATCCTGGCCAGGGCCGGAATCTTCCAGGGAGTCGAACCCAGCGCCGTTTCAGCGCTGACCAAACAATTGCAGCCCGTCGACTTCCCGCGCGGGCACACCGTTTTCGCCGAGGGCGAGCCCGGTGACCGGCTGTACATCATCATTTCCGGCAAGGTGAAGATCGGCCGTCGCTCTCCTGACGGCCGGGAGAATCTCCTGACCATCATGGGGCCGTCGGACATGTTCGGCGAGCTGTCGATCTTCGACCCGGGTCCGCGGACGTCGAGCGCCACCACGATCACCGAGGTACGGGCGGTCTCCATGGACCGCGACGCGCTGCGCGCGTGGATCGCCGACCGTCCGGAGATCGCCGAGCAACTGCTGCGCGTGCTCGCCCGCCGGTTGCGGCGCACCAACAACAACCTTGCCGACCTGATCTTCACCGACGTGCCGGGTCGCGTCGCCAAGCAGCTGCTGCAGTTGGCGCAGCGGTTCGGCACGCAGGAGGGCGGCGCACTGCGCGTCACCCACGATCTGACCCAGGAGGAGATCGCCCAGCTCGTCGGCGCCTCCCGGGAGACGGTGAACAAGGCGCTGGCCGATTTCGCCCATCGCGGGTGGATCCGGCTGGAGGGCAAGAGCGTGCTGATCAGCGACAGCGAGCGCCTGGCCCGCCGAGCGAGGTAGCCACCTTTTCGTCGAAACCAACGTTTCGACGCTTTTGTGCGAGTAGAACCCGTCGTTTTGTCGATCTCGGCGAAACTGTTCGGGCCAGCTGTCGGCTTTCGTCAAGATCGACGTTCTGACGTCGTCCACTCGCACTAAGTGTTCGAAATGTCGGTTTCGACGCCTTAGGCGCGCAGGTAGTCCAACTGCGCCTGCACCGACTTCTCAGCGGCGTCCCAGAGCTTTTCCTCGACGTCGGTGTAGACATGTTCGACGATCTGCCGCGCCGAGGCGTCCTCACCGAGCGTCTTCAGCGCGGCCCGTACCTGCTCGAGGCGTTCTGCCCGATGCGCCAGGTACATATCCGTCACGGCCTGCAGGTCCGCCAGATCCGGGCCGTGCCCGGGCAGCACGGTGCGCGCGCCCAGACCGCGCAGGCGTTGCAGCGATTCCAGATAGTCCCGCAGGCTGCCGTCCTCGTTGTCGATGACGGTGGTGCCGCGGCCCAGCACAGTGTCCGCGGTCAACACGGCGTCATCCACCAGGAACGACAGCGAATCGGCGGTGTGCCCGGGTGTCGCCAGCACGGTGATGCGCAGTCCCGCGGCATCGATGACCTCACGGTCGGTCAGCGGGCCGCCCAACCCCCGCAGAAATCCACTTCCCACCGAACGCACCACCGCTCCGGTGGCGTCAACGAGCTTGTCGATGCCGTCGGTGTGGTCCCCGTGGCGGTGGCTGATCAGCACCAGCGGAATCCGGCCGATCGCGGCCAGCCTCTCAATGTGTGCGTCGTCGTCGGGCCCGGGGTCGACCACCACGAACTCGTCGCTGCCCGGTCCGCGCAGCACCCACGTGTTGGTGCCGTCGAGCGTCATGATGCCGGGGTTGTCGCACAGCAGCACCGACGCCGTATCCGTCACCGGTCGCAGCTGCCCGTAGGCGGGATGCTGCATCACGCCGGCATCCTCATCCTTCGCGGGCATCGCCGTCACGCCACCTCGACGATGATCTCGACCTCCACCGGAGCGTCCAGCGGCAGTTCGGACACACCGACGGCGGAGCGGGCATGGGCGCCGGCCTCACCGAACACCCTGCCGAACAGTTCGGAAGCCCCGTTGACCACGCCGGGCTGGCCGCTGAAACCCGGGGCGGATGCGACGAATCCGACCACTTTCACAATGCGGACCACCGAATCGATGCCAACCAACGCGTCCACCGCGGCCAGCGCATTGAGCGCACAGATACGGGCCAGCGCCTTGGCCTCTTCGAGGGTTACCTCCGCGCCGACCTTGCCGGTTTGGGGCAGCTCACCACCCTGCAGCGGCAGCTGGCCGGAGGTGTAGACCAGATTGCCCGTCCGCACGGCGGGAACGTAGACAGCCAGTGGTTTGGCGACCGCCGGGAGCTCGAGGCCGAGCTCGGTCAGGCGCTCGCGCACGCTCATTTCGACCGCTTGAGATAGGCGACGTGCTGCTCGCCGGTCGGACCCGGCAGCACCGCCACCAACTCCCACCCGTCGGCGCCCCATTGGTCGAGGATCTGCTTGGTCGCATGGGTCAGCAGTGGCACTGTGGCGTATTCCCAGGTGATCCGTTCGCTCATGAGCTACGAGCTTAGTCGGGTCGCGCAGCGCGTTGGTTACCATCACCTGCATGGCGACCACAGCGACCGGCGGCAACCCCGTCGGCTGGCCCTCCCGCCTGACGAAGGCTCGACTGCATTTCGTCAGCGGCAAGGGCGGCACCGGAAAGTCCACTGTCGCTGCGGCGCTGGCACTCACGCTGGCCGCAGGCGGACGCAAGGTGCTATTGGTGGAAGTCGAAGAGCGCCAAGGCATTGCGCAGCTTTTCGATGTGCCGCCACTGCCCTACAAAGAACTCAAGATCGCCACCGCAGACGGCGGTGGTGTGGTGAATGCGCTTGCCATCGACATCGAGGCCGCGTTCATGGAATACCTCGACATGTTCTACAACCTCGGCATCGCCGGCCGGGCCATGCGGCGCATCGGCGCGATCGAGTTCGCGACGACCATCGCGCCGGGCCTGCGTGACGTGTTGCTCACCGGCAAGATCAAGGAGTCGGTGGTCCGGCAGGGCCCGAACAAAAAGCCGATGTACGACGCGGTTGTGGTGGACTCGCCGCCCACCGGCCGCATCGCCCGCTTCCTGGACGTGACCAATGCGCTCGCCGACTTGGCCAAGGGCGGACCCGTGCACTCCCAGAGCGAGGGGGTGGTCCGGCTGCTGCACTCCGAAGAGACCGCCATCCATCTGGTGACGCTGCTCGAGGCGCTGCCGATCCAGGAGACGCTCGAGGCCATCGAGGAACTGCAGGACATGGGACTGCCCATCGGCAGCGTCATCGTCAACCGCAATATCCCGCCGATCCTGCAGCCGGATGATCTCGCCAAGGCCGCTGAAGGAGACATTGACGCTGATGCCGTGCGCGCAGGCCTGGCCCAGGCGGGCATCGAGCTGGCCGACGCCGACTTCGCCGGTCTGCTGACCGAGACGATCCAGCACGCCACCCGGATTCATGCCCGGGCCGAAAGCGCCGAAGAGCTCGACGAGCTCAACGTGCCGCGACTGGACCTGCCGGCCATCAACGACGGTATCGACCTGGGGAGCTTGTACGAGCTGGCCGAGGCACTCGCAGAGCAGGGAGTCCGATGAGCACCACTCCGCCCATCCTGGACATGCACACGATCCTCAGTGATCGGTCCAACCGCGTCGTGGTGTGCTGCGGCGCCGGTGGCGTCGGCAAGACCACCACGGCCGCGGCGATGGCGCTGCGCGCCGCCGAGTACGGCCGCACCGTCGTGGTCCTGACGATCGACCCGGCCCGCCGCCTGGCGCAGGCGCTGGGCATCAAGGACCTGGGCAACACTCCGCAGCGGGTGCCGCTGGCTCCGGAGGTCCAGGGCGAGTTGCACGCGATGATGCTCGACATGCGCCGCACGTT
Source organism: Mycobacterium sp. (assembly GCA_036273805.1). Lineage (GTDB taxonomy): Bacteria > Actinomycetota > Actinomycetes > Mycobacteriales > Mycobacteriaceae > Mycobacterium. The sequence continues at coordinate 7,522 of DASUGW010000210.1, forward strand.
CGACGAGATGGTCGTCGAGCACTCCGAGGCGGGCCGCGCGCAGGCGATTCTGGAGAACCCCTTCTACCAGACGGTCGCCACCTCGCTGGCCGGCACGCAGGAGTACATGGCGATGGAGAAGCTGGGTCAGCTGCTGGCCCAGGACAAGTGGGACCTCGTCGTCGTCGACACCCCGCCGTCGCGCAATGCCCTGGACTTCCTGGACGCCCCCAAACGGCTGGGCAGCTTCATGGACGGCCGGCTGTGGCGGCTGCTGCTGGCGCCCGGCCGTGGGATCGGCAAGCTCGTCACCGGCGCGATGGGGCTGGCGATGAAGGCGCTGTCGACGGTGCTGGGTTCGCAGATGCTGTCCGATGCATCCGCTTTCGTGCAGTCTCTGGACTCCACGTTCGGCGGGTTCCGCGAGAAGGCCGACCGCACCTACGAGTTGCTCAAGCGCCGCGGCACCCAATTCGTCGTGGTGTCGGCGGCCGAGCCGGACGCGCTTCGCGAGGCGTCGTTCTTCGTCGACCGCCTGTCGCAGGAGAACATGCCGCTGGCGGGCCTCATCCTCAATCGCACGCACCCGACGCTCAGTTCACTGTCGGTTGAGCGCGCGACCGATGCGGCCGAAGAACTGGAAAAGGACGACCCCACCTCAGTGGCAGCCGCGGTGCTGCGAGTGCACGCAGAGCGGGCGCTGACCGCCAAACGGGAAATTCGTTTGCTGTCGCGATTCACCGGCGCCAACCCGCACGTGGCGATCGTCGGCGTGCCGTCGCTACCGTTCGATGTCTCTGATCTCGACGCGCTGCGCGCGATCGCCGATCAGATCACCCAAGAGGTGCCCGCAAGCTAGCCAGCGGTGCGGTGCTTGCGCTGCGCAGCAAAGAAATCTGCCCAGGACACCACCTCGGGGTGCTGCTTAAGCAGAGCGCGGCGCTGACGTTCGGTCATGCCGCCCCAAACGCCGAATTCCACGCGGTTGTCCAGCGCGTCGGCACCGCATTCGGCGATGACCGGGCAGTGCCGGCAGATCACCGCGGCTTTGCGCTGCGCGGCACCGCGGACGAAGAGCTCATCAGGGTCGGCTCCACGACACCGGGCCTTGGAGACCCAAGCGATACGGGCCTCGGCTTCGGGACTCTGGACATGAGGGGGCAGCGCCGCAGTTGCCGTCCTACGCGGAACCGACCGAGAACCTGATATCAACGGGCTCCCCTATCACTCAGACCGTCATGTCGACGGTGCCACTTCAGCGAGATCCGTTATGCGATCTACGCCACACTGCTCGGACATATGTTATCTGCGTCGCACTGTGAGTCCCAAATTAGGTGCACGAGTGACGTTTGCGCAACACCCCTGGGGCCACTTTTTTGGGACGCCCGTGCAGTCCCGGCCCCCGCCGCAGGTGAATCAACTGGGACAGTCGTTCCGATTGATCATGAAAGCCCATGCCATCGGGGGTGTGGCCCGCACCACAGTCGAAAGCGCGACTTTTCGGCTAGTTACTCTGTAGGGCATGTCTGACCGCCCCCCAGTGGGAGTCACCGTCATCAAACTGGCCTGGTGCTGCCTGCTGGCCAGTGTGTTGATGGCCGCACTGCTGTTTCCGATGGTCGGCGGAATCGGCCTGATGTCCAACCGGGCGTCCAACGTCGTCGCCAACGGATCGGCGCAGCTCGTAGAGGGTGACGTGCCCGCGGTGTCCACCATGGTCGACGCCAAGGGCAACGTCATCGCGTGGCTGTACTCGCAGCGGCGTTTCGAAGTGCCCAGCGACAAAATCGCCGACACGATGAAACTGGCAATCGTCTCGATCGAGGACAAACGGTTTGCCGAACACAACGGTGTGGACTGGAAAGGCACTCTGACGGGCCTGGCCGGATATGCGTCCGGCGACGCAGACACCCGCGGCGGTTCGACCATCGAGCAGCAGTACGTGAAGAACTACCAGCTGCTCGTGATCGCCCAGACCGACGCCGAGAAGCGGGCGGCGGTCGAGACGACGCCGGCCCGCAAACTGCGCGAGATCCGGATGGCGCTGACGCTGGACAAGACGTTCACCAAGCCGGAGATCCTGACCCGCTACCTGAATCTGGTCTCGTTCGGCAACGGCGCCTACGGCATCCAGGACGCCGCGCAGACCTATTTCGGTGTCGACGCCGCACAGCTCAACTGGCAGCAGGCGGCACTGTTGGCCGGCTTGGTCCAGTCCACCAGCATGCTCGACCCCTACACCAATCCCGACGGGGCGCTGGCTCGCCGGAACCTGGTGCTGGACACCATGATCGAAAACGTCCCCGAGCACGCCGACGAGCTGCGCGCAGCCAAGGAGCAGCCACTCGGCATCCTGCCGCAGCCCAATCAGGTGCCCCGCGGTTGCATCGCCGCGGGTGACCGCGCGTTCTTCTGCGATTACGTGCAGGAGTACTTGGCAAGGGCCGGCATCAGCAAGGACCAGATCGCCAAGGGCGGCTACCTGATCCGCACCACCCTGGACCCCGACGTCCAGGCGTCGGTCAAGTCGGCCGTCGACGCCAACGCGGCGCCGGATATCAAGGGCATCGCCAGCGTGATGAGCGTGATCCGCCCCGGCAAGCAGTCGCACCCGGTACTCGCGATGGCCAGCAACCGCACGTACGGGCTCAATACCGACCGCGGCGAGACGATGCAGCCCCAGCCGTTCTCCCTGGTCGGCGACGGCGCCGGTTCCATCTTCAAGGTGTTCACCACGGCTGCGGCCCTCGACATGGGAATGGGCATCAGCGCACAGCTCGACGTTCCCAACCGCTTCGAGGCCAAGGGGCTGGGCAGCGGCGGCGCCAAAGGCTGCCCGAAAGACACCTGGTGTGTGCAGAACTACAACGGGGCCGCTTATCGCTCGCCACTGAGCGTCACCGATGCGCTGGCGACCTCCCCGAACACGGCGTTCGCGAAATTGATCTCGCAGATCGGCGTGCAGCGCACCGTCGACATGGCCGTCAAGCTGGGCCTTCGGTCCTACGCCGAGCCGGGCACCGCACGTGGTTACGACCCGGACAGCAACGAGAGCCTGGCCGACTTCGTCAAGCGTCAGAACCTCGGATCGTTCACGCTGGGACCGATCCAGGTAAACGCGCTGGAACTTTCCAACGTCGCCGCCACGCTGGCCTCTGGCGGAGTCTGGTGCCCCCCGAACCCCATCGACAAGGTCTTCGACCGCCGCGGTAACGCAGTGTCGGTCACCACGCAGACCTGTGAGCAGGTGGTTCCCGAGGGTCTGGCCAACACCCTCGCCAACGCCATGAGTCACGACGCACTGGGCAACGGCACCGCGGCCGGATCGGCCGGTTCGGTGGGCTGGAACCTGCCTGTCTCTGGCAAGACCGGCACCAGCGACGCGCACCGCTCAGCCGGGTTCCTCGGTTTCACCAACACCCTGGCTGGGGCCAGCTACATCTACGACGACTCCAACGACCCCGGCGAGCTGTGCTCGTTCCCGTTGCGCCAGTGCGGAGACGGTGACCTGACCGGCGGTAGCGCGCCCGCGCACACGTGGTTCGCCGCTTTGAACCCGATCATCGGCGGCTTCGGTGACGTGCGACTGCCGCCGACGGACCCGCGTTATGTAGACGGCGGCCCGAACTCGCGGGTGCCCTCCATCGCCGGCCTCGAGGTCGATCAGGCCCGCCAGCGGCTCAAGGACTCCGGTTTCCAGGTCGCCGACAACGTCAGCTACGTCAACAGCACGTCGTCGTACGGGACCGTCGTTGGGTCCTCCCCCGGCGGTCAGACGATCCCGGGCGTCATCGTCACCATCCAGGCGAGCAACGGCATCCCGCCCCCGCCGCCGCCGCCGCCCGCCGGGCTGCCTCCGATGCCCGGTATGCCGCCGGAATTCGGACAGACGGTGGTGAACATCCCCGGCCTGCCGCCGATCACCGTGCCGGTGCTCATCCCGCCGGAGCCCGCACCACCACCACCCTGATCCCATGCATCGGCAGTACGCTGCATCCATGTCTGCCGCACTACCCGTGTTGAAGAGAACCGCCGCGATAACCGCGGGCACCGTCATGGCCGGCGTCGCCTACGGCTCGATCATCGAGCGCAACGCCTTTGTCGTCCGCGAGTTCACCATGCCGGTCTTGACACCGGGCTCTTCACCGCTGCGCGTGCTGCACCTGTCCGATATCCATATGCGGCCGAACCAGCGGCACAAGCAGGCCTGGCTGCGTGAGCTGTCGCGCTGGGAGCCCGACCTGGTGGTCAACACCGGCGACAACCTGTCCCACGCCAAGGCCGTGCCCGCCGTCGTGCAGGCACTGGGCGACCTGCTTGCCGTGCCCGGGGTTTTCGTGTTCGGCAGCAACGACTACTTCGGTCCGCGGCCCAAGAACCCGGCGAAGTACCTGTACGACAAGGGATTCCGGTCGCACGGCACGCCGCTGCCGTGGCAGGACCTAAGGGCGGCGTTCACCGAACGCGGGTGGTTGGACGTCACGCATGCCCGCCGCGAGGTCGAAGTGGCCGGGCTGACCATCGCCGCCGCCGGCGTCGACGATCCCCACATCAACCGGGACCGTTACGAGACGATCGCCGGGCCCCCCAACGCGGCGGCGAACCTGAGCCTGGGGCTGACACACGCGCCCTACACCCGCGTGCTCGACCGGTTCGCCGCCGACGGCTATCAGCTGATACTGGCCGGCCACACCCACGGCGGGCAGCTGTGCCTGCCGTTCAAGGGCGCGCTCGTTACCAACTGCGACCTGGACGCCTCGCGCGCGAAGGGCGTGTCGCGGTGGGGCAAAGACACGGCCCTGCACGTCTCGGCCGGTATCGGCACCAGCCCGTACTCGCCCATCAGGTTCTGCTGCCGGCCGGAGGCCGCACTGCTGACGCTGGTCGCCGCGCCTACCGGCGGCCCTGACTCGTTCACGCCGTCACATCCGATCGAGGCCGAGCTGACCCGGTGAGCCGGGCCGCCGACCGCAGCCGGTCACGAGGCTGGGTCGACAACGCCGTCCGGCTGATCGAGGCGGACGCCCGGCGCAGCGCCGACACCCACCTATTGCGTTATCCGCTGCCGTCCTCCTGGTCCGGTGACGTCGACGTCCAGCTCTACCTCAAAGACGAGACCACACATATCACCGGCAGCCTCAAGCACCGGCTGGCCCGATCGCTGTTCCTCTATGCACTGTGCAACGGGTGGATCGGCGAGGACACCACGGTGGTCGAAGCCTCGTCGGGCTCGACCGCGGTTTCGGAGGCGTACTTCGCGGCGCTCCTCGACCTGCCGTTCATCGCGGTGATGCCAACCGCGACGAGTCCGGCCAAGATCGCACTAATCGAGGCCCAGGGCGGGCGGTGTCATCTCGTCGGCGAGGCCGGTGAGGTCTACGCCGAGGCTCAGCGGCTGGCCGACGAGACCGGGGGCCACTACCTCGACCAGTTCACCTACGCCGAGCGGGCGACGGACTGGCGCGGCAACAACAACATCGCGGAGTCGATCTACCACCAGATGCGCGACGAGGCGCATCCGATCCCCGTGTGGGTCGTCGTCGGTGCCGGCACCGGCGGCACCTGCGCCACGATCGGTCGGTACATCAGGTACCGCAGGCATGACACGCGGCTGTGCGTCGTCGACCCGGAGAACTCCGCGTTCTTCCCGTCATATGAGGCTGGGCATCCGATCACGACCGGAACATCGTCACGGATCGAGGGCATCGGCCGCCCGCGGGTGGAACCGTCATTCCTACCCGGGGTGGTCGACCGGATGCTCACCGTGCCCGATGCCGCATCGGTGGCCGCCGCGCGTCATGTCAGCGGCGTGCTGGGTCGGCGGGTCGGCCCGTCCACCGGGACGAATGTGTGGGGCGCGTTCGGACTTCTGGCCGAGATGGCGGCCGAGGGGCACAGTGGGTCGGTGGTGACGCTGCTGGCCGACAGCGGGGACCGTTACGCCGAAACCTATTTCGACGACGCGTGGGTGACCAGCATGGGACTCGACCCGGCGGCACATGCCGCGACGCTGGCCGAGTTCGAGAGTTCGGGCTCCTGGTCGGGCTGATCTCCCGATCGCTCGGC
>DASUGW010000211.1:0-6992 GCA_036273805.1 Mycobacterium sp.
GTCACCTTCACCGAGCGCATCCACCAGGCCCGAACCTTCTTCCACAGCCGAACCCCGGCCCAGATGCTGACCACCGCCGCACCCTGGTCCTCACCCTGGATCCCGCCCAGTTACGCGCACAAGTTCTGGTCAACCGCTTAGAGCATCTCGGGTACTTCGCGCGCGCTGCTACCGCACGTTCACTGCTCGTCGGCGTCAGGCACCGTGAGCACGATCAGCGGACTGTGCTGCAACATCTCGTCCAGGTCGGTACGACCCCAGCGTCTGGCTGCGGCTTCGATGAACGGGCGCCGTTCGACGGGATCGGTAACCACGCGTGCGGTCACGGGGATGTCCGCCGAGACGGACTGTTTGAGGTGGACCACGACGTGCGCGTCAGCCGCGATGTTATGGATCCAGTCGCGCGTCCGGTCCGCCCGTGGCATACCGCTGATGAAGAGCCGCCCATCCTCCTCATGGAGGAAGATCTCGATCCTCCGTGGCCGGCCGCTCCGGCGACCGGTCGTGGTCAGGTCGATCACCTGGCTGTGATAAAGCGCTGCCTTGGTGCTCTCGTCCACGGGCCCTCCTGCACTACGGCCCACCCTCCGGTCAGCCGGTGGCGGTTGTGTCACCACTCCCAACTTGTCCGGGCTGCAGGATCATCCCGGAGTTGTCCTTGATTCGTCACCCCTCTCGCGCGCACTGCGGCATGAGAGTGAATCATTGCTACTCGCACGCAACCTCGTGGCGGGTCATGATCCGAGTAGATCAAGGTCACGAACGCAGAAACCGTGGTGCGCCCACTCCTCGTTGAGTACCACCTGAACGCACTCCAGCACCGACTTTCCCCTGGCATACGGTGGCCAACCCGGGCCTGCCGGCACTGGTGCGGGCGCCGAGAGCTGATGGGCCGTCACCGTCGACAGCCAATGCTCCAGCTCAGCGCCTTGCACGTCTCGCGCGGCCAGCACCTCGTCGAGACCGGGGGCCGCCGCTTGGTCTAAGCCCTGCTCCTCCTGGTCAGGGACGAACTCGGACGCCAGCCCGATCACGGTGAACGGCTCGGTCGATCCCAGACAGCAGCGGCGGAACCACGAGTCGTGCACGAACACCAGATGACGCTGGGTCTCTACCGCCGACCATTCGCCCCCGACGCGCTGCTGCTCCGAACCCCTGGGCATCGCTCGCAGCCGCTCGATCGTCTCCGCCCAGCCGGCCCGCAGCTGCCGGACAGCCTGCAGCAGGTCCGCCGGATCGGCTGAGCGGATCAGCAGCCGCACCGGATTCCGGCGGTCAAGCTCGGCTTCGACATACGACGTCACCTCGACTCCGTTGACCACCAGATTGGTGACCAGCCCGTCGATCACAGCGTCCTGCATTACCACCCCGATCAGACGAGCGCGGGTCAAGTCACACTCGCGGAACTCGGCATCAGTCAGGTCCTGATCCTTGAAGCTGGCCATGCCGGGCAGTATCCACCGGCGTGCCGACAACCGCGCAGTTACCGCGGGTAGACGGTGCTGTAGCCGGGCCTGGAGGCTGCCAGCGGAAACGCACCGAGCCGGCGACCTCGCACCACACGAGACGAGGTCAACACTGGCTGCAACTGCTGTGCTAGTTGGGCTCTACCGCTGGTAGAGTTGACTGATGTCGGACGATGACACCAGTATCAAGGTCTCCAAGCAGACCCGGGAACGTCTGGCCCGGCTGGCGGCCGAGCGGCACACCACGCTGAAGGACCTTGTCGACGATCTTGCCGCCGCGGCGCCGACGGCCGCCGAACTCGCCGAGCGGGAGCGACGGGCACGCGCGGTGCTGGCCGAGCACTTCGGTGTCGAGGTCGGACCGGCGGAGCTGGCTGCGTCGGCGCGGCTACGCGATCAGATTGCTCGCCGAAACGCCGCCGCGTGATCGCTTGCCTTCTTGACGACAGCGCCCTGCTAGCGCTTGGCCAGGGCTACCCGGCGCTTTCCGGCTTCATCGTCGACGCCGCGGCCGGCCGGGCGGTGCTTTCGGTTCCGGCCCTGTGTCTGTGCGCTGCTGAAGCGACCCGCCCAGGTGTTGCTGAGCACATCGGTGCGCTACCGGTTGATATTGAAGCTCTCGACCTGTCGGCTGCGATCCCGGTCGGACAGTTCATTGGTGAGGGAGTCGACTGGCGGATAGCCCATGCCGTCGCCGCAGCTTTGCCTAGTGTCATGCATCCAGAGGGGCGGGTCGTCTTGTCCGTGCAACCCGGCCGCTATCGGGCAACCGCGGTCGATCCAATCGATCCTGGCGCGATCGACTGAAGCGGGCATCCGTAACCGACGTAGACGATCTCCACGATCCGAAACCAGCCGGTCGATGGTCATCGGCGGTTCTACGGTCGCCGGCTTACCGTTGGCGTGGTCCCCACCCTGGCAGAAGCGGTGGTAGATCAGCTCCCGGGCGCCGAGGTGGCCTGGGCACGGGTATCTCGCCGTCGTCGCCGTCGAAGCGTCTGCCGTACTGGTCGGGTAGGTCGCCCCAGCCCCAAAACGGCTGCGGGTTCGGGGCGATGCCACCGAGGGTCTCGACGGGGTCGACGCGTTCGGGTTCGACGGTGCACAGATGTGTCCAGTCGTCGCCGAAGTCGAAGACGTAGGCGAACTCCTGACCGCATGTCGACAGGTCGGGTGCTTCCATCGGGCTCGGTTCAGCAACGTAGTCGGTCATGGTGCAGAGCCGGGCGGGACTGGGCAGTGGTCCTCTACTTCTTGGACCAGTCGCCGCAGTCCTGTGAGTCGAACACCTGCCCAGACTTGAGGACCACGGTCAGGTGGCCCTTGGCGCCTATGTCGTTGTTGACCATGCCGTTGACGTCGCCGGAGCTCTGCGCCGCAGCCGACTTCCAGATCTCCCAGTAACAACTATCGCTGGTGCTGTGCGCCTCATACGTGCCGGCGGGTACGTCCTCACCGACCACTACGGTGTCCCCGTCGGCGATCACGTGCGACGGCGCTGGCGGTCGCGGCGGTGCGGCCTGTTTGGTGGCGGTGACCGTCGGGCCGGGCACGGGTTTGGTCGTGGTGGTGGTCGGGCCGGGCCGGGTGACGGTGGTCTTGGCACCGGGTTGAGTGGCGGTGGTGGTTACGGTCGGCGCAGGCGCCGCACCGGCGGTGCCAGCAGTCTTGTTGCCGGAGCCGCCGGCCGCGCCGATGCCGATGCCAACCAGCAGCGTGCCTACGAAGGCGGCGGCCAGGATCCAAGCCCGCTTGCGGCTTTTTTTGACTTTGACCGGCGGTGGGGCGGGGTTGTCGGGTCCGTACGGGTTGGGGTACGGGGTGGTGGGGTCGCTCATGGAGTGCCGCCTCCTTCCTGCGGGCTCGGGTATGAAGGGGTTGATCTTGGGGTGGGCTTCGCCTGAGGTAGGCCTCGGTTACGCGGAGCACGGCAACGCCATACTCGTCGATGGCGACACGGTGACCGACTCGCCGTCGGCGGTGAAGATGACCCGCGCGGTTCCTGCGCCGCGAATCCGCCGGCCCGCCACGAGCCGGCCCCGCCCAGCACCGAAGAGGCCTCGGACCACACCATTGGCCTCGCGTACCAGCGCGAGCCACGCCGGCATCAGGCATCCGGACGAATGGCGTGCGCGGGACTTCGCTATGAGCTCGGGCGAACAACCTCATGATCGCGTCGCAATCGCCCGCGGCTCGCCGTCCGCGTCGACGTCTATGTGGTGGTCGTCGGCGACGTCGACGAGGGTGGCCTGCGCGTTGACGAGGTAGTCAGCTGCACCGACATCTGCAGCGACAGCGCGTCCATGGTGCCGGTCCCTGGCAGGTGCGCGGCTTCGATGACGTCGTCGGCCCCCTTGTTGATCGCCTCCTTTGCCTGCTCTCAGGTGTAGGTATGCAAGCTGTTCATGCTGCCACCGCCACGATCTCGTCGGGCCGCAACAGAAACATCGGATCGCCGAGCTTGATCATGATGGGTCCTGGGCCACTCCATCGGTGGCAGCGGTATCTGGGGCCCGAGTCCAGATCGGTCGGAGCCGATGCCGGGATAGTCGTAGTCGATCATCAAGCTAGAGATCTACCGAATCTGTTTGACCATCGGTCAGAAACACCGCTCTATGTCTCGTATGGATCCCAGTGGGCGGTGTAGCGCAGTAGCGAGCGGGCCAGATCCGGGTGCGTGGCAGCCCACCGAGTGTCAAACAGCAACCACTGGTCGAATCCGAAGAAATCATCGATGTAGCGGGCGACCTGCGCGATGTGGGTGTCCAGGCGGATGAGCGATCGGTTTGATTGCTTCGGGATCGGCCTCGGCAGTAATGGCTGGTCGAGTACGTGACGGGCGGACAGGTCGATGCTCGCCGGCGACGGATCGTGGCCGGGCAGTTGGGCGTAGCGTTGCAACGCCGGGCCGATGTCCTGCTCTGCGGCACCGACCAGCGCGCGCAGCAGCCGTGCGTCGTACGGCCAGCCCTCGGCACCGGCGTCGTCGACCCGGCCCAGGCGGGTGGCAAGATCTGGCAGGGTCAGACCCGGAAAGACGATGGCGCCGGCGAGGTCCAGGTTGCGGTCGATGTCCGGCGACCTCCAACACAGCCGGACCGAGAAAACCGACTCGGCTGCCGCCGGGCCCAGCGAGACGGTACGCACCGGAACGCCGTGGTCAAAGCACGCGCCAGGTGCGGCAGCATCGACCGGTAGCGGCCAGGCGTCGTACACCAGAAACGCCAGCCGGTCCGGCGATGCCGCGACGGCCTGGTCGTCGATGAAGTAGTAGGCAAGGTCGACCTCGTCATCGTCGGTGCGCACCCGCAGCGCGTGCTCACTCAGTCGGATGAACGCGTCCTGGTCGTCGCCCTCGACCCACAGATGCTCGCGCACCAGTTCGCGCAACTCATCGACGGTGTCTGGGCTGGGCAGGTTGCGCCGCCCGGCCTCCTGGAAGATCGAGTCGAGGCCGTAGACGTGGCCGCCCAGCTCGCCCTCGATCCAGGCGCGGGGGTCGTCTTGGCACCAGCCGCGGCGAAACCAGTCGAGCACCGCCACATCGGGCACGGTCACCACCCGTTTGCCAAACGGCGACTGCTCGCGCCACCGGCACACGAAATACACGCAGCCGACTGTAGGCGGCTGGCCAGCCCGGTGACCGGCCGAACCTCTGTCGCCCGAGCGTCGGATTTCGACGTGCTGCCACTCCGCTACGTTGAGGCAGAGCTGCCGTGAACACCTACGCGCTTGGACGCGAACCACGGGCGGCCAGGGGTCACGATGAGCAAGTACCAAGCGCTGACTGCATTCCTGAACCAGCAAGCAAGCGACAAGAAGGAAGTTCGTCTGGCGTTCGCCGAGCTCGAGCGGCTGGTTGGACCGTTGCCACCGTCTGCTCGCAGCTATCGGCCGTGGTGGGGTAACAGTGCATATGGTCAGGCGTTGGCGTGGCAAGAGGCAGGTTGGGTGGTCGACAGCGTCAACCTGACCGCGCAACGTGTCGTCTTCGCCCGCGGCGAGGCGCAGCGCCGCTCCCTCGGCGGGCCTATCGTGCGCCGTGTCCGTGAGGCCGCAGTCGCATCGACGGGCCGGCCCGACGATGCCGATGCGGAGGCGTCGGTTCAGGCTCGGCTCGTCGCCTTCCTGTCCGACACCGGCTGGGAGATCAAGCACGTGGCCGATACCGCAACCAAAGAAGCCGGCATCGACGTGCTCGCTGTCAAAGCGGCACGTGTGCTCGCGGTCGAGGTCAAGGGATACCCGAGCATCCGCTACGCCGATCCGCGCCGCGCCGACGACATCAAACCGACCAACCCTGCGACACAGGCCCGGCATTGGTATGCGCAGGCACTGCTCAAAGCCATGCTCACCCGTGACGAACACCCGGGGTACGAGGTCGCGATCGGCCTGCCCGAGGCGGCTGCGTACCGTTCGCTGCACAGGCGGACCGCACGCAGTCTTGATCTGGTCGGCATCAGCGTCCTGTTCGTGTCATCCGACGGTCCGGTCATGAAGCAGGACAGCGCGGGCATCGGTCGCATATTCACCTAGCCCACGGTGCGCTGAGCTGATCCACGGCTGTTCCGGATCAGGCCCGCAGTGGCGCCCGGGGGCCGAAGCCCGGCCCGGAGCCGCTCCGCGGAGGCAGAGCGTCTGGCTCGGGCGTGGGAACGCATTGGGAACAGATGGCCGGGGACAGCCGCAAACAGCCGCATTTTCTCGTACACACGATCGAAGCCCTTGACGCCGTTTCGGCTGGTCAAGGGCTTCGTTTTGGCTGGTTGGGCGTGGTGCCCCCGGCAGGATTCGAACCTGCGCCCCCGCCTCCGGAGGGGGACGGTCTGGCGGTGACGTGGTGTGCCTTGGCCTGCTCCTATGCGGTTGGTGGCGCCTTGCTGGGCCAATCTTGGGCAAGTATTCGGCAAGGCTTCGGCGGTGGTCGTTAGTGAAGGCCAAGCGACGTGACGAGGTCGCGCCAAGACTCCGGTGGGTCGTACCCGGAGTTCAATGCTGGGCTCAGCTCTACCAGGTCCCGGGTAACGGGGAGGCGGATTCCCAGCGCCTGTCCAATCGCCCAGAGGGTGCCGATCAGGCCGCCGGACCGCTCGTGCACGTAGCTGATGACCGAGTTGATGCCGTCGCCCTGGGCGATGAGGTCCCGCGCCTCGGAGGCGAGTGTGATGAGGTGCGGCGGGATCTCGTTGGCGGTCACCCGAGCAGTCTACGAACCATCGTGGCCGTGCCCGGTGCTGTCAAGACGGACAGCCGTCTTCGTGTGAACCTGCTTCGTTCGCCGTCGGCCCGCCCTCCAGGGGTGCGGGGTTCTGCCCCGGGCGCCAGGGTGGAGCACCCCACGGATGTACGACCCTGGCGCCCGGGGCAGGTTCCTGCTCGGCTCGTCCCGGGTCGACGGCCCGCAGGTTGACCGCGGCTTCGGTGCCCGAGCGCTCCCAGGTCCAGGGCTGTAAGCCCTGGCCGCCGGAGGCGCAGTTGACCGGGTGACCGCGGTGGCCGCGTCGCCGGCGGCGTCGGTCGTGGGCG
>DASUGW010000212.1:0-27407 GCA_036273805.1 Mycobacterium sp.
GTCAGCTGCGCGTTGGTCGCCTCGGGTGCCTCCTCGTGCCCGAAGTGTCCGGCACCGGCCAGCGAGACGAACCGGCCGTGGGGCGCATACCGACGGGTCTGCTCGACCGAATCGGCGAGTACGTAGGGGTCGGCATCACCCCGCAGATGCAGCATCGGTATCCCTACCGGTCGGTCCATGGACGTCATGAAACGCCGGCCCTCGCTGCGTAGCTGGCTACGCACGGCCCAGCGCTGATACTCCAGCGCACAGTGCGCGGCGCCCGGTATCTGGATGGCTCGGCGCAGGTGGCTGACGGCCTCTGAAAAATCTTCTGTGGCTAGCCATTTGGAACCAGCACGGCGCCGTATCAGCGCCTCGAGCTCTTCGCCGCCATGCCGCGTCAGACGTCGTTCCGGCAGCATCGGCACCTGGTAGGAAAGCATCGACGGCAGCAGCGCGTGGGCCTGGTCGCGCCGCGTCACCGCGGTGCGCCGCAACGCGGCCGGGTGCGGTGAGCTGACCAGCGCGATGGCCCGCACCAGGCGGGGATGCAGTACCGAGGTGGCCCAGCACACCAGGCCGCCGTCGGCGTGGCCGACCAGCGTCGCCGATGAGTGGCCCAGGGCGCGGATCAGCCCGGCGGTGTCGCCCGCCAGGGTCCAGCCGTCATAGCCGCGCGGTGGCTTATCGCTGCCGCCGTAGCCGCGCAGATCCACGGCGACGGCGCGCGCACCGGGTAGACCGCGCAGCTGGTGGCGCCACGACCACCAGAACGAACCGAAGCCGTGCAGCAAGATCACCAACGGTCGCGACGTAGCCGGTGCGCCGTATGGGTCGTCGGGCTGGTTGGCCTCGACCACATGGAAGCGAATGCCGTTGGCGTGGACGTCGAAGTGCCGCCACGGCCCGGCGATACGGGTGATGGCCGGGTCGGGCGCGGGCTTCACCCCGTCTTCACCACGCCCGTCACCAACCCGACGGGTCAGTCTCGGCGGGAGCTTTGGTGATGGCCGTCGTCGTCGTCTTCTCGTGGTGGGTCAGAGCCTGCCGCGTTTCCCGGACCGTCTCGATGGTCTGCTGCGGCCCCTTGATCTTGCGGACCTTGCGCCAGCCCAACAGTCCGAGTACCGCGGCGCCCAGGACCATCACGACGAAGACGATGAGGAACGCCACCCAGCGCCACACCCAGGTGTCCAGAAGCTCAGCGAGGAAGAAGAAAAAGAAGAACGTCGAGTACAGCAGGACCACGCCCGCGAGGATGAAGAAGATGCTGCCCGTCATGCCCTTCTTGACGTCGCGGGTGATCTCCGCGCGGGCCAGCTCCACCTCAGCGCGCACCAACGTCGACATCTGGGCGGTCGCGTCCTTGACGAGCTCGCCGATGGACGGGTCGGCCGGCAGGGCGTGTGGATCGCTCAGCGGAATCGACGTGACGGTCGCGGGTACGCCGATCCTGCCTTCACCATTGCTCACAGATGCGGTCCTCCCGATGAGTAGCAACGATCCTGCTGCCATGAATCTGTGGGTTTATCGTGCCATGCCCCGATGACCCGAGACACCGGTGCCGTCGTTGTTGCAGGAGGTGCTGATGTGGCGCCCGATAGACTGACCGGCGGGGGAGTACCAGGGGAGTGGACAGTGATGACTGGAACGGCCGCACGGCGGCAGGTGGGCGCGGTGTTCGTGGCGGTGGCCGCGCTGGTGTCGGGTGCGCTGGCCGGTGCCGGGCCAGCCCTGGCGGCGCCCGTCGTGCTGGGTGGCGGTTCGGGGATCGTCGTCAACGACGACGACCTGTGCACGTTGACGACCATCGGCACCGACCAACACGGTGATCTGATCGGGTTCACCTCCGCGCACTGCGGCGGCCCGGGCGCCAAGGTGGCCTCCGAGGCCAACAAGGAAGCCGGCGTGATCGGGCAGATGGTCGCGGGCAACGACAATCTGGACTACGCGGTAATCCGCTTCGACAAGGACAAGGTCACGCCGACGAACAATGTCAACGGTTTCGTCATCGACGGCCTGGGACCCGATCCGAAGTTCGGGGACATCGCCTGCAAGCTGGGCCGCACCACGGGCTACTCGTGCGGCGTGACGTGGGGGCCCGGTAAAGATCCCGGCACCATCGTCAACCAGGTGTGCGGGCAGCCCGGTGATTCCGGTGCGCCGGTGACCGTGAACAACAAGCTGGTCGGCATGATCCACGGCGCGTTCAGTGACGACTTGCCCACCTGCGTCGTCAAGTTCATCCCACTGCACACCCCGGCGGTCACGATGTCGTTCTCCACCCAGTTGGCCGACATCGCCGCGAAGAGCCGGCCGGGCACCGGCTTCGTGCCCTGGGGCAGTTAAGGGGACGTGGCCTTCGCGCCGAGGCCGCCGAAATTACCTGCAGGGCTGTGGTTTTCGGTCGGTAGCAGCCCGGTACCGTAATCTCGGCGGGTCACCAAGGGGTGGGCTACTTGCTGGCGCGGATCGCCTCGAACACGCCGGGATCCAGCAGCGTCGAGGTGTCACCGAGTTCGCGGCCCTCGGCGACGTCGCGCAGCAGTCGCCGCATGATCTTGCCGCTGCGGGTCTTGGGCAGCTCGGGCACCACGTGGATTTCCCGCGGCTTGGCGATCGGCGAGATCTCCCGGGAGACCTCGGCACGCAGCTCGTCGATCATCTGCTCGGACGACATCTCCGCGGCGTGCGCCTTGAGGATGACGAAGGCGCAGATGGCCTGTCCGGTCTGATCGTCGGAGGCGCCGACGACGGCTGCCTCGGCCACCCCCGCGTGCCCCACCAGCGCCGACTCCACTTCGGCGGTCGAGATCCGGTGCCCGGACACGTTCATCACGTCGTCGATGCGGCCCAGCACCCAGATCTCGCCGTCGCTGCCATAGCGGGCGCCGTCGCCGGCGAAATACCAGCCCTGCTCGGCGAACCGCGACCAGTAGGTCTCCTTGAAACGTTCGGGATCGCCCCAGATGCCGCGCAGCATCGCCGGCCATGGCTTGTCGAGCACCAGGTAACCGGTGACGGGCTCGCCGTGCTCGGGGCTGGGTGCCAGCTCGGCGCCGTCGTCGTCAACGATCTTGGCCGAGATGCCGGGCAGCGGTCGCATGGCCGAACCGGGCTTGCACGCCGTCACCCCCGGCAGCGGGGAGATCATGGCCGCGCCGGTCTCGGTCTGCCACCAGGTGTCGACGATCGGCGTCTTGTCACCGCCGAACACCAGCCGGTACCAGCGCCACGCTTCGGGATTGATGGGCTCGCCCACCGAACCCAGCAACCGGAGGCTCGACAGGTCGTGCTCGAAGGCAAGTTCGCGGCCCCACTTCATGAACGTGCGCACCACGGTCGGGGCGGTGTAGTAGATGGTCACCCCGTACTTCTCGATCACCTGGAAATGCCGGTGCTCGTCCGGCGAAGCGGGGGTGCCCTCATAGACCACCTGGGTGGCTCCGTTGGCCAACGGTCCGTAGACGATGTAGGTGTGTCCGGTGACCCAGCCGATGTCGGCGGTGCACCAGTACACGTCGGTCTCGGGCTTGAGGTCGAACACGTTGTAATGCGTGTACGCGGCCTGCGTCAGATAGCCGCCGGAAGTGTGGATGATGCCCTTTGGCTTGCCGGTGGTGCCCGAGGTGTAGAGCAGGAACAGCGGCTGCTCGGAGTCGAAGGCTTCGGGTGTGTGCGAAGTGGATGCCTTGGCCACCGTGTCGTGCCACCACAGATCGCGGCCGTCGGTCATCGGGGTGTCCATCCCGGTGCGCCGCACCACCAGCACGTGCTCCACCGGGCTGACATCGCCGAGGCCATCAAGCGCCTCGTCCACCTGTGACTTCAGCGGGACAGCCGCGCCGCGGCGGAACTGCCCGTCGGTGGTGATCACCATGCGCGCAGACGCGTCGTCGATCCGGGCGCGCAGCGCCGTGGCCGAGAAGCCGGCGAACACGACGCTGTGCATGATGCCCAGCCGGGCGCACGCGAGCATGGCGACGACCGCCTCGGGAACCATGGGCATGTAGATGGCCACCCGGTCACCGGCTTTGAGGCCCAGCTCGGTCAGCGTGTTGGCGGCCTGGCTCACCTCGTCCTTGAGCTGGGCGTAGGTGATGTCGCGGGCGTCGCCGACGGGCTCGCCTTCCCAATGGATGGCAACGCGTTCGCCGTTGCCCGCTTCTACGTGGCGGTCCACGCAGTTGTAGGCGACGTTGAGCCGGCCGCCGACAAACCACTTCGCGAACGGGGCTTCCGACCAGTCCAGCACCTCGGTGAACGGTGTCTCCCAGGCCAGCCGGCCGGCCTGCGCTGCCCAGAAGGCCAGCCGGTCCGCCTCGGCTTCGTCATACAACGCCGCGGTGGCGTTCGCGTTCGCGGAGAACTCCGCGCTGGGCGGATAGCATGACAAAGCTTCGGTGTGCGTCTCGCTCATGCCTGTGAGCGTAGTCACCTAACGTTGCAACGACGTTGGCAACTCACACAGGCACGCCCGGGCCCGGTTTCGAGGAGGTCGCCGTGCGCCGTATACGGGGGCTGGCGACGTGTCTGCGTTCTGTGATGCTGGCTTCTTTGTTGTCGGGGTTGCTTGCCGGATGCGGCGCGGGGCCCGGAGCCGGTTCGCTGGTGACCGTCAACGGTGGTGAACCGCAGAACCCGTTGATTCCGACGAACACCAACGAGACCAACGGCGGGCGCATCCTCGACCGACTGTTCGCGGGGCTGATGTCCTACGACGCACACGGCAACCCGTCGCTGGAGGTCGCTCAGTCCATCGACACCACCGACAACGCGAACTACCGGATCACGCTCAAGCCGGACTGGAAGTTCACCGACGGCACACCGGTGACGGCGCAGTCTTTCGTGGACGCCTGGAACTACGGGGCGCTGACCACCAACGGTCAACTGCAACAGAGCTTTTTCGCACCCATCGCCGGTTACGACGAGGTCGCCGCCAACCCGCCGACGGCACAGACAATGTCCGGTCTGCGGGTTCTCAGTGACACCGAGTTCACCGTCGCGCTCAAGGCGCCAACCATCGACTTCACCGCGCGGCTGGGATTCACGCCGTTCTACCCATTGCCCACGGTGGCGTTCAAGGACATGGCGGCGTTCGGCCGGCACCCGATCGGCGACGGCCCATATCAATTGGCCGCCAACGACGCCTGGCAGCACAACGTGCGTATCGATCTGGTGCCCAACCACGAATACCACGGCAGTCGTGCGCCGAAGAACCACGGACTGCGAATGGTGTTCTACGCCAACCTCGATACCGCCTACGCCGATCTGCAGGCGGGCAATCTCGACGTACTGGACACCATTCCGGCCAGTGCGCTACCGGTGTACCGCAAAGATCTCGGGGACCGTGCAATCACCGGTCCGGCCGCGATCAACCAGACGCTGGACACCCCGTTGCGATTGCCGCATTTTGGCGGCGAGGAAGGCCGGTTGCGACGGTCGGCATTGTCTGCAGCCATCAACCGGCCGCAGATCTGTGAGCAGATATTTGCGCGAAGTCGCACTGCGGCAAGGGATTTCACTGCTATATCATTGCCGGGCTTCGATCCGAACCTACCCGGCAACGACGCGCTGAACTACGACCCTGACCGGGCGCGCGCGTTGTGGGCGCAGGCCGACGCGATCTCGCCGTGGAATGGCCGGTACGTTATCGCCTACAACGCCGACGGCGGTCATCAGGAATGGGTGGACGCGGTGGCCAACAGCATCAAGAACACCCTGGGTATCGACGCTGTCGGCGCCCCGCAGCCCACCTTCGCGGCGCTGCGTACCTCGATCACCGCCCGCACGATCGACTCGGCCTTCCGGGCCGGATGGCAGGGTGACTACCCGTCGATGCTGGAGTTCCTCGAACCGATATTCGTTACGGGCGCCGGCTCCAACGACGTCGAATACTCCAATCGCGACTTCGACGGTGCCATCACCGCCGCACGGGGCGCTTCGACTCTGGAGGAGTCCTACGCACTGACCAACGCGGCACAGCAGATCCTGTTGGACGACATGCCCGTCGTGCCGTTGTGGGACTACATCAACGCTGCCGGGCACTCCGCCGCGGTCACGAATGTGGCGATCACGTGGAACGGTCTGCCGGACTACGAGCGGATCGTCAAGTCCTGACTGTGGCCACCTACGTGCTGCGGCGCATCGTCGTGATGATCCCGGTCTTCCTGGGTGCGACGCTGCTGATCTACGGCATGGTCTTCCTGTTGCCCGGCGACCCGATCGTGGCGCTGGGCGGCGACCGCCCACTCAGTGCCGGCGTCGTCGCGCAGTTGCGGGCGCAGTATCACCTCGACGAACCGTTCTGGATGCAGTACCTGCGCTATCTCGGTGGCATTGGTCGTGGCGACTTCGGTACGTCGTTCTCCGGAATTCCAGTCAGAGACGTTCTGATGCAAGCATTTCCGGTGACTCTGCGGCTCGCTCTGATAGCGCTGGCGGTAGAGGCGGTGTTCGGCATCGGATTCGGCGTCGTCGCAGGGCTGCGCCGCGGCGGGCTCTTCGATGCGGCCGTGCTGCTGGCCGGTCTGGTGGTGATCGCGGTCCCGATTTTCGTGCTGGCGTTCGTCGCGCAGTTCGTATTCGGGGTGCGACTCGGCATCGTGCCGGTGACGGTCGGCGATCAGGCGACCCTGGGCCGGCTGCTGCTGCCCGGACTCGTGCTGGGTTCGGTGTCGTTCGCCTACGTGGTCCGGTTGACCCGCACCGCCGTCGCCGACAACGCTGCCGCGGACTGGGTGCGGACCGCCACCGCCACCGGGGCCCCGCGTACCCGGGTGGTGACGGTGCACATCCTGCGCAACTCGATGATCCCCGTGGTGACGTTTCTCGGCGCGGATCTCGGCGCACTGATGGGCGGGGCGGTCGTCACCGAGGGCATCTTCAACATCCACGGCGTCGGCGGTGCGCTGTACCAGGCCGTCACCCGGCAGGAAGCGCCGACGGTGGTGGCCATCGTCACCGTGCTGGTGCTGGTCTACCTGGTGGCCAACCTGCTCGTTGACGTGCTCTACGCGGTCCTGGATCCGAGGATCCGCTATGGCTGAACACATGCACACCGGGTACTGGGGCGAGGTGTGGCAGCACCTGCGGCGCCGTCCGCAGTTCGTCGTGGCGGCGCTGCTGGTCGTGGTCATCGTGCTGGTGGCGCTGTTTCCCGGACTGTTCACCGGTATCGACCCGCACTACGCGAATCCGGCGGAGAGTCTGCTGGGGCCATCGGCGCAGCATTGGTTCGGTACCGACCTGCAGGGCCACGACGTCTATGCGCGCACCCTCTACGGCGCGCGGGCCTCGGTCGCGGTGGGGGTGGGCGCCGCGGTTGCCGTGCTGGTGGCCGGCGGGACGCTCGGGGCGGTGGCCGGTTACTTCGGCGGCTGGGTGGACGGGGTGATCGCCCGCATCATGGACGTCTTCTTCAGCATCCCGCTGCTGCTCGCGGCGATCGTGCTGATGCAGGTCGTGCACCACCGCAACGTGTGGACGGTGATCGCGATCCTGGCTGTTTTCGGCTGGACCCAGGTCGCCCGGATCACCCGGGCCGCTGTCATCGAGGTCCGCGGCGCCGACTACGTGCTCGCCGCGGAGGCGATGGGCGCCAGCAGGTTCGCCATTCTGGTCCGCCACGTGCTGCCCAATGCGGCCGGGGCGGTGATCGTGGTGACCACGATTGCCCTCGGGGTGTTCATCGTCACCGAGGCCACGATGTCCTACCTCGGCGTGGGACTGCCGTCATCGATGGTGTCCTGGGGCGGCGACATCAACACGGCCCAGAGCCGGTTACGAGCCGGCTCGCTGGTGCTCTTCTATCCCGCGGGCGCGCTGGCGGTCACAGTCCTGGCGTTCATGCTGATGGGCGACGCCTTGCGCGATGCGCTCGATGGCCGGCGCCGATGAGCGATCCCGTGCTGATCGTCGAGGGCCTGACGGTGTGCTTCGGCGGCGACGCCCCGGTGGTGTCCGACCTGAGCCTGACCGTGCATCCGGGGCAGACGGTTGCGATTGTGGGCGAGTCGGGGTCGGGTAAGACGACGACTGCGGCAGCGGTGCTCGGGCTGCTCCCGGCCGGTGGGCGGATCACCGCGGGGCGCATCGTGTTCGGCGGCACCGATATCGCCGGCCTCAGTACGCGTGGCGGCCGGGAGATCAGCCGGGGGATCGGCTACGTGCCGCAGGACCCGATGACCAACCTGAACCCGGTGTGGAAGGTCGGCTTCCAGGTGCGGGAAGCGTTGCGCGCACACGGTATTCGTGGCCGATCAGAGGCTCGCGCACAAGCTCTGCGACTGCTCGACGAGGTCGGCATGCCGGACCCGCCGGCGCAGGTGCGGCGATACCCGCACCAAATGTCCGGCGGCATGTGCCAGCGGGCACTGATTGCGATCGGGCTTGCGGGTAACCCGCGACTGCTGATCGCCGACGAGCCGACGTCGGCGCTCGACGTCACCGTGCAGCGGCAGGTGCTCGACCATCTGCAGGCGATGGCGGCAGAACGCGGCACCGCGGTGCTACTGATCACCCACGATCTGGGGCTGGCGGCGCAACGGGCTGCGCAGGTCGTCGTCATGCGAGCCGGCCGGGTGGTGGAATCCGGACCGGCGCAACGGATTTTCAGTACACCAGAGCATGAGTACACCCAGCGTTTGGTGGCATCCGCGCCCGCGGTGCAGGCCCGCGGTCACCGTGTTGCGACAGTGACTCCGGCATCGGGTGAGCCGATAGTGGTGGCCGACAACCTGACCAAGGTGTACCGGGTTCCCAGCGGAAATGGTTGGCGGCATTCGGAATTCACCGCGCTCGACGCAGTGTCTTTTCGTGTGCGCCGGGGCTCCACGATGGCGATCGTGGGCGAGTCCGGTTCGGGAAAGTCGACGTTGGCCAGGCTGATGCTTGGTCTGGCCAAACCGACCGCGGGCAGCGTCACCGTCGGGGGCGTTGACGTGGCGGCGTTGTCGCGCGACCGCGACCACCAGCGGCGACTGAGCTTCCGCGGGCGGGTGCAGCCGGTATTCCAGAACCCGTACAGCAGCCTGGACCCGATGTTCTCGGTGTCCCGGCTGATCGAGGAGCCGCTGCGCGTGCACCGCGTCGGGGATCGTGGCGCGCGGCAGCGTCTGGTGCGTGAATTGCTCGACGATGTGGGGCTGCCGCAGACGATGCTGGCACGCCGGCCGCGGGAACTCTCCGGCGGCCAGCGCCAGCGGGTCGCGATCGCCCGCGCCCTGGTGCTGCGCCCGGAGTTGTTGGTGCTCGACGAGGCGGTTTCGGCTCTGGATGTCATCGTGCAGGCGCAGATCTTGCAATTGCTGGTCGATCTGCAGGCACGGCTGGGGTTGTCGTACGTCTTCATCAGTCACGATCTGGGTGTCGTCCGGCAGATTGCCGACGAGGTGCTGGTGATGCGGGCGGGACGGGTGATCGAATCGGGGACTGTCGAAGAGGTCTTCGACGCTCCGCGAACCGAGTACACCCGTGCGCTGTTGGCCGCAATTCCAGGTAGGGTGGGCCGCCGTGACTGACCCGCTCGCGCCGTTACTCGACCTCCCCGGAGTTGCCGAGGCCGCCGAGCATGCCCGTGACGCCCTCGGCCGCGCACACCGCCACCGCGCCAATCTGCGCGGCTGGCAGGTGACTGCCGCCGAGTCCGCGTTGCGGGCCGCGCGTGCGTCCTCGGTCCTTGACGGCGGCACCCTACAACTCGATGAGGATTCGGCCAGCGACCCGATATTCGCAGGTGCCCTGCGGGTGGCACAGGCACTGGAGGGTGGTGCGACGAGCATCGTCGCGGTCTGGCGGCGGGCCCCGCTGCAGGCTCTGGCTCGTCTGCACTCGCTGGCCGCCGCCGACCTGGTCGATGAGCAGCAGCTGGGACGGCCGCGCCTGAATCCGGAGGTGTCGGCGCGGCTGGATCTGCTGTCACGGCTGGTGACCGGGGGTTCGAGCGCACCGGCACCGATTCTTTCGGCGGTGGCGCACGGCGAACTGCTGGCCCTGTCGGCGTTCGGCAGTGCCGACGGTGTCGTGGCTCGCGGCCTCAGCCGGCTGGTAACCATCGCGACCGGATTGGACCCGCATGGGCTGGGGGTGCCTGAGGTGCACTGGATGCGCCGCGCCGCCGACTACCGCGCAGCGGCCGAGGGCTTCGCCGCCGGTACCGAAGACGGACTTACCACCTGGCTGGTGTGGCACTGCCGGGCACTGCAGGACGGTGCACGTGAGGCGTTGTCCATTGCCGACGCCAAAGATCAGGCCGGTGCGAAAAAACAAGCGGGGCAAGGGGTCTAGTACGCAGACGCGAAGTGGGCGGCGTTCCGAAGCGATTCCCATCGCTTCGGCGCGCCGCCCGCTAGCACGGATCTGCGGTTACCATGCGTGCATCGTGGGTTGTGTGGGATGGCCTCGGCGGTTTTGCGGTGCGTCTCGGCTGCGGCCCCACCCAAAGGGCTTCCGATTTCCGTTCGCGTTTCGCAATCACGCAGGCCCACAACGCTTCTGCCATTATCGCGGCTATGACTCCGCGTGGGTACCGTGATCCGTGCTGGGCAGCCGGGTCAGGGAGGTCGAACCCTTCTCTTCCGGGTCGACCTTGGCCTTACCGGGCTTCCGTGAGTTCCTTTGTACTACGTGACCCCGGTCACATCAAGGGGTGAATCCGGATCGTTATTGCGACCTCGGTCAACGCAGGACGAAGCGTCTCAGCAACGAGTAGGCCAGCGCTCCGGCGGCCACCGCGCTGACGCCGGCGGCGGCCGTCGTCACGACTGCGGCGGCTGACGCACCGGGGATTCGGTCGCGCAGCGACACCGGTCTGGTGAACGTCAGGACCGGCCAATCCCGGCTGGTGGCTTCCCGCCGCAGGAGCTTGTCCGGGTTGACCACGCTGGGGTGTCCGACCGCCTCCAGCATGGGCAGATCGGTGATCGAATCCGAATACGCGTAGCAGTGTTCCAGCGGATAGCCCTCGCGTTCCGCCAGCTCGTGGATGGCCTGGACCTTGCCATCGCCGTAGCAGTAGAACGCGACCTCGCCGGTGTATCTGCCGTCCGCGACAACCATCCGCGTGGCCATCGCATGGGTGGCGCCCAGCGCCCGGGCGATGGGCGCCACGACCTCCTCGCCGGAGGCCGAGACCACGACAATGTCGCGCCCACAGCGCTTGTGGTCGGCAATCAGCTGTGCGGCCTCGGCGAAGATCAGGGGGTCGACGATCTCATGCAGCGTCTCGTTGACGATCGTCTTGACCTGCTCGACATCCCAGCCGGTGCACATGTTGGTGACGTGGGAACGCAGGCGGTCCATCTGGTCGTGATCTGCGCCGGACATCAAGAACAGGAACTGCGCGTAGGCGGACTTCAGGACTCCCCGCCGGGTGAGCAGACCCTGGGCGAAAAAAGGTTTGCTGAAAATGAGGGTGCTGGATTTTGCGATGACGGTCTTGTCGAGATCGAAGAAGGCTGCAGTGCGAAACGGGTGGACGTCCAGGGTTACGTCGTGCGCCACGACGGGCGACGTGGTATGGCGGTGCGCAGCGGTCACGACCCCACAATAGGGGGCCAGTGTGACGGCCTTTGTGACACAAATCGGGATTCTGTTCAAAATGGCAGTTCAAGCCACGTGACAAAGACTGCAATTCTTTGTTGCGATCCGGTGACGTATGACATTCGCAGACTTGCGTTACGCCGCGCAGTCATGTGTATAGTGGGAATTGCCCGGCTTCGGCTGGGTGTGTATCAGCCCGACCCCCCGGGGTTGATACACGACGACCCTCGCCTCCTCCCCCCCTGGCGGGGGTCGTCCCATATCTGCACCCGGTTTCCCCGAACGTTGCCAGGATCGTTCTCCACAGTTGCTGGCGCATCCACAGAGTCTCATTCTGCGGCTGGTCCGCATCCCGCTTGGCCCGGACTGTGAAGGTGTGAAAACACGCGCCGCAATCTTGGCTCTGCTATCCGAACCGGGCCTTCGCGACGAGGTTGAACGGGTCGCCGCAGCGGCAGATCTGGGCGTCGTGCAGCTGGCCGGCGGCAAAGTTCCCAAAGCGAACGCCTGGCAGTCTTCCGGGGCCGTGGTCCTCGATGAGTTCAGCGCCCGCAACTGTGCATCCAGAGGGCTACCGCGGAGGTCAGCGGTGTTTCTGGTGAGTGCCGAAGATACCGACAGGCCGTGCACTGCGACGTTCCAGGCCGCCATTGCGATCGGTGCATCAGGGGTCTACACGCTGCCCGCGCAGTCCGCGGACCTGGTGGCCGCGCTGGCGTCTGTCGGGGACGTCGCCGGCGACTCCGGGCATGGGGCCGTGATCGCTGTTCTCGGCGGACGGGGCGGCGCCGGCGCATCGTTGTTCTCCGCCGCGCTCGCGCTCTCGAGCGGTCCCGGACTACTGGCTGACCTTGATACCTGGGGCGGCGGAATCGACTTGCTGGTTGGGGTGGAAACCGCGGCAGGATTGCGGTGGCCGGATATCGCCGTGCGGGGCGGTCGCCTGGAGTGGCCCGCGGTTCGTGACGCGTTGCCGCGGTGCCGCGGTGTGAGCGTCTTGTCGGGGAATCGTCTTCCGCAGCAGCTCGCGGTGAGCGCGGTCGGTGCCGTCGTCGACGCCGGGCGCCGGGCGGGCGTGACGGTGGTGTGCGATCTGCCGAGGCACATTTCCGAGGTCACCGAGGCGGCAATTGCCTCCGCCGACCTGCTGGTGCTTGTGAGCTGCTGTGACGTCCGGTCCGCCGCGGCCACCGCCGCCACCGCGAATGCCGTCGCCGCGCTGAACCCCAGCGCCGGACTTGTCGTGCGTGGGCCGGCGCCCGGCGGGCTTCGGGCCTCCGATGTCGCCGACAGTGTCGGGCTGCCGTTGTTGGCGGCGATGCGTCCCGAACCCATGGTGGCCGAGCGTCTCGAGCGTGGTGGTCTGCGCCTGACTCGCCGCTCCCCGCTGGCTGCGGCGGCGGCAGACGTGCTCGGTGTCATGCGTCTGCATCCCGCCGGCCGGGTCGTCGGTGCCGGATGAGCGAGACGCTGATCGACCGTGTACGCGAACGGTTGGCGACCGAAACCGGTCCGCTGCGCCCCGACCTGGTGGCTCAGGCGATCCGGGCCGAATCCGGGGGTGTGCTCGGGGACACCGATGTGCTGGCGAACCTGCGTGTACTGCAGACCGAACTGACCGGACTCGGCGCCCTGGAGCCGTTGTTGTCGGTCGGCGGCCTCACCGACATCCTGGTGACGGCTCCCGACGGGGTGTGGGTCGATGACGGAACAGCCTTGCACCGCAGCGCCGTTCGGTTCGCCGACGAGGCCGCGGTGCGGCGGCTGGCGCAGCGGCTCGCACTATCGGCCGGCCGCCGTCTCGATGACGCGCAGCCCTGGGTCGACGCACTGCTCACCGACGTCGGGGCCGGTAGGCACATGGTCCGGCTGCACGCCATCCTGCCGCCCGTCGCCGTTGCCGGCACCTGCATCTCGCTTCGTGTTCTGCGGCCTGCCACCCAGGACCTCGGCGCCCTGATCGCGGGCGGTGCCATCGATCCGGACGCCGCGGTGCTCTTGCGCGGCATCGTCGACGCTCGACTGTCGTTCCTGGTGTCCGGCGGCACCGGGACTGGCAAGACCACGCTGCTGTCGGCCCTGCTCGGGGCGGTGCCCGGCAGTGAACGCATCATCTGTGTGGAAGATGCCGCCGAACTGGCCCCACCGCACCCTCACCTGGTCACCCTGGCGGCCCGCTCCGCGAATGTGGAAGGCGCGGGCGAAGTCACCGTTCGGCAGCTGGTCCGTCAGGCGCTGCGCATGCGGCCCGACCGCATCGTTGTCGGCGAGGTCCGCGGCGCCGAGGTGGTGGATCTGCTGGCTGCGCTCAACACTGGCCATGACGGCGGCGCCGGCACCGTGCACGCCAACAGCACCGCTGAGGTTCCGGCACGGCTGGAGGCTCTCGGCGCGCTCGGCGGGCTGGACCGGGCCGCGCTGCACGCCCAACTGACCGCCGCGGTTCACGTGCTGCTGCACGTCGGCCGTGACCGTATCGGCCGCCGGCGGCTGTGCGAGATCGCGGTGTTGTCGCGTCCGGACGAGACGCAAACCTGTCGGGCCGTACCTGCCTGGCGGTCCGGTGTCGGCCAATGCGCGGGAGCCGGAGAGCTAGCCCGCCTCATCGAGAGCAGGAGCGCGTGGTGAACGGCATCGCCTGGGCTGCAACGCTGTTGGCTGCAGCTCTCGTGCTCACCCCGGGCTCGCCGCGCCATCGTGTGCTGCCACGGGGCGACCGCGGCCACCGCGGGCGGCGAGGGGTGCTGGTGCTGGGGGCCGCCGCAGCGATCGGGGTTGCCGGTATCGCGACCGGCTTGGGTGTCATGCGGTGGACCACGTTGGCAGCCGGTGCGCTGGCGGTCGGGATGGCCGCACTGCGCTTTCGCGCGCGCGCCCGCCGCACGCGTGCCGCACTGGAAGGTGCCGCGATGACGGCAGCACTGGACGTGCTGGGCGCCGAACTCCGGGTAGGGGCGCATCCGGTGCAGGCGTTCACCGTCGCGGCAGCGGATACGCCGGGACCGGTCGGCGCCGCTTTGGCCGCGGTGGCGGCGCGTGCCGAACTCGGTGCGGATGTACCCGCGGGACTGCGGGCAGTGGGAGCGCGGTCTTCGCTGACCGCCCACTGGGAACGATTGGCACTCGCCTGGCAGCTCGCCGCCGACAACGGCCTGGCCATCGGTGTACTGGTGCGGGCCGCGCATGTGGATATTGTTGAACGGCAACGCTTCTCGGATCAACTGCAGGCAGGCATGGCGGGTGCGCGAGCGACCGCGTCGATCCTGGCCGCGTTGCCGGTCCTCGGCATCGGGCTCGGTGAACTTGTGGGCGCCGGGCCCGTACGGTTCCTGCTCGGCGGTGGGTTCGGCGGATACCTGCTGCTGGCCGGAACTGTATTCGTGTGCGCCGGTCTGTGGTGGGCCGACCGGATCACCGCCACGGCGGTGCGTTGATGACCGTGGCCGCACTGGCGCTGGCGCTCGCGGTACTGCTGCGGGCAGGCCCACAGATCGCCCGCCGGCGCGCCGGATGTGCGGACCGAGCGACTGGATCTCTCGTCGGTGCCGCTGGCCCGCGGCCGGACAGCGACCCGCTTGCCGGTGCCGCGGCGCTCGACATCTTCGCGGTTTGTCTGAATGCCGGCATGGCGGTCTCCGCGGCGGCGCGCGCCAGTGCCCCCGCTGCCCCGCCCGCCCTTTCGGCTCTGCTGCGCCGCGCCGCCGATCTGCTCGCGCTGGGGGCTGATCCGACGAAAGCCTGGTCCATGCCGGATGATTCGCCGAGCGCGCCCGACGAACAGCACTTGGCATTGCTGCGGCTCGCGCGGCGCTCCGCGGCATCCGGTGCGGCGTTGGCCGACGGTGTCACCGAGTTGGCCACCACCGCCAGAACGCGGGCCGGCCACGCCGCGAACGCTGCGGCCGAACGGGCGTCCGTCGTCATCGCCGGGCCACTCGGGGTGTGCTTCCTGCCGGCATTCGTGTGTCTGGGTGTGCTGCCGGTGGTGGCCGGCCTGGCCTCCAAGGTCTTCGGATCGGGGTTGTTGTGAAATGCGTGATGAAAGGAAAAATAGTGGTGCAGAACATTGTTCGACGCTTGCGGGGCCGGCTGGTGGAGTTGGCGGCCGACGAATCGGGAATGTCCACCGTCGAATACGCGATCGGAACTATCGCGGCCGCGGCGTTCGGTGCCATTCTCTACGGAGTGGTGACGGGGGATTCGATCGTCGGGGCGCTCACCGGGATCATCAGCCGCGCGCTGAACACCAGTGTCTGAGCGGCGATGCGGGGGCCAGCACCGTGGAGGCCGCGTTGGCGATCGCCACGCTGCTCACGGTGCTGGTGCTGTGCCTGGGCGGCCTCGCCGCGATCGTCGGGCAGGTCCGCTGTGTGGACGCCGCACGGGAGGCGGCCCGACTGGCTGCACGCGGTGACCAGGGCGGGGCCACCGCGGTGGTGCACGCGACCGCCCCACGCGGCGCACTCCTGCGGCTACGCGTCGACGGAGCCTTCGTGGTCGCTGAGGTCACGGTGGAACACACATCGATACCGGGCGTGCGACTGCGGGCCGAGGCGGTCTCGGCGGTCGAGTCGTCCGCCAGCCGGTGAGCGGGGATCGGCCACTGTCGCCGGGGTTTTCGTGCTCGCTGCCTTACTGGTCGTCTGCCTGGGCCTGGGGTCCGTCGGTGTGGCCGTGCTGGGCCGCCACCGGGCTCAGGCCGGTGCCGACCTGGCCGCGTTGGCGGGCGCAGCCGCCTTACCGGCGGGTGCAGAAGCGGCGTGCACGCGGGCTCGCGATCTGGTTCGGTCCATGCATGCCGCGCTGACGGGATGCGAGCGCGAGGCGCTGGACCTCGTGGTCACCGTGGACGTCACGGTGCAATTGGGCCGTTGGCGCCTCGGCCCGGCACGGGCCGGCGCACGGGCCGGACCCGTCTCGCCATGACGCGCAGACCGTCACCGCAATGCTGTGAGCACGGTGTGCAGCACGGCGATCGCGCCCGCCTTGTCGAGCGGATCGTTGCCATTGCCGCACTTCGGCGACTGCACACAGGACGGGCAGCCGCTCGCGCACTCACAGACGGTGATGGCCGCGGCGGTCGCCTCCAGCCACGTGGTGATTTGACGGAACCCGCGTTCCGCGAACCCGGCCCCGCCCGGATGCCCGTCGTAGACGAAGACCGTCGGCAACCCATCCGGGCCGATGGCCGTCGACAGCCCGCCGATATCGCCGCGGTCACAGCTGGCGACCAGCGGCAGCAGACCAATGGCCGCATGCTCGGCGGCGTGCAGCGCACCGGGTATGCGAAGCAGATCGATTCCATTGCGCGCCAGCAGTTCCGGTTCGATCGTGTAAATCGCCGCCACCGTCGGCAAGGTGCGTGACGGCAGTTCGAGCTCGACGAAGTCGATGACCTCACCGGTGAGCCGGCGACGCAGGTAGCCCACCACGGTGTTCGTCACTTCGACCGGAACCAGTCCGACGGTGACGTCGCCGTGAACGTGGCGTTCGCCTGGTCCCGTCACGGTGATGTCGGTGATCTCACGGGCATGCGTGGAGTAACCCGGATCTTCGGCGTGCACGAAGGCGACCGCATCCTCGAAGTCCAGGGCGTCGACGACATAGGTTTCGCCCTGATGCAGATACACCGCGCCCGGGTGTACCGTCGCCGGCGCCTGCGCCGCACCGACCCCGCCGAGGAGTCGCCCGGTGTCGCTTTCCAGGATCGCGATGTGACCGCCGATTCCACCGCGGATGTCCACTGCCGCATGGGGATCGACGCCGGGGGCCGGGTAGTAGTGCTGCGCGCGCTTGCGCAGCAGACCGTCGTCGACCAGGGAGGCCACGACGTCGACGGCGTTCCATTCACGGACTTCGGCCTCGGTCACGGGTAGTTCGGTTGCCGCGCAAAGCAGTTGCGGGCCGGCCACGAACGGATTGGTCGGATCGATGACGACACGTTCGATCGGCTTGCCGAGCAAGGCATCGGGGTGGTGCACCAGATAGGTGTCCAGGGGATCGTCGCGGGCGACGAGTACCACCAGCGCGCCCTGACCGCGCCGGCCCGAACGTCCGGCCTGTTGCCAGAACGACGCGACGGTACCCGGGAAGCCCGCGAGCACGACGGCATCCAGACCGGCGATGTCGATGCCAAGCTCCAGCGCGTTGGTCGTGGCCATGCCGCGCAGCCGGCCCTCGGCCAGCGCTGCTTCCAGCTCCCGCCGGTCCTCGGCCAGGTAACCGGCGCGATAGGACGCGATGGTGTCGGTGAGCTCCGGTGCGATCTCGGCGAGACGCGCCCGCGCGCCCAGGGCCGTCAGCTCCGCCCCGCGGCGCGACCGCACGAAGGTCAGGGTGCGCGCACCTTCGGCAACCAGGTCGGCCATCAGCCGGGCTGCGTCGGAGCCCGCGCTGCGCCGCACGGGTGCGCCGTTCTCACCGGAAATGTCCGTGCGCAGCGCGGGTTCCCACAACGCCACCGTGCGCGCGCCCTGCGGTGATCCGTCGGCGACCACCTCTGCGACGCTCTGGCCGATCAGCTCGGCGGCGGTCTCGCCGGGGGAAGCGGTGGTGGCGCTGGCGAACACCACCGTCGGTGTTGCGCCGTAGCGCGCCGCCAGGCGGAGCAGCCGTCGCAGCACCATCGCCACGTTGGATCCGAAGATCCCACGGTAGTAATGACATTCGTCGACCACGACATAGCGCAGGCCGCGCAGGAACACCGCCCAGCGGGCGTGGTTGCGCAGCATCGACAGGTGAATCATGTCCGGATTGGAGAACACCCAGCGGGAGCGTTCCCGGGCGAAGCGCCGGGCCTCGGTGGAGCTGTCGCCGTCATAGGCGGTCGGTGCCACGCCCCCCAGTCGCGGTGTCGCCGCGGTCAACGTGTGCGCCGCCCGGAGTTGATCGTGGCCCAAGGCTTTAGTCGGAGCGAGGTAGAGCGCGCGGGCGCGTGGATCGTCGGCCAATGTGGCCAGAATTGGCAATTGATAGGCCAGTGATTTTCCCGACGCTGTGCCGGTGGCCACTACGACATGTATTCCGCCGTGCGCGAGATCTGCAGCCTGGCGCTGATGCGACCATGGTGCGGCGACTCCGCTGCTGGTGAACGCCGAAATTACGTCCTGACCAGCCCATTTCGGCCAGTCCGCGACCGTGGCGGTGCGTGGCGGGAGTTCGGCGATGTGACGCACGGGATTATCGTCGGCGTCAATTCCTGCCATCGCCGTTGCGAGTAATTCATTGCCGAAACTCGCCGTCATAAAAGTGAACACTTTGTTGAGGATTGCAACGTGACTGTCGCGAACGGCCTGAACATGATTGGATAAGGGTGGTCGCAGCTTCTGTGTGGTGTCAAAGCGCTTTCGCAGGATCGACGTTGCGGTCGCGGTTCCTGCGAAGGATGTGCGGTCGACAACGGGCCCGGTACACCGAATGGTGGTGTATCGCACCCGAAGTACAAAGTTAGGAAAGATCGAAAGATGCCACAGGGAACTGTGAAGTGGTTCAACGCGGAAAAGGGCTTTGGTTTCATCGCCCCCGAGGACGGTTCCGCCGACGTTTTCGTCCACTACACGGAGATCCAGGGGTCGGGCTTCCGCACCCTGGAAGAGAACCAGCGCGTCGAGTTCGAGGTCGGCCAGAGCCCCAAGGGGCCGCAGGCTACCGGCGTTCGCGCGGTCTGAGGAAGTAGCACTGACGTAAACACCCCGGGCGGTTCTTACCGCCCGGGGTGTTTCGTCTGACTTACTGTCGAGTGCGTGAGCCAGCTGTCCTTCTTCTCCGCCGAGTCGGTGCCGCCTGCGGTATCCGATCTGACGGGGCTGCTTGCGGCAGCCGGCCAGATCGTCTCGGTGGTGAGTGCAGTCGGCGCCGGTGCCCGACTGTCGGTGGTGGTCGATCAGCCGTGGCGGGCCACGGCGCTGGCCGAGATGATCGCCGGTTGTGGGCTGGATCCGGAGATCACCCGCACCGACGAGAACACCCCGCTGGTGCGCACCGCGGTGGATTCGCGGTTGGTCGATATGGCGGCGGCGTGGACCCGCGGCGCGGTCAAAACGGTGCCGCCGCAGTGGCTGCCCGGTGCGCGCGAGCTGCGGGCATGGGTTCTGGCCGCGGGCAGCCCCGACGGCGACAAATACCTGCTCGGCCTCGACCCGCACGCCCCGGACACGCATTCGCCGCTGGCGTCCGCGCTGATGCGCGTCGGGATCGCCCCGACTTTGATCGGAACCCGCGGCACCCGTCCGGCGCTGCGGATAAGCGGTCGCCGGAGGCTGTCTCGCCTGGTAGAGAACGTGGGAGAACCTCCCGACGATCGAGAAGCCGAGGCATCTTGGCCACATGTTTGATAGGTGTTCCTTGGCGAACCGGTTTGCGTCGAGCGATCCACAATGCAAAATTGGCAGTTGCTCGACGGGTCGACCCGGATGTGGCAGATAGAAGTAGGAGCGTAAGCGCAGGTGGCTGATGATGACCGCCCAAACGGTGGGGGCAAAAACGGTCGGATCCGGCGACTCGTCATAGTCGAGTCGCCGACCAAGGCGCGCAAGATCGCGGGCTACCTCGGTCGTGACTACATCGTCGAATCCTCCCGTGGGCACATCCGTGACCTGCCACGGGCCGCCGCGGACGTGCCGGCCAAGTACAAGTCGGAACCATGGGCCCGGCTGGGCGTCAACGTCGACGAAGGCTTCGAACCGCTCTACATCGTCAGTCCTGACAAGAAGAGCACAGTGACCGAGCTCAAAGGCCTCCTGAAGGACGTCGACGAGCTCTATCTGGCCACTGACGGTGACCGTGAGGGCGAGGCCATCGCCTGGCATCTGCTGGAGACCCTCAAACCGCGCGTGCCGGTCAAGCGCATGGTGTTCCACGAGATCACCGAGCCAGCCATCCTGGCCGCTGCCGAAAATCCGCGTGATCTGGACAACAACCTGGTCGACGCGCAGGAGACCCGCCGGATCCTGGACCGCCTCTACGGCTACGAAGTGTCGCCGGTGCTGTGGAAGAAGGTGGCGCCGAAGCTCTCGGCGGGCCGGGTGCAGTCGGTGGCCACGCGGATCATCGTGCAGCGCGAGCGCGAGCGGATGGCCTTCCGCAGCGCCGACTACTGGGACATCGTCGCCGATCTCGATGCCAGCGTCTCCGATCCCAACGCCGCCCCGCCGGTGTTCACCGCACGGCTGGTCAATGTGGACGGCCTGCGGGTCGCCACGGGGCGCGACTTCGACTCGCTCGGCGGCCTGCGCAAGCCGGGCGAAGTGGTGGTTCTCGATGAGACCAGTGCGGGCGCGCTGGTCACCGGGCTGCGCGGGTCTGACCTCAGCGTCGCCTCGGTTGAGGAGAAGCCGTACACCCGTCGACCGTATCCGCCGTTCATGACCTCGACGCTGCAGCAGGAGGCGGGCCGCAAACTGCGGTTCTCCTCGGAGCGCACGATGAGCCTGGCGCAGCGCCTGTACGAGAACGGCTACATCACCTACATGCGTACCGACTCGACCACGCTGTCGGAGTCGGCGATCAACGCCGCGCGCACCCAGGCCGGGCAGCTCTACGGCCCGGAATACGTGCACCCGTCGCCGCGTCAGTACACCCGCAAGGTGAAGAACGCGCAGGAGGCGCACGAGGCGATCCGGCCCGCCGGTGATACCTTCGCGACCCCTGACGCTGTGCGCCGGGAACTGGACAACGACGAGTTCCGCCTTTACGAGCTGATCTGGCAGCGCACCGTGGCCTCGCAGATGGCCGACGCCCGCGGTACCACGCTGAGTCTGCGAATCAGCGGCCAGGCGAGTTCCGGTCAGCAGGTGACCTTCGCCGCCAGCGGTCGGACCATCACCTTCGCGGGCTTCCTGAAGGCCTACGTCGAGACCGTCGACGAACTCGCCGGGGGCGAGGCGGACGACGCCGAGAGCCGGCTGCCCAACCTCCGGCAGGGCCAGCGGCTGACCGCCAACGAACTGACTCCGGACGGCCACTCGACGAATCCGCCTGCGCGTTATACCGAGGCGTCGCTGATCAAGGCCCTGGAAGAACTGGGGAT
The DNA here is from genome assembly GCA_036273805.1 of Mycobacterium sp. Taxonomy (GTDB): domain Bacteria; phylum Actinomycetota; class Actinomycetes; order Mycobacteriales; family Mycobacteriaceae; genus Mycobacterium. Next base: position 21,551 of record DASUGW010000212.1, read on the forward strand.
CGGCCGGCCGTCGACGTACTCGTCGATCATCAAGACCATTCAGGACCGCGGCTACGTCTACAAGAAGGGCAGCGCGCTGGTGCCGTCCTGGGTGGCGTTCGCGGTGATCGGCTTGTTGGAGCAGCATTTCGCGCGGCTGGTCGACTATGACTTCACCGCTGCCATGGAGGACGAACTCGACGCGATCGCCGCGGGACTTGAGGGCCGGACCAACTGGCTCAACAACTTCTACTTCGGCGGTGAGCACGGCGTCGAGGGTTCGATCGCACGCTCCGGTGGGCTGAAACAGCTCGTCGGCGGAAACCTCGAGGGCATCGACGCCCGAGAAGTCAACTCGATCAAGCTGTTTGACGACGAGGCGGGCCGTCCCATACACGTCCGGGTGGGCCGCAACGGGCCGTATCTGGAACGGATGATCCCCGATCCGGACTCCGCTGACGGGGCGCTCAAACCGCAGCGGGCCAACCTCAACGACGAACTGACCCCCGACGAGCTGACCCTTGAGCTGGCCGAAACCCTCTTCGCCACACCGCAAGAGGGCCGCAGCCTCGGCGTCGATCCGGCTACCGGGCACGAGATCGTCGCCAAGGACGGTCGCTACGGCCCATACGTGACCGAGGTGCTCCCGGAACCGCCGGATGACGGCGAGGCCGGCAGCGGTGCCAAGAAGACCAAGAAGCCGACGGGGCCCAAGCCGCGCACCGGGTCGCTGCTGCGGAGCATGGACCTGCAGACCGTCACCCTCGAGGATGCGCTCAAGCTGCTGTCGCTGCCCCGAGTGGTCGGCGTCGACCCCGGTAACGGTGAAGAGATCACCGCGCAGAATGGCCGTTACGGGCCATACCTGAAGCGTGGCACCGATTCTCGCTCGCTGGCCACCGAGGATCAGATCTTCTCGGTCACCCTCGACGAGGCGCTCAAGATTTACGCCGAGCCGAAACGTCGTGGCCGCCAGTCGGCTGCGGCTCCGCCCCTGCGGGAACTGGGAACCGACCCGGCGTCGGGTCAGCCGATGGTGATCAAGGACGGCCGGTTCGGTCCGTACGTCACCGACGGTGAGACCAATGCGAGCCTGCGCAAGGGCGACGACGTGCTGTCGATCACCGACGAACGGGCGTCCGAACTGCTGGCCGACCGCCGCGCGCGTGGGCCGGTGAAGAAGGCCACCCGCAAGGCCGTCAAGAAGGCGCCCGCCAAAAAGGCTGCCAAGAAGGCCGCAGCGAAGAAGGCCTGAGCACTTAGTTCTGCGCGGCGACGTCGCTGTGTACCGCGAGATGGACCGGACGTGCCAGCTGGGTTGGCTGCACGCGACCGCGTAGTTTCACGATCGCGCCGACATCCCACGCCAGCGCTTCGGAATCCACCGCATCGCTGACCGCTTTAGCCGATGCCAGGACGTGTCCGGGCTCGAGCTTGGCGAGCTCGGTCAGTCTGGCCGCCTCGTTGACCGGATCGCCGATCACCGTGTACTCGAACCGGGCCTGCGCGCCGATATGCCCGGCGATCGCACGGCCCGCCGAGACACCGATGCCGAATTCGGCGTCACCGAGCACCGGCAGCAGTTCGTCGTGCAGTTCCCGCGCGGCGGCCAGAGCGGCGCCGGAGGCGTTCGGGTGCTCGATGGGCGCGCCGAAGATGGCCAGCGCGGCGTCGCCCTGGAACTTGTTGACGAATCCGCCGTGGCGGCCGACGCATTCGACCACCACCCGGAAGAACTCGTTGAGCAGGTTGACGACCTCGCCGGGAGGCCGCGTGGAGGCCAGCTGCGTGGAGCCGACGAGGTCGACGAACAGCACCGCGACGTCGCGCTCCTGGCCGCCCAGTTCGGTGCCGCGCTCCAGGGCCCGCCGGGCCACGTCCTCACCGACGTAGCGGCCGAACAGGTCGCGCAGCCGTTGTCGTTCGGACAGATCGCGCACCATGTCGTTGAACCCCGCCTGCAGCAGGCCCAACTCGCTGGCGTCATAGATCTGCATGTGTGCGTTGTAGTTGCCGCGCTGCACCTCGCCTAGTGCCCAGCGCAGCTGGCGCAGCGGGTCGGCGATCGACATGGCGGCCAGCACCGTGCCCGACAGGCCGATGACCAGTGCGGCCAGCGCCAGCAGCAGGATCGGGGTGAACAGCTGGTCTGCCGAGGCATGCAGGATGGAGACCTTGCTGGCCACCACGGCAAGCACGATGGCAAGCACCGGAACGCCGGTCGACAGGACCCACGTCAGCACCTGGCGCAGGATCACGCCCGGGGTGTGGAAGTGTTCGGGCACCCCGCCGCGCAGCGCTCTCACCGCGACCGGGCGCAGCACTCGTTCGGACTGTAGGTAGCCAATGATCGACGTCGCGGTGGCGCCCAGCGCCGTGGCGACCGCCATGACCGGCGCCGCACGGCTGGCGACGGGCCAGCTGGCGGCGATGAACACCACGCCACCGATGAGCCAGTTGGTACTGCTGATCAGTGTGCGGTAGATCGGCATCCGCAGGGCGCGGGTGCGGGCCAGCGCGGTTTCCGCCGGGTCGGTGTCGGCCAGCTTGCCGTCATCGCGCTGCCAGCGCAGCACGGGTACCAGCAGCCACAAACTGACGCACGCACCGAGGGTGAAGGACACGATCAGGTAGCCCAGGAAGATGACGAGGTTCAGCGCCGGCAGATCCTGGAGTTGGACCCGATCCTCCGGTGGCAGCCCAAAGCGCAGGAAGCCGAGCACGAACAGGGCACCGATGATGTCGGCCTGCAGCATGCCCAGTGCGAACACCGGCCACGGGGTGCGCACCACCCAGTTGACGAATCCCTTGATTCGTCCGGGTTTGGCCGGCGCGGTGCTCACCCGACAACCGTATCGGTCGGCACTGACCAATTCCGAACCATATGAGCAGGTCCACCGGCGTTCGTCCGGTCGGCGTGTCGGCGTGACCGGTTAGTCTGCAGGTGATGTCCGGGGTTTTCGCGCGATTAGTGGGCCAACAGGCCGTCGAGGCCGAGCTGGTTGCCGCGGCTGAGGCCGCGCGTAGTGATGCGACTCACAGTGCTGCGGTCGGCGGAAGCATGACACACGCGTGGTTGATCACCGGTCCGCCCGGTTCGGGGCGCTCGGTGGCCGCGCTCTGTTTTGCTGCCGCGCTGCAGTGCACCTCGGACGGGGTGCCCGGGTGTGGGGAGTGCCACGCCTGCACCACCACCATGGCGGGGACGCACGGTGATGTCCGCCGGGTGGTGCCGGAAGGCCTGTCGATCGGCGTCGACGAGATGCGCGCGATCGTGCAGACCGCGTCACGGCGTCCCAGCACCGGGCGCTGGCAGGTCGTCGTGATCGAGGATGCCGACCGGCTCACCGAGGGGGCGGCCAACGCCTTGCTCAAAGTCGTCGAGGAACCGCCGGCCGCGACGGTGTTCTTGTTGTGCGCGCCGTCGGTCGATCCCGAGGACATTGCGATCACCCTGCGTTCCCGGTGCCGGCATGTGGCCTTGGTGACGCCGTCGGCGGAGGCCATCGCGCAGGTGCTGGTGGACTCCGACGGGCTCGGCGCGGAGGAGGCGCGGTGGGCGGCGTCGGTCAGTGGCGGCCACGTCGGCCGGGCACGACGGCTGGCCACCGACCCCGAGGCCCGGCAGCGGCGCAAGCAGGCGCTCGGGCTGGCCCGTGATGCTGCCACGCCGTCGCGGACGTATGCCGCCGCCGAGGAGTTGGTGGCGGCGGCGGAGGCCGAGTCCCGGGCCCTGACCGAGGACCGCAATGAGGCCGAGACCGAGGAACTGCGTACTGCGCTGGGGGCGGGTGGCACCGGCAAGGGCACGGCGGGCGCGATGCGCGGGGCAGCCGGCGCCATGAAAGACCTTGAGAAACGCCAGAAGTCGCGGCAGACCCGGGCGTCACGGGATGCCCTCGACCGGGCCCTGATCGACCTGGCCACCTACTTCCGCGACGCGCTGGTGGTTTCCGCGAAGGCACAGACCGTGACGGCGAACCATCCGGACATGACCGACAACGTGGCCGCGCTGGCTGCGCACGCCAGCCCTGAGCGGCTGCTGCGGTGTATCGAGGCGGTGCTGGATTGCCGCGAGGCCCTCGCTGTCAACGTGAAACCGAAGTTCGCGGTGGACGCCATGGTGGCCACCGTCGGCCAGGCCCTGAAGTCCCCACGCGACTGAACGCCGAAACCGCCGTTTCGGCGGATTTCTTCGAGTGGGCCTCGCCAAAACGTCGGTTTGGGCACGCCGCTACCGCTGCCGTAGACTCTGCTGCGCCCGGCGCTGCACGTCGCTGCAAGGGGCACGCCGCCTTAGCTCAGTCGGTAGAGCGATTCACTCGTAATGAATAGGTCGGGGGTTCGATTCCCCCAGGCGGCTCCATCTACCAGCATCTACCGCCCGAACAGGGTCCGCTGGGCCTCGGCCACCACGCAATCCGAGCTCGGGGACGGCGGGTACTACTTCTTCTTCTGATCCGCGAAAGCGCGGACGGCGGCGGCCTTGGCGGTGTTGCCGGCCGGGAACCCGGCGTAGCCCGTGGCGTGGTAGATGACCTCGGCGAGTTCGTCGTCGGTCAGGCCGTTCTGCTTGGCGATCCGGAAGTGGGATTCCATCTCCTCTTCGGCCCGCAGTGCCATCAGGATGCCCAGTGTCACCAGGCTGCGGTCCCGGCGGGAGAGGCCGTCGCGTGACCACAGTCGGCCGAACACGCTCTCCACGCCGATATCCATCAGTTCGGGAGCGAAGCCGCCGCCGAAGTCGACGTCGCCGTCGGGAAGGGTGCCCGGCAGCATTTCCCGGAACACCCGCAAGCCTTCGTCACGCAAGTTAGACATGCGAACTATTTTCCCACAGCGCCGCCGCGCGAGCGAAACCGGCAGAAGTCAGCCGCGCGGTGGATCGGCCGGCGCCAGGTATCCCACCGGCCCGGAAGCCAGGCACACCGACAGCGCCGCAGTCTTCGCGTTCACCGTGATCGCGTCGCCAGCACCCGAAAGGCGCACGTACACCCGATTGAGCCCGGGGTGGACGGGCACCTTCGAGGCGGGGCCCTCGTTGAGCGCCAATGACATCGATCCGTCGCTGTTGGCCAGATAGTTGATCTCCGCGGTCCACTCCGAAGGCAACAGCGGCCCGTCGAGTGGCATCCGCACCGGGACATCGGGCTGCGCCAGGTAGCCGCAGTTCGGGGTTGGCCCGGGACGGATGGTGCGCACCCAGGTCACCTTGGCACCCAGCAGCCGTCCGGACATGTCCAGCATGCGCAAATTGGTTGTCGCCGAATCGAATTCAGGCCGTTCACTGATCAACGCGAACATGTGGCTGGCCAGGTTCTGCGGCCAGGCCACCCGCTGCAGGATCAGCGGATCGACCTCCTGATCCAGCAGGGGCGCGCTCGATTCGGTGCGTGCCTGCGCCAGAGCTGCCCGGGTGTTCTGCAGATACGGCTTCGTCGGATTGTCCTGCCAGCTGGTCAGGAATGTGGCCGTGGAATACAGGCTCGAGGCCACGAACGCGAGCGTCACCGCCGTCGTCACCACGGTCCGCGCCCGGGACGCGTCCAACCAGCCTGCGGCGGCACGGTTGGGCGCACACAGACCAACCGCCGCCAACAGGGCGAGCACCACCACGAGATCGGGCAGGTACCGCAGTGTCTGGGCCAGCTCCAGCGCCGTGAACCGTGACGAGCGCATCAGGTAGATCGGAATCTGGCAGGCCACGGCATACCCCAACGCGACCAGCCACACCGGGCCCAGGCGCCGTTTGCGGGCCAGTGAGATGCCGACGACTAGGGCCAACACCACCCAACCCAGCACCATGACCGACACGGGTGGTACGCCCCACGGTGACGCCGGCGCCCAGCGCTGCCACACCCACGGGCCGCCGACGAGA
>DASUGW010000213.1:0-35852 GCA_036273805.1 Mycobacterium sp.
TGCCACCCGATATGCGTTGCAGCGCAAGCAGTTCGACGATCCAGACACCGGCAAAGAGATTGTCATCATGGACTACCTGGTGCACCAGCGCCGCCTGCTGCCGCTGATCGCCAAGTCTTATGCCCTGCAATTCGCCCAGAACGAACTGGTGGCCAAAACCCACGACCTGCAGACCGCCGACGATCCCGACCCCGAGGAACAGCGCGAGCTGGAATCGCGGGCGGCGGGCCTGAAGGTCGCCAACACCTGGCACGCCACCCGAGCGATCCAAGAAGCCCGCGAAGCCTGCGGCGGCGCGGGCTATCTGGCCGAGAACCGCCTGATCGCGCTCAAGGCCGACACGGATGTGTTCACCACATTCGAGGGTGACAACCACGTGCTGACCCAGCTGGTGGCCAAGGAACTGCTGACCGCCTACGCCGACGACATCAAGGGCATGAGCCCGGTCGAGTGGGTGCGTTTTGCCGCAAACTTCGCAGGGGAGCGGGTGCTCAAGCGCACCTCGGCCGAGACGATCATCCAGACCATCCTCGATTCCCGTCAGGACAACGAGGAGGAGGGCAGCCTGTTCAACCGCGGCACCCAGGTCAAGATGTTCGAGGACCGCGAGGAGTACATGATCTCCTCGGTGGCCCGCCGACTGCAGGGCAAGGCCAAGGAGATGAGTGCGTTCGACGCGTTCAACGCGGTGCAGGACCACGTGCTGCACGCCGCGAGCGCACACATCGACCGGATCATCCTGGAGGCGTTCGTCGCCGGAATCGACGCGTGCACCGACGAAGCCGCACGTGAGATCCTGGGCATGCTGTGTGATCTCTACGCGCTGAACGTGATCGAGGACGACAAAGCCTGGTTCATCGAGCATCGTTTCCTGTCCACCGAGCGCGCCAAGGCCGTCACCCGCGGCATCAACGACCGTTGCAAACTGCTACGCCCCCACGCCGAAGACCTGGTGGACGGTTTCGGCATCCCCGAGCAGCTGCGCTACGCGGAGATGCTGCATCCCGAGCATCTGCCCGAGACCTGAGCCTCGGGTAACCCACGGTGAACGCCAACTCCGGCGCCGAGTTCCCGCTTCGATGCCTTCGGTGATGGCTATGCCGTTGCGCCGCACCTGGTTTGGCCGACAGCACACCACCCGGCGCCGGTTTCGATGTCGTTACTCCGCTCGCCGGTACGTTCGTCCGGTGTGTCAGTCCGGCGGCGTCGCCTGCACAAGCTGCAGGTACCGGGCGATCTCGCCGGCGCGCCGGACTCGCTCGAGCGCCGCGTCGACCGATGCTTCGATCGGCAGGGCCTCGTCCACTGGGCACAGTTGCAACAACCGGCCCACCAGCGCCCCGACCACCAGAGCCCACCGGGCCCCCTCGGCCTCGCAGTGTTGCTGCATTGCGCACAGCATCTGCACCGCCGCGACGCCGCAGAAACGCACCCCGCTCATATCGACGACCGACGCGCAGTCGCGCCGGGCGAATTGGGTGAGTAGCGCCAGCAGGCGATCGGCATTGAACGCGTCGACCTCGCCGAGAACACGCAAAACGACGACCCCTCGACGTCGTGTTACGACCAACGTAGGTCCCGCCGAATGCCTGTGTGACGGTAGGGGTGGTGGTGGTGATGAGCCGGAGAATGAAGCAGTCATGATTGGATTCGCCCTCGAACTTACGGAGAAACGGCCTCGACTATCAGCCGGGACCATGACCCGGGCTGCATGCTCAACCCGAGAAAACGGTAACCCATTCTCGTGGCGGTGAACAGAGTCGTCGCGCCCATAATGTGGGGACCACTCAATACCTTCCGGCGGCGGCGTCGGCCTACCTGGTGTCGTCGGCCTCGATGACGGTCAGTTCGGTGAGCTTCGGATCCGGCGACACCTTGTCCGCCAGCTTGCGCCGGCCTGCATCGATCAATGATTTGGCGGCGGGGCTTTGCGTCAGCGCCCGAGCGGTGCCGGCGATCTGCTCATAGCGCTGCCGGCCGGCCTTGGTTCCCATCACGTAGCCGACCCCCAGGACGACGACGAAACGGATCACTGGGCTCCTCCGAATATCTTCTCTGCTCCCCCGGATGGACTCGAACCATCAACCGCCCGATTAACAGTCGGGAGCTCTGCCAATTGAGCTACAGGGGACCGCTTGCCGCAAACCGGAGTCGGCGGACCGAGGGATGACTCTAGCGTACCCGGGGCCGCACCACGGAATCGGCTGCTCAGGCGGCCAGGCTTCACTCACACCACGCCGCCGACGGCCACGTAGCCGCTACGGCGTGACCGACTGGTTGATGGTGTAACCCGGGAACAGCGGCGCGGTGCTGATGCCGAGACTTGAGCCACCACCGTTGTTGTTAGGCGCGAAACCCACCGAGGGCGTGCCGATGTTGAACGAACCCGAGCCGTTGTCATAGGCCTGCCCGATGCACTGGCCGTCGACCCGAGAGCCCAGCCAGGCCAGGCACTGCCCGCCGGCCTGTGGAGTGGCCGCAGGGGCGCTCAGCTCGGCGTAGACGGGAACGGCCGCGGCGACCGCCGCGAACGCGCCGATAACCAGACCTCGGAGCAACTTGCTGGATGCCATCAGCCCAGGGTAGCCGCCTATCGAGGGTTGTGCATCAACTCAGGCGTTCACGTCGTCGCCGCTGGCCTGCACCAACAGGCTTTTACGGTAGGTCTCCAAGGCGATCAGGTCGCCGAACAGCGCGTGGTACGCGTCACCCTGCTCTACCGGCGACATTCGCTGCAACCGCGATTTGACCTCTGCCACCTGCCGGCCGACCGCCACCTCCTGCAGGCGGGCCAGCACCCCGGAGACATAGCGCGGCAACTTCTCGTCGTCCTCGACCTTGATGGCTTCCACGCCGAGCTCGTTAACCAGCGCGGCGTCCGTCGGGTCGGTCAGTCGCTGACGCACCGCATCGATCCACTGCGCCCCAGACAACCCCGTCGCGGTGCCACCCGCCGCGGCGACCGCGGCGCTGATGGCGGCGTACCCGGCATGGGTGAAGCTGTCAGCGCTCAATGCGTCGAACACCGGACCAGACAACCCCGGGTACTGCAGGGCGGCCTTGAGCGCCTCGCGCTGCGGCCACAGCGTGGGATCGCGGGGGTCGGGCCGGCGTGCGGCGACCGCCCCGGGAATCATCGCCTTTGCCGACGCGGCCCCGCGAGACGACGACCGGCCCGCCGGCTGCCCCTTGGCGGTTTCGCGCACCCGCCGCAGCACCTGCGCAACGTCGTCCCAGCCGACCCAGCCCGCCAGCTGGCGTGCGTATTCGTCGCGCAGCGTCGGGTCTTTGATCTTCGCGACCATCGGCACGCAACGGCGCAGTGCGGAGACCCGGCCCTCAGCGGTGTCCAGGTCGATCTCGGAAAGTGCGGTGCGGATGGCGAATTCGAACAGCGGACTGCGCCGGGCCACCAGGTCGCGCAGCGCGCCGTCACCCTGCGCCAGCCGCAGATCGCACGGGTCCATGCCGTCGGCGGCCACCGCCACGAACGACTGCCCGGCCAAGTTCTGCTCGCCCTCGAATGCCTTGAGCGCCGCGGCTTTTCCGGCCGCATCGCCGTCGAAGACGTAGATCAGCTCGCCGCGGAAAAAGTTGTCGTCCATCATGAGCCGGCGCAGCATCGCCAGGTGCTCATCGCCGAACGCAGTGCCGCAGGAAGCCACCGCGGTGGTGACGCCGGCCAGGTGCATCGCCATCACGTCGGTGTAGCCCTCGACGACGACGGCCTGATGCCCCTTGACGATGTCGCGCTTGGCCAGGTCGATACCGAATAGCACGTGAGACTTCTTGTACAGCACCGTTTCCGGGGTGTTGACGTACTTCGCGGTCATCGGGTCGTCGTCGAACAGCCGACGCGCACCGAACCCGATCACCTCCCCCGCCGCCCCGCGGATCGGCCACAGCAGCCGGCGCATGAAACGGTCGATCGGGCCGCGCTTGCCTTGCCGCGACAGGCCCGCGGCCTCCAACTCCTTGAACTCGAAACCCTTGCGCAGCAGGTACTTCGTCAGACTGTCCCAGCCCGACGGCGCGTATCCGCAGCCGAACAGCTTGGCCGCGGCGGAGTCGAAGTTGCGCTCGGTCAGGTACTTTCGGGCCGCGGCGGCCTCGTCGGACTCCAGGGCAGCAGCGTAGAACTCCTGCGCGGCTGCATTCGCCGCGATCAGCCGGCTACGGCTGCCGCGGTCCCGCTGTACGTTGGTGGCCGCAGCGCCGGTGTAGGTGACCGTGTGGCCGATGCGGTCAGCGAGCAGTTCGACGGCCTCCACGAAGGTGATGTGCTCGATCTTCTGGATGAAGGCATAGACGTCGCCGCCCTCACCGCAGCCGAAGCAGTGGAAATGCCCGTGGTTGGGCCGCACGTGAAACGAGGGCGACTTCTCGTCGTGGAACGGGCAGAGGCCCTTCAGCGAGTCGGCCCCGGCCCGGCGCAGTTGCACGTAATCACCGACGACATCTTCGATGCGAACCCGTTCACGAATGGCCGCGATGTCGCGATCGGGGATCCTGCCGGCGGCCATGGGGGTCAGTGTAGGCGGTTGGGCGACATTGCCGAACGTTGCGGTGCGGACGTTCTGTCCTGGGAAAACACGTCAACACATCAACTCTGCAGCGAGGCCAGGAAACGTTCGAGCCGGGCCTCGGTGAACGACGCGATCTGGTCGATCACCACCCGCAGCCGGGCGCCGTCGTCGCCCGCGGTCGCGAACGACGGCGCGAAGAGCGGGTCCAGTGTGGCTGGCGCACCGGCCAGCATGCCCTCGGCGACCACATGGATGCGGGCCCGTTGCTCGGCCTGGATCTGCAGGTGCATCGGGTCGCTCATGATGAACTGCAGTGCCAACGTCTTGAGCACCGCCACCTCGGCGCGCACCACCGGAGGTACCGCGAGGTCGGCCAGATAGCGCCGCAACGGGCCGGGGCCGGCTTCGGCGCGGGTGGCCACGACCGCAGCGTTGGCGAACCGGCCGACCAGCTCGCTGGTGAGCCGTTTGAGCGCTACCGATGCCGCCAGCGTGCCGTCGTATTTGCCGACCGCTTCGACCACCGGCAGTCGGGACAGCCGCTGGGCTGCGGCCAGCAGGTCGTCGTAGTCGGCACCGTGCGAGCCGCTGCCGAGTTTGGCCAGCGTCGCAGCGGCGTTGTCGTCGGCCAGCACCCGCAGGTCGATGCGTCCGGAGATGACGCCGTCCTCGACGTCGTGCACCGAGTAGGCCACGTCGTCGGCCCAGTCCATCACCTGGGCTTCCAGACACGGCCACGCCGACGGCGCACCCGCACGCATCCACAGCGCGCCCGGCATGTCGTCGGGGTAGAAACCGAACTTGGTGGGTCCGGAGCGGTCCGGTTCACGTGGCCAGGGGTATTTGGTGACGGCGTCCAGCGCCGCCCGAGTCAGGTTCAGTCCCGCCGAATGACCTTCACTGTCAACAACTTTCGGTTCCAGACGGGTGAGGATCCGAAAGTTCTGCGCGTTGCCCTCGAACCCGCCGTGGTCCTGGGCTATCTGGTTGAGAGCCCGTTCGCCGTTGTGCCCGTACGGCGGGTGACCGATGTCGTGGGCCAGACCTGCGAGGTCGACCAGATCCGGATCGCAGCCCAGGCCCAGCGCCATGCCGCGGCCGATCTGGGCGACCTCCAAGGAGTGCGTCAGCCGGGTGCGCGGGGTTTCACTCTCGCGAGGGCCGACCACCTGGGTCTTGTCGGCCAGCCGTCGCAGCGCAGCGCAGTGCAGCACCCGCGCACGGTCGCGGGCGAAATCACTGCGACGCTCGGTGTCGCTGCCCAGGATCCCGGCCGTCTTGGGTGCCTCACGCACCTGCCGTTCCTGGTCCTCCACCGAATATGCCGCAACCTGATTCGTACTCACCGGGGCACAGTCTGCCAGCACACGGTGACTATTCACGGTCGGCCACGGCGGGGGCCCTACTAGATTGGCAGCCATGCGTATGCGTCATGCGGCGGTTCGCCTGTGTGTCCTGTTCGCGGCGGCCGTCATCGGCCTGCTCGGGTCGGCCCTCGGTGCGCCGCCGGCCACCGCCGAACCCCCTTTCCGGGTGCAGGATCAGGTCACCGACAAGGCCGGCGTGCTGACGGGTTCGCAGCAGCGCGACGTGCAGGCCGCCATCGACAGGCTGTTCAACGACCGCCGCATCAAGCTGTGGGTGGTCTACGTGAAGACGTTCGACAACCTCGGCTGGCTGACCTGGTCTCAACAGACCGAGAAGCTCAGCGATTTCGGTAACGATGACGCACTGCTGGCGATCGCCACCGAGGACCGCTCGTTCGCCTTCAACGTGGACACCTCCGTCACGAGCGGATCGTCGACGCTCACCGACAACGTGCGGCGCGAGCAGATCGAGCCGGCGCTGCGGGCCAACGACTGGGCAGCCGCGGCGATCGGCGCCGCTAACGGGCTGAACGCATCGCCGAAAGCGGGTGGGCCACACATCTCCGCGCGGGCGGTCGGGATCGCCGTGGCCGTGTTGGTGGTGGCGGCGCTGCTGCTGTGGTGGTGGACGCGCCGGCGCCGCAACCGCCGGAACAAGGCCGAATTGGAAGCGGCCAAACGGGTCGATCCCACCGATGCTGCGGCGTTGGCGGCGGTTCCGATCGAGGCGCTCGACGGACTGTCCAAGCAGATCGTCGTCGACGTCGACAACGCCGTGCGTACCAGCACCAACGAACTCGAACTGGCCACCGAAGAGTTCGGCGCGGCGCGCGTGGAGCCGTTCGCCAGGGCCGTCGCGAACGCGAAGGCCGCCCTGGCCGAGGCCTTCAACGTCCGCCAGATCCTCGACGACGACGTGCCCGAGACCCTGCTGCAAAGACGCCAGCTGCTGACCAAGGTGATCACTTCGGCCGGGGCCGCCGACCGTGAACTCGAGGCTCAGCAGCAGGCGTTCGGCGAGATGCGCAATGTGCTGATCAACGCGCCGGAGCGCCTCGATGCGATGACCCAGCAGATGGTGGCCCTGACGGCCCGGCTGGAGCCCGCCGCCCAGGTGCTCGCCGCGCTGCGCCAGCAGTTCGCCGAAACGGCGCTGTCCTCTATTGCCGGCAATATCGACGAGGCACGCCAGCGGCTGACGTTCGCCGACCAGAACGTCACTAAGGGGCGCGGGCTCATCAGCGCGCCGGCCCAGGATCAGACCGCACTGTTCGACACCGTCCGCGCGACCGAGGGGGCACTGCAGCAGTCCGGCGCTCTGCTGGACGCGGTGGACAGCGCCGCGACGGACATCAACCGCGCCATCTCCGGGCTGCCCGCCGCAATCGACGACATTCAGCAAGGAATCGATTCGGCGGCAACACAATTGCAGCAGTCCGGCACGCCGCAAGCCGACGTCCTGACGTCGACGCGCGACGCCGCGGTGAAGGCCGTCAACGATGCCCGAACCAACGGCAGTGCCGATCCGCTGGGCACCTTCACCCGGTTGACCAAGGCCGACGCCGATCTGGACCGGGTGCTCGAGAACGTCGTCCAGCTGCGCGCGGAGGCCCAGAAGCAGGCCCAGGTGCTCGACCAGGCGCTGTTCGCCGCGCAATCGCGGATCAAGGCGGTCTCGGAATTCATCGACACCCGCCGCGGCAGCATCGGCCCCGAGGCCCGCACCCGGCTCGCGGAAGCATCCCGCCAACTGGATGCGGCCCAGGCGAAGAAGGACTCCAACCCGGCGGAGGCAACGGCGCACGCAAATGGCGCGGCCACGCTGGCGGCTCAGGCCCAGTCGCTGGCCAACGATGACGTGCGGCGGGCGCAAGCCGCCTACGCGCCGCAGTACAGCCGGCAGTCCGACATGGGCTCGGTGCTCGGCGGCATCATCCTGGGCAACGTGCTGCGCGGCGGGATGGGTGGCGGCTGGGGCGGCGGTTGGGGCGGAGGCTCCGGCGGCGGATACGGCGGTTCACGGTCAGGCGGCCCCACGTCCTTCGGCGGCTCGGGCCGCAGCTACGGCGGCGGTCGCTTCTAGTCACTGCGCGAGCGGCCGTGTTTGTACGGGGACACGCCGCATTTTGCGTACAAATGCGGACGCTCACGCCGCGCGACGGTCCAATGCACCCTCGATCTGGCGCACCGTGAGATCCGGGGTACGCCGAACGTCGTCAGCCACGATCGACATCATCATCCAACCCATTTCCGTCAGAGCAGCACGCTTCTGCCGGTCCCGGCGCAATGCATCCGGATCGCTGTGCCAGTCGACGCCGTCGTATTCCACCGCCAGGCGTGCTTCCGGCCAGGCGAAATCCAGCCGCCACAGCCGTCCATGGCGGTCGACGATCTCGTACTGAAGCACCGGTCCGGGCAACCCGCCGTCGGTCATCACGAGGCGCGCTTCGCTTTCCATTGCCGATTCTGCAAGCTCATTGGCCAAGTCGATCAGTTCACGCACCACGACAATGCCCCGTCGTCCCGTTTGCTGCTCGGCGGCGGCCCAGAGTTGCGCCGAGGTGCAGCTGCCGCTTCGCAGCGCTGCGTCGAGGGTCGCCAACGCCCTGGGTCGACGCAGTTCACGCGCGACTTCGATTGCGGTCCAAGCGGGTTCGGTGACCCTGCGCCCGCCGATCGACGTCAGCGGAGCACCCTCGCGACGATGGAGGTACAACCCTTCACTCGCTCGGAGATGGTGGCCGACCGGATCGATAATGTGCAATCCGCGGGTGTCCTCGGTGTCGAATCCATGCAACGCCGCGGCCGTCCCGAGGCACAGCGCGACCGGTTCACCGGCGCGCAGATCAAGACCGCGCAGGCGCAACTCGTCGTCGACTTGTCCGCGCCCGTACACACCCGGCCAAACCAGGGACAACTCCCCGGTCCTCAGCATTGATGCCATGGTGCGGCGACTGAGGATGGCCAGCAGCTGGCCCGAAGTCGCTACGCCGAATTGCCGTTCGAGAAGTTCATCGAGGTCCACGCCGGCATCGTGTGGCAGGCACCCACCCGACGAAAGTCAGCACCGGGTCGCCTGTGGACAGGCCGGGGTGAGCGACCGCATTTGTACGGAAAACGCGGCGTGTCCCCGTACAAACACGGCCGGTCGCGCGAAAAGGGGGTTGGGTGCTCGCGAAAAGGGGGGTGGCTTGCTAGCTGCCCTTCAGGCGGGTCGCCAGGTAGTCGCTCACCGCGGAGATGGCAACGCGCTCCTGGGTCATCGCGTCGCGCTCGCGGATCGTGACAGCTTGGTCGTCCAGCGAGTCGAAGTCCAGCGTGACGCAGAACGGCGTGCCGATCTCGTCCTGGCGGCGGTACCGGCGCCCGATCGCACCGGCGTCATCGAACTCGATGTTCCAGTACTGCCTCAGCTCGGCGGCCAGGTCCCGGGCCTTCGGCGACAGGTCGGCATGCCGCGACAGCGGCAGCACCGCCGCCTTGACCGGCGCCAGCCGCGGATCCAGCCGCAGCACCGTGCGCTTGTCCACCCCGCCCTTGGCGTTCGGTGCCTCGTCCTCGTGGTACGCGTCGACCAGAAAAGCCATGAACGAGCGGGTCAGACCCGCTGCGGGCTCGATCACGTACGGCACGTACCGGGTGTCGGCGGCCTGGTCGTAGTAGGACAGGTCGACACCGGAATGCTTTGCATGCGTGGATAAATCGAAGTCCGTGCGGTTCGCGATGCCTTCCAGCTCACCCCACGGGTTGCCCGCGAAACCGAACTTGTACTCGATGTCGGTGGTGCCGTCGGAGTAGTGCGACAGCTTCTCCTTGGGATGCTCGAAGAGCCGCAGGTTGTCCCGGTTGATGCCCAGATCCACGTACCACTGCAGCCGGGTGTCGATCCAGTACTGATGCCATTCCGGGGCGGTCGACGGTTCGACGAAGAACTCCATCTCCATCTGCTCGAACTCGCGGGTCCGGAAGATGAAGTTGCCCGGGGTGATCTCGTTACGGAAGCTCTTGCCGATCTGCCCGATGCCGAACGGCGGTTTGCGGCGCGACGTCGTCACGACGTTGGCGAAGTTCACGAAGATGCCCTGCGCGGTCTCGGGCCGCAGGTAGTGCAACCCCTCCTCGGACTCGATCGGGCCGAGGTAGGTCTTGAGCATCATGTTGAAGTCGCGCGGCTCGGTCCACTGCCCCTTGGTGCCGCAGTCGGGGCAGACGACCTCGCCCATCGGGACGGACTCGGGGTCCGAGATGCCCTTCTTCTCGGCGTAGGCCTCCTGCAGATGATCCTGCCGGTGCCGCTTGTGGCAATTCAGGCACTCGACCAGCGGGTCGTTGAAGACCTCGACGTGGCCGGACGCCACCCACACCTCGCGCGGCAGGATGATCGAGCTGTCCAGGCCCACAACATCATCTCGGGACGTCACGACCGATTTCCACCACTGCTTCTTGACGTTCTCCTTGAGCTCCACGCCCAGCGGCCCGTAGTCCCACGCCGACTTTGTGCCGCCGTAGATCTCGCCGGACTGGTAGACCAGGCCCCGCCGCTTGGCGAGGTTGACGACGGTGTCGATGACGGACGCCACGATGCTCAATGCTCCTGTACTGGGGAATCAGATCTCGAACAGCCTAGCCGCCGCGCAGTGGGCGCCGAGACCGACGGGCCTTCCTGAACGAACGCGCCACCACGTCTGGCCGGACGCCCGGGTCCGGCGTGGCCAGATTCCCGAGCCCGCGTCAGCCCCCACGACGGTGTTGACATGCAGGTTCATGCATGTAACCTGGTGAAAACGGTTTCCATTAACGGCGGGAGGTTGGCGCATGCCCGGCACCCACACCGATCCCGACCATGCCACGACGGTGCTGGCGGACCCGCCGCGCGAAATCCTCGATGCCGCCGGCGATCTGTTGCGCGCCCTGGCCGCTCCCCTGCGGATCGCGATCGTCCTGCAACTGCACGAGTCGCAGCGCTGCGTGCACGAACTCGTCGACAACCTGGGTGTGCCGCAGCCGTTGGTCAGCCAGCATCTGCGCATTCTCAAGGCGGCAGGGGTGGTCGCCGGCGAACGCAGCGGTCGCGAGGTGCTCTACCGGCTCGTCGACCACCACCTCGCGCACATCGTGCTCGACGCCGTCGCCCACGCCGGCGAGGATTCACTGTGACGTCACCCGGCGTGCGGGCCACCCGGCAGCGCGCGGCCATCACCGAGCTACTGGACAGCCTCGAGGAATTCCGCTCGGCGCAGGAATTGCACGACGAACTGCGCCGCCGCGGCGAGAACATCGGCCTGACAACGGTGTACCGCACACTGCAGACGCTGGCCACCGCCGAGGTGGTCGACTCACTGCGCACCGACACCGGCGAAACCGTCTACCGGCGCTGCTCAGGACCTGACCATCACCATCATCTGGTGTGTCGCAATTGCGGTGCCACCGTCGAGGTGGCCGGTCGTGAGGTCGAAGCCTGGGCCGCCGAAGTTGCTGCCGCACACGGTTTTTCCGATGTCAGCCACACCATCGAGATCTTCGGTACCTGCAAAGCGTGTGCGGCGGTGAAAGTCAGCTGACCAGGCCGCCGTTGCGCACGATCGTCAGCACCGTGTCGCGCGTCAGCGGCGCCATCTCGATGTCGCCCGGCGCATACGGGTCGACCCAGACGATCTCCTCGATCTCGGCCGAAGCCGCCGGTGCCGCAACCAGATCCACCGCGAACAGGCGCGCATCGACCTGATGCCCCGGCTCGTTCGCGGCCGGGGCGTGAAAGCGTCCGAGGTCTCGCACGCTGGCCGGATCCAGCCCCGTCCCCAGCTCCTCCACGAGCTCGCGATCCAGCGCCGCCAGCGCAGCCTCACCGTCTTCGATCTTGCCGCCGGGCTGCATGTAGGCCGCGGTGCCGCGTTTACGGACCATCAGTACCCGGCCGTCGTCGTCGAGAACCACCGCGGCGACGATCTGCAGCACGCGTTCCGTCACGGTGCCAGATCCGCACGGACGTCGGCGGCGGTGGCAAGCACCAGCAGGATCAGCGTGCGCAGCGCCTCGTCGGACAGCCCGGTGGCCGGGAAGTTGTACCGCAGCAACACGTCTGCGGTCTTCGTGCCACCCGCCTTCTCCACCAGGACGACGGTCCCCAGCAGGGTGTCGGCGGTGTGCGCCGCGACCCGCGCCCGCGTCTTCGCGCTCAGCGGCAGATCCCAGGCCAGCGGCGCCGTCAGCGCCACCAACTCCAGCCCCTCGGCGATGGTCACCACACGCAGGGAGGCCACCAAGCCGCCATGGCTGACCGTCAGCGCCTCGTCGGACTCCTCGACGATGGTCAGCGCCCCGGCGAGAACGGCGGGCAGGCGCTCGGCCAGCGACGGCGGCTGCGGCATCAGGCCCGGCCGAAGCGACGGTTCCGGGACACGTACTCCTCGACGGCGGCCCACAGGTCCCGACGGTCGTAGTCCGGCCACAACTTGTCCTGGAACACGAACTCCGCATACGCCGACTGCCACAGCATGAAGTTGCTTGCCCGCTGCTCCCCCGACGTGCGGATGAACAGGTCGACGTCGGGGATGTCGGGCCGGTGCAGGTGTCTCGCGACGGTGGCCTCGCTGACGCGCTCCGGGTTGATCTTGCCCTCGGCCGCCTCCCGCGCGATCTGCTTTGCGGCCTCGGCGATTTCGGTCCGGCCGCCATAGTTCACGCAGTAGTTGACGGTGATGACGTCGTTGCCGACCGTCATATCCTCGGCGATGTCGAACTCCTTGATGACGCTGCGCCACATCCTCGGCCGTGACCCGACCCAGCGCATGTTCACGCCCATGATGTCCAGGTTCTCCCGGCGGCGGCGCACCACCTCGCGGTTGAAGCCCATCAGGAAGCGCACCTCTTCGGTACTGCGCTGCCAGTTCTCGGTGGAGAAGGCGTACACGCTGAGGTGTTTGACGCCGATCTCGATGGCCCCGCAGGTGATGTCGATGAGCACGGCCTCGCCCATCTTGTGTCCCTCGGTGCGGGCCAGGCCGCGCTGTTTGGCCCACCGGCCGTTGCCGTCCATCACCACCGCGACGTGGTTGGGCACCTGATCGGCCGGGATCTTCGGGGCCGACGCCTTGGACGGGTGTTGTGGCGGCCGGGAGAACCGGCCGTTGGTGCGCGCCGGTAACTCGGGAAACACCACGGGCCAGCTCGACGTGTCGGGGAATACCGGATAGTCCTCAGGCGCCGGGGGCAGCTGCGGGTAGGTCTCGCCCCGTTTCCCTCTCAAAGCCATGCGCCATATCCTGCCTGATCAGGGCCGCGCGTTCTTCGGCAGGGGCGGCCGGAGCGCCACTCCGATAGCCGCGTTCGACCAGAGGCAACGTGCGCAACTGGCGTTCCAGATGCCACTGCAGGTGCGCGGCCACCAGCCCACTTGCCTGACTGCGGTAGTTCCCCGGGGCGGACTCGGCGTGTTCCCAGTCCCCGTCGTGCAACGCGCTCATCAAGTCCAGCACCCCCTGCGCCGGAGTCGCCGAGCCCGATGGCCGGCAGTGCACGCACACACTGCCGCCCGCGGCGATGTGAAACGCCCGGTGCGGCCCGGGACTGGCGCAGCGGGCACATTCGGTCAACGACGGCGCCCACCCGGCGATCCGCATGGCCCGCAGCAGGTAGGCGTCGAGGACCAGTTCGCGCGGTCGCGAACCGTCGGCCACCGCGCGCAGCGCGCCGACGGTCAGCCGGTGCAGCTCCGGTACCGGTGCACGTTCCTCACCGGCAAGGCGTTCAGCGGTCTCCAGGATGGCGCAGGCACAGGTGTAGCGGCCGTAGTCGCTGACGATGTCGGTGGCGAACGCATCGATGGAGACCACCTGGGTGACGATGTCGAGGTTGCGGCCCGGGTGCAGCTGCACGTCGATGTGTGCGAACGGTTCCAGCCGGGAGCCGAACTTGCTGCGGGTGCGGCGCACGCCCTTGGCGACCGCACGCACCAGACCGTGCTCACGGGTCAGCAGCGTGACGATGCGGTCGGCCTCCCCGAGCTTGTGCTGACGGCACACCACCGCCCGGTCTCGATACAGCCGCATCCCCCCAGTCTGGCATCGTGCGGCGACACCGCCGGGGACGCGCGCCGAGACGGCCCCCTCGTATCGACACCCGGTCGGCCATTTCGCGCGGTTCCCAGATGAGCCGCCTGCGGCCTGGCGTAATCTCGCTGGTCATGAGGTTCTCTGTCGAGGCCCCCGCGGCCCTGGTAGCGGCGGCTGCGTTCGTCGGTTCGACGGTGCTTGCCGGGTTGGTGCCACCGAACGCACGTGCCGACAATCGACGGCTCAACGACGATGTGGTGGCCAACATCTTCACCGCCCAGCAGCAGGCCGGGTGCCCGCACGACATGAAGATCAAGATCGACCCCAAGCTGCGGCTCGCCGCGCAGTGGCAGACCGACGACGTACTCAACAACCGCGCGCTCGACGGCGACATCGGGTCGGACGGCTCGACGGTGGCCGACCGCGCCCGCAACGCCGGGTATGCCGGTGCGGTCGCAGAGACGGTCGCGATCAACCCGGCGCTGGCGATCAACAACCTCGACGTGCTGAACCTGTGGTACTACCGGCCCGATTACAAAGCGATCATGACCGACTGCTCCAACGTCGACATCGGCGTCTGGTCGGCGAACAGCTTCGACCGCAGCGTCGTCGTCGCGGTGTACGGCAAGGGCGACGGCGCGCCGCCGGTGCAGGCACCGCCGCGCCAGTTCGGCCAGGTGCCGGGTTGGACCCCGTAAGCGGAAGCTAGAAGCCCAGGCGGCCAAGCTGTTTGGGGTCACGCTGCCAGTTCTTGGCGACCTTGACCCTCAAGTCCAGGAACACCTTGGTACCCAACAGTTTTTCGATCTGAGTACGTGCGGACGTGCCGACCTCGCGCAGCCGGGCGCCGCCCTTGCCGATCACGATGCCCTTCTGGCTGTCGCGTTCGACGTAGATCACCGCGCGCACGTCGATCAACGGGTCCTGGTCTTCGCCGCGTTCGCGTTCCTCGACGTCGTCGATGACGACCGCCAGTGAGTGCGGCAGCTCGTCGCGCACACCTTCCAGCGCCGCCTCCCGGATGAGCTCGGCCATCAGGGTTTCCTCGGGCTCATCGGTGAGCTCGCCGTCGGGATAGAACGCCGGACCCGGTGGCAGCCGGGAGGCCAGCACGTCGATCAACAGGCTGACCTGCTCGCCGGTGCCGGCCGAGACCGGCACGATCTCCGCGACGTGAGCCCCGAATTCCTCACTGACCGCGACGAGTTGGGCCGCCACCTTCTCCTTGGGCACCTTGTCGATCTTGGTGACGATGACGATCAACGTGGTCCGCGGGGCGACGTCGCGGATCTGCTGATAGATCCAGCGGTCACCGGGTCCGATCGCCTCATCGGCGGGTATGCACAACCCGATGATGTCGACCTCCGAGTAGGTGTCGCGCACCAAGTCGTTGAGCCGCTTGCCCAGCAGTGTGCGCGGCCGGTGCAGGCCCGGGGTGTCGACGAGCACGATCTGGAAATCCTCGCGGTGCACGATGCCGCGGATGGTGTGCCGGGTGGTCTGTGGCCGATTGGAGGTGATCGCCACCTTGGTTCCGACGAGCGCATTCGTCAGCGTCGACTTGCCGGTGTTCGGCCGGCCCACGAAACACACGAAGCCGGAATGGAATTCGGTCACCGTGACTCCCCACATCCTGCATCAACGAGTGTGCGCTCAGATCGCGACCTCGCCCGCTCCGCCGATCTGTGTGCACACTCGATGCGCGGAGCCTCAGTCGTGGTCATGGTCGCCCTCCTCGGTATCTGGTTCCTGCGGGCTCACCAGCACGGTGCCGATGCGCACCCGGCCACGATGGTCGGGGCCGCCTTCGGCCCGCATCAGCAGCCCGTGCGTACGAATCTGGGCGCCGGGTAGCGGAACTCGCCCGAGTTCCAGCGCCAGCAACCCGCCGACGGTGTCGACGTCGAGATCGTCGTCGAACTCCACGTCATAAAGTTCGCCGAGGTCCTCGATGGGCAGCCGGGCCGAAACCCGGTACACCTGAGCGCCGTTGGAATCCTCGACCACCTCAATGGGTGCGATCTCGTCGGCGTCGTACTCGTCGGCGATCTCACCGACGATCTCCTCGATCACGTCCTCGATGCTCACCAGCCCCGCGATGGCGCCGTATTCGTCGACCAGCAGCGCCATGTGGTTGCGATTGCGCTGCATCTCGCGCAACAGGTCGTCGAGACGCTTGGAATCGGGGACGAAGACCGCGGGCCGCATCAGATCCCCGACCAGGGTGTCACGACCACCGTTGGTGGAGTAGTACGTCTGCTGCACAAGATCTTTGAGGTAGACCACGCCGACGATGTCGTCGACGTTCTCGCCGACCACCGGCAGCCGGGAATGCCCGCTGCGCACCGCCAGCGAGGTCGCCTGCCCGGCGTTCTTGTCACTTTCGATCCACACCATCTCGGTGCGCGGCACCATCACCTCGCGGGCCGGAGTATCGCCGAGCTCGAACACCGACTGGATCATCCGCCGTTCCTCGTCGGCCACCACACCGCGTTGCTGCGCCAGGTCGACGACCTCACGCAGCTCGATCTCGGAGGCGAACGGTCCATTGCGAAACCCGCGGCCCGGGGTCAACGCATTACCCAGCAGGATCAGCAACCGGCTGATCGGTGTCAGCAGCACCGAAATGGCATGCAGTGGAACGGCCGACGCCAGCGCAATGGAGTAGGCGTTCTGCCGGCCGATGGTGCGCGGGCCGACACCGATCACCACGAAACTGGTCACCACCATGATGGCGGCGGCGGCGAACAGTCCCCACTTCAGACCGAAGTGCTCCACCAGGGAGGCAGCCAGAAGTACGGTTGCGGTTGTCTCGCAAGCAATTCGCAGCAGGACGACGAGGTTGATGTAACGCGGGCGCTCCGCGACGACGCGGGACAGCCGGATCGCGCCGGGGCGTTCGTCACGCACCAGCTCCTCGATACGCGCGATCGACACTGTGCTGATGGCCGCGTCGATCGCCGCGAAGAGTCCGCCGAAGCCCACCAACGCAATTGCGCCGAGCAGCGGCGCCAGTCCGTTCACCGATCGTCGGGTTCGGCGAGCGGTGTAGTTCCGCGAGCACGAGGCCCGGCGACATCCCGATCGTCGGGTTCGGCGCTCTCATGGAAGAAACGGGTCTTGTCCAGCAGCCGGCGATCCTTCTCGGTCTGCCGGGTGCGGCGGTACAGGGCGGCCTGATCGGCGTACCACTCTTCGAGCAGTCGGCGCTGCAACCCGAACATCTCTTTTTCCTCGTCGGGCTCGGCGTGGTCGTAGCCCAGCAGATGCAGCACCCCGTGCACCGTCAGCAACGCCAGTTCGTGCTCGACGTCGTGCCCGGCGGCCTCCGCCTGCTCGGCCGCGAACTGCGGGCACAAGACGATGTCGCCCAGCATCGAGGGCCCGGGGTCGGAGGCATCCGGGCGGCCCCCCGGCTCGAGTTCGTCCATCGGGAAGCTCATCACGTCGGTGGGCCCGGGCAGGTCCATCCAGCGCATATGCAGATCGGCCATGGCAGCGGTGTCGAGCAGCACCATGGACAGCTCCGCAGCCGGGTTGACGTCCATCTTCGCGATCACGAACCGCGCGACACTGATCAGTTCCTCTTCGGAGACGTCCAGGCCGGATTCGTTGGAGACTTCGATGCTCATCTGGCCGTGTTCACCTCCGCGAGCGCCGCTGCGCCCGGTTGCCGCCGAGACCCGAAACCGGGCCAGAGTTTTCACCGGCCCGCTCATAGGCATCCACGATCTCGGACACCAGCCGGTGCCGCACCACGTCGGCACTCGTCAGCTCGGAGATCGCAATGTCGTCGATCCCGTCGAGGATGTCGACCGCCGCACGCAGGCCGGACCGCTGCCCACCGGGGAGGTCGACCTGCGTGATGTCTCCTGTAACAACGATTTTGGAGCCGAACCCCAGCCGGGTGAGGAACATCTTCATCTGCTCGGGGGTGGTGTTCTGCGCCTCGTCGAGGATGATGAATGCGTCGTTGAGCGAGCGACCGCGCATGAACGCCAACGGCGCCACTTCGATCACGCCGGCGGCCAACAGGTTCGGGATGGCCGCGGGATCCATCATGTCGTGCAGCGCGTCATAGAGCGGGCGCAGGTACGGGTCGATCTTCTCGGTCAGCGTGCCGGGCAGAAAGCCAAGGCGCTCACCGGCTTCCACCGCGGGGCGGGTCAGGATGATGCGGTTGACCTGTTTGGTCTGCAGGGCGTGCACCGCCTTGGCCATCGCCAGATAGGTCTTGCCGGTACCAGCGGGGCCGATACCGAACACGATGGTGTGGGCGTCGATCGCGTCGACATAGCGCTTCTGGTTGAGCGTCTTGGGCCGGATGGTCTTACCGCGCCGGCTCAGGATGTCCAGGGACAAGACCTCGGCCGGCGATTCACCGGACTCGCCGTTGAGCATCGCCACGGCGTGACGCACGGTGTCGACCGTCACGGTCTGCCCGCCGGTGGCGATCGCCATCAGTTCGGTTACCACCCGTTCGGCCAGCACGACGTCGGCGGGTGTACCGGAGAACGTGACTTCGTTGCCGCGGACGTGGATGTCGGCGGCAAGGCTGCGTTCGAGTGCACGCAGGTTCTCGTCGGCCGAACCCAGCAGGCTCACGACGATGTCGGGCGGAACGTCAAGGCTGCTTCGCACCGCAGGGGTTGCGGGCGCGGCGTTTGTCTCGCGTGGCGTCACGTGGGCTTTCGTGCCTGCTTTCTTCTGCGTTTGTACGGTCACGGCGGCCTGACCGGTGCGCCAAGTCTACCGTCGTCGGCAATGCCGCGAAGGCGCGTCGGCGTCGCGGACCCACAACCCGTGCGCTCAGGCCGCGAGTTCGGCTTCCCGAGCGGCACTCGGCACGGTCACCGGTGTTCCGATGACGGTGCCCGTGGCGTTCCCCTTCGGGGTCACGATGGTGATCTTCGATCCGGGCACCAGGTCGTCGCCGTCGTCGGTGATGCCTTCGAACCAGTCTTTGACCCAGCTCACGGCCAGTTCCCGCAGCGCCGGACTGTTCTGTGCGGTGGGGAATCCAGCGAGCAGGTGCACCAGGAACTGGCTGATCGCGCTGCCACCACCCATTGAGTCGGTGTGCACGCCGCCGGACAGCACGACCCCGTTGAATCGGTCCGGACGTGCGTTCGACAGCGCGGCGTTCACGTTGCTGATGAAGTTCCACGCATTGCGCGGCGACCCGATCTCGCGGACCGGAACGTAGCGACCGGTCTGCTTTTGGTAGGCGTCCAGTTTGGTCAGCGCGGTCGACAGCTGCCCTCCGCTGGTCACCGCGTCGAGCAGCAACACCCCCGCCAGGTCGGCAACGGCGCCGTTGTCCACCAAGAGGCCACTCACCACCGACACCAGTGCACCGCCCGCCGAATGTCCGGCCAGCACGAACTGGGTCGGCAGCACCGCGTCAGCGGGGTCGAGTCCGTACTGCTGGGCGAAGCCGGCAGCCAAGGCGCTGGCATTCAGCGCGCTGCGGTCCCCGACGAACAGCTGTGCGACCGCGTTCGCCATTCCGGCGCCGTTGACCCACATGCCCCCGTCCGCCAGCGGGTTCGATGAGAACGTCGGCACGACGACGATGCTGTCGGTCTGCTCGGCGAGGGTGGCCGCCAGCGTGCTGTACATCGGACCGATGGCCAAGAAGCCGTGCACCAAGAAGATGATCCGCTGGGGTGGCTCGTCAGAGGCCGGGTAGTACCAGTCAGCCGCGACTCTTATGCCACCGACCACCAGCGAGGACGTGCGCACCGTGACATTGCTTCCGGCGGGGACCGTCGGCGGCCCGGTCAGCAGGCGCTCGAGCGCGGTGAAGACGCCGAAGATGACGGCGGTGATCGTCCCGATCAGCGTCGGCCGCGGGGCCGAGACGGTCGCGGTCGCCAGCGAGGCCGCGGTGACGGTCTCGGTGGTCGTGATGCCGGTTTTCGTGGTCGCGGCAGTGACGCTCTCGGCAGTGGTGGGTGCCGTTGCCGCCATCTCGGCGAGGCCGTCTCTCCCCGCCGCCACACCCCGGACTCCGGCCGCCCGTTCTGCGCCGGCGGGCTGCGTGGCGCCGACGGTTTCGGGCTCGGTGGCCTTCACGTCCGCGGGCTGCGGATCGCCGGCCGCCGGTACGCTGCGGCGTTCGACGCGCCCCCACGCCAGCACATGGCGTCCGCGGTCGTCCCCGCCGGTCGCCAAGGCTTCCGGCGCGGCGCCGGTGCGCCCCTTATTCTGGGTGCCCACGCTCGACCCAGTGTTGCGCGTCGTGTGAGCAACAGCATTTGGGATCTGAGGGGCCCGCCCGTCCCGGACCCGACCTGCAGCTCCCCGGGTGTTCGCTTTTGCGGCGGGACCGGGCGATGCGGCACCGGAACCGGCCGTCCCAGTGTCGGCGCTCGCCGCACCGGCCGTAACCACGCCCGCCGACATTCCGGCGGCGAGCACGCCCGCCCCCAGCCACGCCGACATCCGTCGCACGACCGCTCCTTCCGTCCCGCAATGGTCGTGAGGCAGAAGATACCGGCCGCCGGCGATCGTGTTCCGAGAATCCCGGCAACGGGTGAGGCCGCCCCTATCGCCAGCGGGGCGTTAGAACACCGATCGCCCCGAGAGCAACGGCGGCGGCCGTCGAGGTCCGCAGCACCGTGGGCCCCAGCCGCACCGCTTGTGCTCCCGCCGACGTCAGCGCAGCGACCTCCTCGTCGCTGATACCGCCCTCCGGGCCCACCACCACTGTCAACGACTTTGCCTGTGCCACAGGATGTTCCGCGAACGGTTCGGTGGCCGACTCATGCAGGGCGAGCACCAGGGTGCCGTCGGCCACCGACTCGGCGACCCAACGCACCAGCTCCGCGGTGGTCACCGGGTCCGACACCGTCGGGATGTGGGGACGTCGCGACTGCCGGGCCGCCGAGCGCGTCACCGCACGCCATCGTCGCAAACCCTTGTCGGCCTTGGGGCCATCCCAGCGGGCCACGCACCGGGACGCCTGCCACGGCACGAACGCGTCGGCGCCGGCCTCGGTCGCCAATTCGATGGCCAGCTCGGAACGATCGGATTTGGGCAGCGCCTGCACCACGGTCACCGCGGGCACCGGCACGTCGACCGTGCGCCGCGAAAGCACCCGCGCCGACAACGTCGCCTTGCCGGACTCGGTCACCTCGCAGTGCGCGACGGTGCCGTCACCGTCGGAGAGATCTATCCGCTCGCCAATCCGGATGCGCCGCACCGAAGCCGCGTGGAAACCTTCGTCGCCATCGACGACGGCGAGCCCACCGTCCGGCGGCAGCGCGTCGACGTAGAACAGCGGGTCAGACAACGTCAGCCAAGACTCAGCGGCCTGAGAACGTCTCGCGCAGCCGACTGAATATGCCACCGCCACCGCCGTTGTGCGCCGCATTGCCGTGCACCGAGCGCACCTCCGCGACGTCCCGATGCCGGTGTTCCTTGACGGCCTGGAGCAACTCGATGTCCTTGTGATCCAGCTTGGCCGGGACGACGACGTCGACATGGGAATGCAGGTCGCCACGCACACCGGTGCGCAGATGCGGCATGCCGTGTCCGCGCAGCGTGATCACCGCACCCGGCTGGGTGCCCGGCGGAATCGTCACCTCGATGGGGCCGTCGAGAATCGCATCGACGACCACCGAGGTACCCAGCGCCGCATCGACCATCGGCACCTCGACCGTGCAGTGCAGGTCGTCACCGTCACGGACGAAGATGTCGTGCGGTTGTTCGTGGACTTCGACATAGAGGTCGCCGGCCGGACCGCCGCCGGGGCCGACCTCACCCTGAGCCGCCAGCCGCACCCGCATCCCGTCGCCCACACCGGCCGGAATCTTGACGCTGATCTCCCGGCGGGCCCGCACCCGGCCGTCGCCGCCGCAGCGGTGGCACGGATCGGGGATCACCTCGCCGACGCCGCGACAGGTGGGGCACGGACGCGACGTCATCACCTGGCCGAGCAGTGACCGCTGCACCGACTGCACCTCGCCGCGGCCACCGCAGGTGTCACACGCCACCGGTCTGGAGTCCCCGTTGGTGCCCTTGCCATGACAGATGTCGCACAGCACCGCGGTGTCGACGGTGACCTGCTTGGTCACGCCCGTGGCGCATTCGGTCAGGTCCAGGCGCATCCGCAACAGCGAGTCCGACCCCGGGCGCACCCGGCCGGTCGGACCGCGCGACGTGGTGCCGCCACCGAAGAATGCCTCGAACACATCGCCCAGACCGCCGAACCCACCGAAGCCGGCGCCGCCGCCGAGACCGGAGTTCTCCAACGGGTCGCCACCGAGGTCGACGATGCGGCGCTTCTCCGGATCCGAGAGCACTTCGTAGGCGGTCGAGATCTCTTTGAAGCGGTGCTGAGCCTGCTCATCGGGGTTGACGTCGGGATGCAGCTCACGAGCGAGCTTGCGATAGGCGCGCTTGATCTCCGCATCGCTGGCGCCCTGGCTGACGCCCAGCAGGCCGTAATAATCGCGTGCCACGTGCAATCCCCACACTCAACTCGGCGCTATCGGGCGCCCAAGACTTCACTGATATATCGAGCAACTGCGGCGACGCTGGCAATGGTTCCCGGATAGTCCATTCGAGTAGGTCCGAGCACACCCATGCCGCCGTAGACGGTGTCTATTGTGCCGTACGTGGTCGTCACGACCGACGTCCCGGCCATTTGCTCGGCTCCGGAGGCGATCTCCGCCTCATGCCCGATGCGCACCGTGACCTTGCCGGCCTCCTGCTGAGCGGCCAGCAACTTGAGCACCACCACCTGCTCCTCGAGGGCCTCAAGCACCGCGCGCAGCGACCCGCCGAAGTCGGCGGTGTTGCGCGTCAGGTTGGCTGTCCCGCCCATCAACAACCGTTCCTCGCGGTGTTCAACGAGGGTCTCCAGCAGCACGGTGGCGGCCCGCTGGACGGCGCCACGCAGGTTCGCCGAGATCTCGGCATTGTGGTCGAGCGTCGCGACGAGGTCGGCGACCGCGACGGAGGCGACCGCAAGCTTCTTGCCGTCGAGCGCGGAGCTGAGCAGTTCACGAAGGTGAGTCAGCTCGGCGTCATCCACCGTGTTGCCGAGTTCGACGATGCGCTGATCGACCCGTCCAGAGTCGGTGATGACCACCAGCAACAGCCGCGCCGGCGTCACCGCGACGACTTCGAGGTGTCGCACCGTCGACGCCGACAACGTCGGGTACTGCACGACGGCCACCTGCCGGGTCAGCTGCGCCAGCAGCCGCACCGCGCGGCGCAGCACGTCATCGAGGTCGACTCCGGACTCCAGAAAGCCCAGGATCGCGCGGCGCTCGGAGGACGACAGCGGTTTGACGATCTCGAGGCGGTCGACGAATTCCCGGTAGCCCTTCTCGGTGGGTATCCGCCCCGAGCTGGTGTGCGGCTGAGTTATGTAACCCTCGGCCTCCAGCACGGCCATGTCGTTGCGCACCGTCGCGCTGGACACGCCGAGGTTGTGGCGGTCTACCAGACTCTTGGAACCGATCGGCTCCTTGGTGGCCACGAAGTCGGCAACGATGGCGCGCAGCACTTCGAAACGACGGTCGTCGGCGCTACTCACCTGACTGCCCTCCTCGATTTCGCCCGTGGGCCGCAGTGAAGATTCTGGAGACGCTCCAGTTTACGGCGAGCAGGGCCAACGCTGGACGTAACTCGTCTCGCTCCTCACCACCTCGTCATTCGGCGGATCCTCGACTCGACTAGCCTCATCCACGGTGTTGCGCCCAAACCGGACGCAATACCTGGGAAGGTGGCCCATGATCTTCAAAGGTGTTCGGGAGGGTAAGCCGTACCCCGATCACGGGCTCACCTACCGCGACTGGTCGCAGATCCCTCCGCGCCAGATCCGCCTCGACGAATTGGTCACCACCACCACGGTGCTCGCGCTCGATCGGCTGCTGTCGGAGGACTCCACCTTTTACGGAGATCTGTTCCCGCACGCCGTCAAGTGGCACGGCAACGTCTACCTCGAGGACGGTCTGCACCGCGCCGTGCGCGCCGCACTGCGCAACCGCACGGTGCTACACGCCCGGGTGTACGACATGGACGTGACACAATCCTGAGCGCGCAACCGCCCGGTCTTCCTCGACCATTCCCCGGCAATTTCCCGCGAACGGGCAACGGTGAGCACTTCTACCGCAGGGCGTCGCGAAGGCTGCGCGGGCGGATATCGCTCCAGTGCTCCTCGACGTAGTCCAGGCAGTCCACCCGCCCGGCCTCGCCGAACACCACCGTCCACCCGGCCGGCAGATCGGCGAACGCGGGCCAGAGGCTGTGCTGCTCCTCGTCGTTCATCAGGACGTAGAAGCTGCCGTTGTCATCATCGAATGGATTCGTGCTCATCAGTTCTCCTCGTTGACCTTGGCGCAGTGGCGCATTCGTGTTCTTCGGGACGTTCACGGATTGCGAGGTCCGCACCCAGAACCCGGTCCGACAGCAGACCCAGGCAACTCAGGTTGGGAAAGCCCGGTCCCTGGTTGAGTCCGGCCAAACCGGGCAGGAACAGTCTGGGAGTCAGATCTGCGACGGCCAGGTCGTGGTCGATCGACTCCTGCAGCGCCTCAGAGGTCAGCGGGGCGCCGAGGCTGAGCTCCAGCAGATCCAGCGCCTCCTGGCTGAACAGTTCGGTGAACCACAGGCCGTCGGCCCCCGATCCGTCGATGACGAGGTCGAATCCGTGCACGGTCTCGACGTGTTCACCGCCGCGGTTGGTCGACAACGTCAGGCGGATCTTGCTATCCCGGCCGACCGCGTGTGCGACCCGGCCGCGTAGATGCCGAATGCGGTCGTCAGCCAGCAGCGCGTCCTGCACCCGGGCGGAGAACACCCCGCGATCGGTGCGGGCCATGGCGTCACGGCGTTCGTCGAGCGTCAGCACCGACCAGTCCGTGGGGTCGGAGAACAAGGTGTTCTCGAAGAAACTCTCGCCGCGGGTGAACAGGGTGACCTGCGGCGAGATCACGGTGATCGTCGAAACTCGGTGCCGGAAAAGCTCATTGAGCATCGCGGCAGCGGTCTCTCCCCCGCCGATGACGGCCACCCGCTCGGCCGTGATGCGGTCGTGCCCGGCGGCGCGGTGCCAGAACTGAGCAATCGACAGCACCCGCGGGTTGCCCGGCAGCAGGGAGCGTTCGGCCTGTCCCGGCCCGGTCACCATCACGGCATCGGCGTGCAGGGTGCTGGTCCGCTCGGGCTCCTGAACCTGCACGACCCATTGCGCACCGGATACCGAAATCCGTTCGGCCTCGCCGTGTATCACCGACATCCCGACCGCCTCGGCCACCCAGTTCAGGTAGCTCGCCCAGCGCCGGTGCGTGGGTGCCGGCCGGCCCCGGTCGACCCATTCCGCGAACTGCCCGGTCCCCACCAGATAGGACTGCCAGCTGTGCCGCATCATCCGCGAGTCAAGTTCGGCGTTGCGCCGGGCTACCAGCGCCGATCGGTAGGGGAAGCCGACGTCCTTCTCCGGGCTGGTACCCAGCCGGTGCTCACCATCGGTCCAGCCGCCGGCGACCGTCCAGTTCGCGGCGACACCGGTGCGTTCGATTGCAACCACGTCGGGCGCGGGCACTCCCATGCTGCGCAGCGCGGCGGCCTTCGCCGCGACCGCCACCGCTTTGGGTCCGGCTCCGATAACAGCCAGTGTGGGGGTCATCCCGCCACCTCTCGTAATGCGTCCTGCCACAGCGACTGCAGCGTTTCAACGTCCTGCGCGGTGAAGATGCCCGGCAGGGTTCGCCACTGGGTGACCAAGGTGGGTCCGCCGCGCTGGGCGTCCGCCGTGTCGCCGACGATGGCTGCGGCGAGGGTGATTTCGTGTCGCACCGCGAGATTCGGCTCGGGTGTTCCCGACACGCCGGCCAGCAGCGCTCGGTCCGGCTGCAGGGTTGCGGCGTCGCTTCCAACGTGAATGCGGCCCAGGTAGTTCAGCAGGATCTGTGGTTCGCGGTGGCGGCCCAGCTGTTCGGCGGTGTCGGCGCGCAGGTATCGCAGCAGTCCGTAGTCCACGCCAGTGACGGGGTCGATCGGCAATGCGCGCGCGCCAGGGTCTACCCGCAGCGGGTAGATGGCGCTGAACAGCCCCAGGGTCTCGCCGGTGTCCGTCTCGGCTGCGGCACCGGCATAGCCGTCGGCGCGGCCGTGAGTCTCCAAGGCCAGCAGCGGCGCCGGGGTGTCGTGGCCCCGGCTCCGCCGCCAAGCGGTAACGGTGCGGGCCGCCGCGATCGCCAGCAGATCGGTCATCGGTGTGGCGTGTGACAGCAGCCGCACCGTCAGTTCCGGATCGGTCGGTGAAAAGCTCACCGTCACATCGGCGGCGCGGTCACTGCCGGGTGCGAGCCGACGGGCTCCCAGGGCCGGGTCGTCGCCTTCGAGTTGCGCCGCCCAGAACCCGACGCTGTCGAGGGTCTGGGCCCGCTGCACCATCGCGCTTGCCCACTGCCGGTAGCTGGTGTGCTCCCGGGCCGGCGCGGGCCTGCGCCCAGCCGCCACCGCATGCCAGGCGGCGTCGACTTCGCCGAGCGCGATGCGCCACGACGCCGGATCCAGCGCCAGAACGTGTGCGCTCAACAGCAGCACTCCGGCATCCTCGGCAGCGCTGCCAACAGGTTTGAGCCAGGTCGCCGCGAGTAGTCGGCCGCGTTGCGGATCAAGGCTTTCCACCCCGCGCCGGCTGTATTCGGCGACCGCGGCGGCCACGTCGCCGGTGACATCCACCTCGACCATCTCGGGCGCCGGAGCGTCCGGGATCAATGTCATGGTGTCGCGGTCCAAACGGCTCCGCAGCACCTCATGTCCGGATGTGAGCGCCGTCAGCATGGCCCGCAGACCATCCCCGGTGGTACCAGCGGGCAGCCGGATGGCTTCGGACTGCGCGAGCCGGCGCGGGTCCCCGTGCTCATAGAGCCAATGCACGTTCGGCAGCACCGGCATAGGATCCGTGGCAGCGGAAGCCGGTTGTGCCGGCGGGCCGCTACCGATGTCCGCGTCCAGCGCATCGGCCAGTTCGCGGATGGTCAGGCAGTCCCGCATCAGCCGAGCACGCAGCGCAATGCCGCGGCGGCGCGCCGTCTGCACCACCGACAGCGCCACGATGCTGTCCAGGCCCAGCTCCAGGAAGTCCGCGGTGACATCCGGGCTGTCGATTCCCAGCACCTCGCCGAGAACCGCGGCCAATTCGGCCTCGGTCGGGGTTTCCGGACCGGCAGCCGCTGTCGAACGGTGTTCCAACCCGATTGCAGCCAAGGCCTTTTCGTCGATCTTGCCGTGGCTGGTGAGGGGCAGCTGCGGCAACACGACGATCTGGTGCGGCATGAGATAGCGAGGCAATTTCTCGCCGAGGAAAGCACGCAGGCCGGCCACCGTCGGTGTTGCGGCGGCGTGGCCTACCGCCACGTAGGCCGTCAGTCGCGGGCTGCGGCCCTCCCGGTGCACCGCGACATGCGCGGCGTGCACTCCCGAATGCCCGGTGAGTACCGCAGCGATCTCGCCGGGTTCCACGCGGAAGCCGCGGATCTTCACCTGGTCGTCGAAGCGGCCCAGGAAGTCCAGCCCACCGTCGGGGCGCCGGCGCACCACGTCGCCCGTGCGGTACATGCGCGCGCCGGCAACGAACGGGTCGGCAACGAACCGCGCTGCGGTTTCCGTTGCCCTGCCCAGATACCCCCGGGTCAGCTGCCCGCCCGCAAGGTACAACTCCCCCGCCACACCGTCGGGTACGGGCCGCAACCAGGAGTCGAGGACCAGGCCACGGGTGGTGTCGGTCGGAGCGCCGATGGTCGGGCTGCGGTGCTGGGTCAGGTCGGCGACGACGGCCTCGACGGTGGTCTCGGTGGGCCCGTAGCAGTTGTACGCGGCGAGCGTCGTTTGTGCGCACACATCCCGGATCGATTGCCATGTGGAGGATTTCACGGCCTCGCCCCCCATCGCCAGCACCGTCAGCGGCACGTCTGTCAGAAGTCCGGCCTGGTGCAGCTGGGCGAACATCGACGGCGTGGTGTCGATCATGTCGATGCCGTGATGCTCGATGGCCGCAACCAATTCCTCGGCATCCGTTTGGGCGTCGTCACCGATGATGTGCACACAGTGGCCATCAAGTAGCCCGGCCAACGGTTGCCAGGCTGCGTCGAAGGTGAAGGACCACGCGTGGGCGATCCGCAGCGGGCGCCCGAGCCGATCGGCCGCCGGGCGCAGCACGCGGCGCACATGGTCCGCGGCGTAGGCAAGCACCGCGTCGTGCGTACCGAGCACACCCTTCGGCCGGCCCGTGGTGCCGGAGGTGAACACCGCATACGCGGCCTGTGCCGGATGGCAGGGAGTTATCGAATGCTGTTCAACTGCAGCCGAATCTGATCCTGCAAGGAATTCGGTGTCGACAACGACCGGGGCAGCGCCGGTCGTGCCGGCCTGTTCTAGGATGTCGGCGATCCGTTCGGCCGGCATCTGAGGGTCCAGCGGCACGATGACGCCACCGGCATAGAGCACGGCGAGCATGGCCACCACGTAGTGCGGCCCGCGCGGTAGGCAGACGGCCACCGGATCCTCGACCGTCACACCGCGCGCAACCAGCCGCGCGGCCAGCCGGCCCACGTCGTCGAGCAGTTCGCGGTAGCTCATTCGCCCGCCGTCGAAACTCAGCGCGGCCGAATCGGGCTGCCGTGCGGCAACTTCTGCGATGCGCCCGGCGATACCGGCGGCGCCGTGATGGCCCGGGGCTGCGGGCACCGCCGCCAACCGGGCCGTCTCGGTGTCCAGCAGCACCGAAAGTGCCCGCAGCGACCGGTCCCAGCCTTCGATGATGCGCTGGGCGACCTCGATCACCCGTTCTCCGAGTTCGACCGGTGGCACCGTTCCAAGAGCGCCGTCGAGCACCTCGACGAGCACCGTGAGTTCACCCCCGGTGAGGTGGGCGGCCACGGTGATCGGGAAGTGCGACAGGCTCTCCAGGGCTGTCGGCCGGAAGGTCGCGCCACCGGCGGTGAAGCCCGCACTGCCGACGATGTCACCGGGCGGGAAGTTCTCGTAGACCAGCAGGGTGTCGAACAATTCGCCGACGCCACCCAGCGTCCGCAACTCTGCGTGGCTGAGGTAGCTGTGCTCGCGCAGCTCGGCGGCTTGACGTTGCAGCGCAATGCATTGCGCACCAGCGGTTTCCGCGGGATGTAATTGCACGCGTAACGGCACGGTGTTGATGAACAGGCCGACCATCGCCTCGACGCCGGACAGTTGTTCGGGGCGGCCTGACACCGTCACACCGAATGTGACGTCGCCGCGGTCGGTGAATGCAGACAATACGGTCGCCCAGGCCAGTTGGACCACGGCGTTGAGCGTGACACCACGCGCCCGGGCGGCGTCCGCCAAGGCCGCGGTGTCGTCACGTCCCAGCCGCACCTCGGTACGTTGCGGCAGGCCGGCCGGCGGCGCGGTTGCCGCCAGCGCCGGGGTCAGCAGCGTCGGGCCGTCCAGGCCGGCTAGGTGCTCGACCCACAGATCCCGGCCGGCATCCATGTCTCGGCCGGCCAGCCAGCCGATGTAGTCGCGGTATGGCCGGGGCGCTGGCGGCAGCACCGAACCGTCGCCACCCGCGCCGTAGAGCGTGATCAACTCAGAGATGAACAGCGGCAGCGACCAGCCGTCGATCACGATGTGGTGCGCGACGATCACCAGATGCCAGTTGTCGTGCGGCAGTTCGATGAGCAGAAAGCGGATCAGCGGGCCCCGGCCGATGTCGAACGGTTGGCGGCGCTCGGCGTCCTCGAGGACCGGTACCTGCTCGGCCTCGGCTCGAACAGTCCGCCAGGGAACCTCGATTCGATTCGGGATCACCTGCACCGGGCGGCTGAGGTTTCCATGCAGGAATCCGGCCCGCAGGTTCGGATGCCGGTCGAACATCATTGCGGCGCAGCGCTTCAGCAGTCCCACGTCCAGGCTGCCGCTGATGTCGGCGGCCATGGCGATCACGTAGGGATCCGCCGCGGGCTCACCGTCGGGACAGTCGCCGCCGCGGCCGGACAGCGTCGCCATCGAAAACAGCCCCTGCTGCAGTGGACTCAGCGCGAGCACATCCTCGATCACCGGTTTGTCGGCGGGTACCGAAGCTGCCGGCGCGGGCGCGTCGGTGGACGTCACGGATTGCCACCGTCCGATCCCGACCACGACGCGGTGAGCCCCGCAAGCTCGTCGGCCGACAGACCCGAAGCCGTCATCGGGGCGTGGTGGGTATCGTCGGCGTCTTCGGCGCCCACCACGGCATTCGAGTCCGTGCGAGCGTCGACCGCGGTGGCCAGCTCGCGCAACACGGGGTATTCGAACACCATCCGCGCGGTCAATTTGAGACCGCTGTCCTTGGCCCGGGCGGCCATCTGCACCGCCAGGATGCTGTCTCCGCCGAGTGCGAAGAAGTCGTCGTCGCGGCCGATGCCCGCGGGCCCGGTGACCTCCTCCACCTCCGACAGGATGACCGCAAGGATCTCGGCCAGCGCGCGTTCGGTCGGGGTGGTGGGCGGTTCGTGCAGTCCGTCCCGGTTCGCCGCCTGCGCACGTACCGGTGCCGGTGCCGTTGCGGCGACGGCCATCAGTTCGAGTCGGCCATCGGTGCCCCACCGGCCCCGCTCTCCGGTTCGGTACAGCCTCGACCCCTGCTGTCCTGCGAGCGGACTGGCAACCAGTCGCACGGCGTTGGCGTCGGTGTCAGGCAACCAGGCCCTGCCCAGCGGCCCGTCGCCGAGGTACAGATCGCCGGCGATCCCGACGGCCACCGGCTGCAGGTCAGCACCCAGCACGTACACGCTGCCGGCGCTCCATCCCGAGATGCGTCCGCGTTCTTCAGGATCGGCGACATCGACCTGACTGAGCCGCCGATCCGGATCGTCGGCCAGCGCTTCGATCACCCGGTGCAACCAACCGACGAACCGCTGCGCCGTCGCCGGTTGATACAGCTCGTTGCGGTAGATGACGTGCCCGCGGTAGCCGTCCGCGCAGGAAAAGAAGTTCAGCGACAGGTCGGCGTGGGCGGCGTCGAACGTCGGCTCCAGTGCGGTGAATGTCACTGCGCCGTCAGGCTCCCCGGGATCTCCGTCGATCACCTGGTCGGCCGGCAGTTCGTCGCGGACATGGACGACCACCTGGAACAACGGGTTCCGCGACAGCGAGCGCACCGGACTGACCGCGTCGACCACCTGGTCGAACGGCAGGTCCTGGTTGGCGTACGCCCCCAGGGCCATCTCGCGGGCGCGTAGCAGTACCTCGCGCAGCGTGGGGTTGCCGCTCAGGTCGTTGCGCAGCGTCAGGATGTTGATGAAGAACCCGATCAGCTGGTCGAGCTCGGCCACCGTGCGTCCGGCGATCGGGGTGCCGATGGGGATGTCGGTTCCGCTACCGGCCTTGTGCAGCACGATTGCGACCGCGCTTTGCAACAGCATGAACTCGGTGATGGCGAGTTCGCGCGCGAGCTCGCCGAGCCGATCCCGCAGCTCTGCGTCGATACGGAACTCGACAGCGGTCGCCTGCCCGCCCAGGACGGCGGGTCGCGCAAAGTCCGGTCGCAGCCCGGTTTCGGTCGGTAGCCCAGCCAGCTGGGTCTTCCAGTATTCACGCTGCGGTCCGGCCAGTCCCGCACTTTCGTCGAGCAGCGCGGTGTGCCAGGCCCCGAAGTCCGCGTACTGCACCGCCAGCGGCGCCCAGTCGGGTGCCTGGCCACGCCGCCGCGCCCGGTACGCGGTGGCCAGGTCGGTGAACAACACCCCGGCCGACCAGTGGTCGCCGGCGATGTGGTGCACGACCAGGGACAGCACATGCTTGTCGGGAGTGCTGAACGCGGCTGCCCGGATCGGCCATTCGTTTTCCAGGTCGAGCACCTGCAGTCGTTCGTGATCGAGTTCGCGCTGCAGCCACGCGTCGCAGTCTTTTTCGGCGGGATCCGCGGACGCCTGCCGGATCGGCAGCCGGGCGGGCTCGTGCACGATTTGATGTGGGACACCGTCGATTTCGCGATACGTTGTCCGCAGGATCTCATGCCGGGTGACGACGTCCTCGATCGCGGCCAGTGCGGCGTCCAGGTCGCACGGTCCGTGCAGTTCGGCAGCGAACGGGATGTTGTTGACCGCGCTGGGTCCGTCGACTCGGTAGGTGAACCAGCTACGCAGCTGTGCCGAAGACAGCGGAGCCGGCCCGCGGACGCCGGATCCTTCCGATCCCCCGGCAGCCACCAGCGGCGGGCGCGCCGGCCGTGCGGCGGGGCCGTCGATGAACGCGGCGAGCGCGGCCACGGTGGTGAGCTCGAATACCTCCCGCACGCCGATCTCCACACCGAACGTGCTGCGCACCGCGGCAACGAGTTTGGTTGCCAGCAGCGAATGCCCGCCCAGATCGAAGAAGGAGTCGTCGGCCCCGACCCCGGTGGCGTCGCGGCCGAGCAGCTCCGCGAACAGCGTGGCGAGCTGACGCTCGCTCGGAGTGCCGGGTTGCCGGTAGGGGGTCGCGGACTCGATTTCCGGCTGCGGCAAGGCCTGCCGGTCGATCTTGCCGTGCGTGGTGATCGGGATCTCGTCGAGCACGACATATCCGGCCGGCACCATGTATTCCGGCAGCGCCGCTGCGACGCGGCTCCGGATGCGTTCCACTTCAACGGAAGCGCGATCCTTTACCGGTCCGCTGTCACTGGGCGTCACGTACGCGACCAGACACTTGCCCAGTGTCGGCAGATCCGACACCACCACGACGGCTTGACCGACGCTGGGGTCCACCGAGATCGCCGCAGCCACGTCGCCGAGTTCGATGCGGAAACCGCGAACCTTGACCTGTTCGTCGGCGCGGCCGACGAACTCGATATCGCCGTCGGCGTTGCGCCGGGCCAGATCCCCGGATCGGTACATTCGGTTGCCGGGGTTGTATGGATCCGCGACGAACCGTTCGGCTGTCAGGCCGGGACGGCGGTGGTAGCCATGCGCGACGTGCGTACCACCGATATAGATCTCACCGATCACGCCGACCGGGACCGGTTGCAGCGCATCGTCGAGCAGATACATGGTGGTGTTGATCTTCGGCGTGCCGATCGGCACGATCCGGGTACCTTGCTTGCCTCGTACCTTGAAGCGGCTGGCGTTGACCACCGTTTCGGTGGGGCCGTAGAAGTTGTGCAGCATCGCGTCGAAGGTGGCGTGGAACTTGTCGGCCACTTCGCCGGGCAGCGGTTCGCCGCCGATCGGCACACGCTGCAGCGTGCGCCACTGGTTGACCCCGGGCAGCGATAGGAACAGCCCCAGCAGCGAAGGCACGAAATGCATTGCCGTGATGCCCTCGTCGCGCAGTAGATCGGTCAGATACCCGATGTCGGACAGGCCGCCCGGCTTATGGATGACGACGCGGGCGCCGCAGGCCAGGGTACCGAAAACCTCGGCAATGGAGATGTCGAAACTGGGTGAGGCGACCTGCAACATCCGGTCGTTCTCATCGACGCCGTAGTCCCCCCTGAACCATACGAAGTATTCGGTGATGGGGCGGTGCGGGACCGGAACGCCCTTGGGCTGACCGGTGGTTCCCGATGTGTAGATCAGGTAGGCGGTGTTGTCTGGACCGACGGGACGGATCAGGTCGGACGGAGCCGGATTGTCGGTGCGGTAGCCATCGAGCCCCGCGACCGGTTCGCGGACAACCAGTTTGGCGTCGCAGTCGTCGAGGATGAACGACAGACGGTCCTGGGGATAGGTCGGGTCGACCGGCAGGTATACCGCTCCCGCCTTGGCCACACCGAGAGCGGTGATCACCAGTTCGGGGGATTTGTCCAGCAGCACCGCCACCCGGTCCTCGGCACCGATGCCCTGACGGATGAGCCAGTGCGCGACGCGGTTGGCGGTCTCGTTGATCTCGGTGTAGCTGTAGTGGCGGCCTTCGTAGATCACGGCCGTCGCGTCGGGACTGCGCTGCACCTGCGCTTCGATCATCGCGGCCAGCGTGCGCGGTTCGGTGTCGAATCGCTCACCGGTGGACATCGTGCGTAGCCACTGCGCGCCGGCGTCGTCCATGACCGCGAGTCGGCTCAGCTCGGCGTCCGGGTCGTCCAGTGCGGCGTCGAGCAGCACTGCGAAATGGTCGAGGAGCTGGGCGGCCAGCGCCGGTTCGAGGATCTCCAGCAGGTACTCGGCTTCGACCAGCGCCCCGGCAGCGCCTCCGTCGAGGAGCTCGACCATGAATCCGAGGGGCAGCTGGGTGACGTGGCCGCGCAGTTCCGCCCTGCTGCAGAGGACGCCGGGTGGGCAGAAGCCGCCACCGTCGGATTCCCGGAATCCGAAGCTGATCCGGGTCATCCGTTCGGCGCCGTGGCGGCGGTCCGGATTGATCTCACGCACCACCGCGTCGAGGTTGATGCGCTGGTGCGAGAAGGCGCCCAGTGCGGTTTCCCGAGTCTGGGTGAGCAGCTGACGGAAGGTCAGCCGGGGCGCGGGGCGCATCCGCATCGCCACGGTGTTGCCGTAATAGCCGATGGTGCC
This sequence comes from Mycobacterium sp., assembly GCA_036273805.1. GTDB lineage: Bacteria > Actinomycetota > Actinomycetes > Mycobacteriales > Mycobacteriaceae > Mycobacterium. Next base: position 34,419 of record DASUGW010000213.1, read on the forward strand.
GCCATTTCCGGTGCCGCGCTGCGCATCAGCCGGCCGGTTGACCACCGGCGTGGCGACCAGAAAGTCGTCGGTGTGGGTATAGCGGAAGATCAGCGCGCCGAACGCCGCCAGCAGCACCATGTACGGGCTGCTGCCGGTTTCTCTGGCCAGCCGCGCGACGCGTCCCGTGGTCTGCGCGGACAATTTGCGGGTGGTCATCGCCGAACGCCAGTTGGTGGGTACCGCCGAACCGGTGGGGCCGGGAAGTTCCAGCGGCTCCGGCGGATCGGCCATGGCCGTGCGCCAGTACTCCAGGTCGGTGTGGAGTTGGTCGGCAGGTGCGGCCTCGGAGATCGGATGGGTCTGCGGCCCCAGCGCCTTGCCCGTGTAAGCGTCAGTGAGGTCGGCGAAGAAGACCTCCCACGACCCGTCGTCCCAGGCGATGTGATGGGCCACCAGCAACATCACGAGTTCGTCCGCGGCGGTGCGGATCACGGTGACACGCAGGGGCGAGTCTTGGCTCAGGTCAAACGACCTGCCGAACTCGCGTTGCGCGATCACTTCAAGCCGCAGCTGCCGGGCCTGCGCAGAGGTGTTGGCCGACTCGCTCAGGTCGTGCACCGCCCACCCGGGGGCCAGTTCGGCGTGTACGACGGGGTGCGGTTGTCCGTTGGCGTCGGTCCGGTAGGTGGTGCGCAGTGCACCGTGCCGGTGCGCGACAGCCTCGACGGCCTCGTGCAGCCGGGCAATGTCCACCGCTCCGGTGATGCGGTAGGACACACAGACATTCAGCAATGCCCCGGACGGGTCCGCGTGATGCACGAACCACATCCGCTGTTGTCCGTCGGACAGTTCAGCCGGGGCGGCCATGTCGGCGCCGGTATCCGCGTAGGCGGTCAGACCCCGTTCGAGAAGCCTGCGGCGCAGCAGTTCTCGTCGGGCGTCCTCCAGTGAGGTCGCGGTGGCGGTACCGGTCTCGGTCACGTCAGTCACCAGTGATCTTCACTTTCTCTTGGTCGAGTTCGCCGACGAGTTCGCTGCCCGTAACCCCGCCCAGCAGCGTCGCCAGCGGTGCGGTGCGGCCGAGTCGCCGCTTGAGTCGCTTGCGTAGATCCACCGCAAGCAATGAGTCGATGCCGAGGTCGAACAGCGATGCGTCAAGGTCGAGCGCTTCGGCGTCCGTGAGGGACAGCACCGCAGCCAGTTCGGTGCGAACCGTCTCGGCTGTGCTGGGCTCCGCGTTCGTGTAGTCGGCGAGGCTGCGTCCGCCACCGGCACCGTGGGACTGCCCCATCGGCGCTTGCTCGCGGCCGGCGGACAGGAATAATTTAAGCCGCCGGCGGTCCGCGGTGTACACCAGCGGATCGCCGCGATGGTCACACATGGCGGCGGTGATCGCGGCCAGCGGGTCCATCGGCCGCAGACCCGAGCGGATGATGTTGTCGGCCTCGGCTG
>DASUGW010000214.1:0-31557 GCA_036273805.1 Mycobacterium sp.
CGGGTGATGCTGATGGAACTCAATCGGATCTCCAGCCATCTGGTAGCCCTGGCCACCGGCGGTATGGAACTGGGCGCCATGAGTGCGATGTTCTTCGGTTTTCGGGAGCGCGAGGAGATCCTCACGGTATTCGAGGCCATCACCGGCCTGCGGATGAACCACGCCTATATCCGCCCCGGCGGACTGGCCGCCGATCTCCCCGACGACGGCGAGCAACGGGTGGCCGCGCTTCTCCAGCTGCTGCCCGGCCGACTGGCCGAACTCGAAGACCTGTTGCGGGAGAACGCAATCTGGAAGGCCCGCACCCGCGGCATCGGCTACCTGGACCTGACCGGGTGCATGGCCCTAGGCATCACCGGGCCGATACTGCGTGCCACCGGCTTACCGCACGACCTGCGCAAGTCGCAACCGTACTGCGGGTATGAGACCTACGACTTCGACGTCATCACCGGCAAGAACTCGGACTGTTACGACCGCTACGTCATCCGGGTCGAAGAAATGAATCAGTCCCTGCGGATCGTCCAGCAGTGTCTGGATCGCCTCGAGCCCGGGCCGGTGATGATCGAGGACAAGAAGCTGGCCTGGCCGGCCGACCTCACACTCGGGCCTGACGGGCTGGGTAACAGCCCCAAGCACATCGCCAAGATCATGGGCACGTCGATGGAGGGCCTGATCCATCACTTCAAACTTGTCACCGAAGGAATCCGCGTGCCGGCCGGGCAGTGTTATGTGGCCGTGGAATCGCCGCGCGGTGAACTCGGTGTGCATATGGTCTCCGACGGCGGCACCCGGCCCTATCGGGTGCACTATCGCGACCCGTCATTCACCAATCTGCAAGCGGTAGCGGCGATGTGCGAGGGAGGCTTGGTCGCCGACGTCATATCGGCCGTGGCGTCGATCGACCCGGTGATGGGAGGTGTCGATAGATGACGTCCGTCGACCTGACGCTGGGCCCGCGGCCTGATGAGCCCGGACCGCCGATCGGTGGGCCGCTGACCTATCCACCGGAGATCGAGGGGGCGCTGGCCGCCGACGCCGCGGCGATCATCGCCCGCTACCCGGTTGCACGTTCGGCGCTGCTGCCGCTGCTGCACCTGGTGCAGTCCCAGGACAGCTACCTGACTTCGGCCGGGATCAACTTCTGCGCACGGCAATTGAACCTCACCGATGCCGAGGTGGTGGCGGTGGCAACCTTCTACTCGATGTACCGCCGGACCCCGACCGGCCGCTACGTGGTCGGCGTGTGCACCAACACGCTGTGTGCCATCATGGGCGGCGACGCAATTCTGGAGGCCCTGGCCAATCACCTGAACGTCCATCCGGGTCAGACCACCGACGACGAGCACATCACACTCGAGCACATCGAGTGCAACGCCGCATGCGACTACGCGCCGGTGGTGATGGTCAACTGGGAGTTCTTCGACAACCAAACACCTTCGTCTGCACGGGATTTGGTGGACAGATTGCGCTCCGGCGAAGCGGTGGCAGCCAGCCGAGGCGGTACGGTGTGCCCGTTCAGCGAAACGGAACGCACATTGGCCGGCGTGGGTGCCCCGGGTGCGTCCGCCGGGCGCCCGGGCGAGGCGACCCTGGCCGGGTTGCGGGTCGCCCAGGCTCTGAACATGTCGGCGCCCGCACCCACGACAACCGACGCACCGAAACCCGGTCCCACTGAAACCGATTCGGGGGCATCATGACGCCGCTGACACCCGTGCTTTCACGGTTCTGGGATGCCGACGAACCGTGGTCGCTGGACACCTACCGCAGCCATGACGGCTACCGCGCGCTGTCCAAGGCACTGTCGATGTCCCCCGACGATGTGATCGCCCTGGTGAAGGAGTCTGGGCTGCGGGGTCGCGGCGGTGCCGGCTTCCCCACCGGGACCAAGTGGTCGTTCATACCGCAGGACGGGGCCGCCGGGGCCAAACCGCACTACCTCGTGATCAACGCCGACGAGTCCGAACCGGGCACCTGCAAGGACATGCCGCTGATGTTGACCACCCCGCACTTCCTGGTGGAGGGCGCGATCATCGCGGCGTATGCGATCCGTGCGCGGCACGCGTTCATCTACGTGCGCGGTGAAGTGGTGGCGGTGCTGCGGCGGTTGCAGGCCGCGGTAGCCGAGGCCTATGACGCGGGCTATCTCGGTACTGACATCTGCGGTTCGGGTTTCGACCTCGACCTGATCGTGCACGCCGGCGCCGGCGCGTACATCTGCGGTGAGGAGACCGCGCTGCTCGACTCGCTGGAGGGCCGGCGCGGCCAACCACGTTTGCGCCCACCCTTTCCCGCCGTCGCCGGGCTCTACGCGTGCCCGACGGTCGTCAACAACGTCGAGTCGATCGCTTCGGTGCCGCCCGTGGTACTCGGCGGGGTGGACTGGTTCACCTCGATGGGGTCTGAGAAGTCACCCGGCTTCACGCTGTACTCACTCTCGGGACACGTGACGCGTCCCGGGCAGTACGAGGCGCCGCTTGGCATCACGCTGCGCGAGCTGCTGGAGTACGCCGGCGGTGTCCGCGCCGGCCACGAGTTGAAGTTCTGGACGCCGGGAGGGTCGTCTACGCCACTGCTCACACCCGAACACCTCGACGTGCCACTGGATTACGAGGGCATGGCCGGTGTCGGTTCGATGCTGGGCACCAAGGCATTGCAGATCTTCGACGAGACGACGTGCGTGGTCCGTGCGGTGCGGCGCTGGACGCAGTTCTACGCGCACGAATCGTGCGGCAAGTGCACACCGTGCCGGGAGGGCACCTACTGGCTGGCGCAGATCTACGAACGGCTGGAGAGCGGTCGCGGAGCCGCCGAAGATCTCGACAAGCTCGCCGACATCGCCGACGCGATCTTCGGGAAGTCGTTCTGCGCGTTGGGTGATGGCGCTGCCAGCCCGATCACGAGTTCGCTCAAGTGGTTCCGTGCGGAGTACGAGGAACACCTGGGCAGCGGTTGCCCCTTTGACCCGTACGCGTCGATGCTGGCCGCACCGGAAGGGGTGGGCGCATGACGCTGGCAGACGAGACCCGCCAGGGCGCCCCCGCGGTCGAGATGGTCACGGTGACCATTGACGGCACCGAGGTATCGGTCCCCAAGGGCACCTTGGTGATTCGTGCCGCCGAACTCATCGGTGTGCAGATTCCACGGTTTTGCGACCATCCACTTCTCGACCCCGTCGGCGCCTGCCGGCAGTGCCTGGTGGAGGTCGAGGGCCAGCGCAAACCCCTCGCGTCGTGCACCACGACCGTCGCCCCGGACATGGTGGTGCGCACCCAGTACACCAGCGAGGCCGCCGACAAGGCGCAGCACGGCGTGATGGAACTGCTACTCATCAACCATCCGCTGGATTGCCCGGTCTGCGACAAGGGTGGTGAATGCCCGCTGCAAAACCAGGCGATGTCCAACGGCCGGACCGAAACCCGCTTCGAAGGCGTCAAGCGCACCTTCCCCAAACCCATCAATCTCTCCGCAGAGGTGCTGCTCGACCGCGAACGCTGTGTGCTGTGTGCCCGGTGCACCCGGTTCTCCAACCAGATCGCCGGTGACCCGTTCATCGAACTGCTGGAACGCGGTGCGCTACAACAGGTGGGGATCGCCACCGGAGAGGCGTTCGACTCGTATTTCTCCGGAAACACGGTGCAGATCTGTCCGGTGGGAGCGCTCACCGGCGCCAGCTACCGGTTCCGCGCCCGCCCGTTCGACCTGGTGTCCTCCCCCAGCGTCTGCGAGCACTGCGCGTCGGGCTGCGCACAGCGCACCGACCATCGGCGCGGAAAGGTGTTGCGCCGCTTGTCCGGCGACGATCCCGAGGTCAACGAGGAATGGAACTGCGACAAGGGCCGCTGGGCATTCACCTACGCCGACGTCGGCGATCGCATCCACACTCCGCTGATCCGCGACACCGATGGCGCGCTGCGCCCGGCGTCGTGGTCGGAGGCCGTTGCGGTCGCGGTCGCGGGGCTGTCGGCCGCCGCGGGCAGCGCCGGTGTGCTGGTGGGTGGCCGGGTCAGCGCTGAGGACGCGCACGCTTACAGCAGCTTCGCGCGGATGATCCTGAACACCAACGACATCGACTTCCGCGCCCGGCCGCACAGCGCCGAAGAGGCCGAGTTCCTGGCCAGACACGTGGTGGGCCGGCCGCTGGCGGTCAGCTTCGCCGACCTGGAAGCCGCGCCGGTGGTAGTGCTCGCCGGCCTGGAGCCCGAGGAGGAATCCCCCATCGTGTTCTTGCGGCTGCGCAAGGCAGTTCGCAAGCACGGCCTGCCGGTGATCGCGATCGCGCCGTACGCGACCCGCGGGTTGGCCAAGTTGTCCGGCCGGCTGGTGATGACCGTGCCCGGTGATGAGCCTGCGGCCCTTGAGGGGTTGGCCGCAGACCTGCCACCGGGCGCGATCATCCTCGCCGGTGAGCGACTGGCAACCAGCCCTGGCGCCTATTCCGCGGTGGCGCGCCTGGCGCAACGCACCGGCGCCCGCGTCGGCTGGATTCCGCGCCGGGCCGGGGAACGGGGAGCACTCGAAGCGGGGTGTCTGCCCAACCTGTATCCAGGTGGGTATCCGGTCGCCGATCCGGCAGCGCGGGCGCGGGCCACGGTGGCGTGCAACGTCACCGAATTGCCCGCCACCGTGGGCCGGGACACCTCGGCGATCCTGGCCGCGGCGGCGGCCGGACAGCTCGATGCGCTGCTGATCGGCGCGGTGGAGCTCGACGACCTCCCCGATCCCGTCGCCGCAGCAGCCGCCATCGCCGCCACGCCACTGGTGGTGAGCCTGGAACTGCGCGAAAGCGCCGTCACCGCACTGGCCGATGTCGTTTTCCCGGTGGCGCCGGTCACCGAGAAAGCGGGGTCGTTTCTGAACTGGGAGGGCCGCAGTCGCCCATTCGCACCGGCGCTGCCGAGCAACGCCACCTCCGATGCCCGAGTGCTGCAGACTCTGGCCGACGAACTCGGCATCGATCTCGGTGCCGACACCCCGGTACCGGCGTGGGATGGCCCGGCGCCCGCCGCCCCCGAAGTCGCCCCGGCTCCCGTGTCGGCAGATCCCGGGGAGGCGGTGCTGGCCACCTGGCGAATGTTGTTGGACGCGGGCCGGTTACAGGATGGTGAGCCGCACCTGGCCCGAACGGCTCGCCCACCGGTAGCGCGACTCTCCGCGGCCACCGCCGCCGAGATCGGCGCGGACGACGATGACATGGTCAATGTGCGCACGGACCGCGGCACGATCACTCTGCCGCTGGTAGTCACCGAAATGCCCGACCGGGTGGTCTGGGTGCCGGCGAACTCGCCGGGCAGTGCCGTACTCGCACGACTTGGCGCGTATTCGGGCGACGTCGTGCGCATTGACGTTGCGAGGCACTCGTGAGGTACCCAGATCCCACGATCTTCGGCCACGACCCGGGATGGCTGATGTTGATCAAGGCCGTCGCGGTCTTCGGCTTCCTGGTGCTGACGGTGCTGGTGGCCATTCTCGCCGAGCGGAAGATCCTGGGCCGCATGCAGATGCGCTTCGGGCCTAACCGGGTGGGGCCGTTCGGGCTGCTGCAGTCACTGGCCGACGGCATCAAGCTGGCACTCAAGGAAGGCCTGACCCCGGCGGGAGTGGACAAGCCGATCTATCTGATGGCTCCCGTCATCTCGGTGATCCCGGCCATCCTGGCGTTCGCGGTCATCCCGATGGGTCCGGTGGTCAGCATCTTCGGCCGACACACGCCGTTGCAGCTCACCGATCTACCCGTGGCAGTGCTCTACGTGCTGGCCGTGACGTCCATCGGCGTGTACGGAATCGTGTTGGCGGGCTGGTCATCCGGGTCAACCTACCCACTGCTCGGCGGGTTGCGTTCCAGCGCGCAGGTGATCTCCTACGAAATCGCGATGGCGCTTTCGTTCGCCACGGTGTTCCTCTATGCCGGCACCATGTCGACATCGGGCATCGTGGCCGAACAACACCACACCTGGTACGTGTTCTTGCTGCTGCCTTCGTTTCTGGTGTACGTGACCGCCATGGTCGGCGAGACCAACCGGGCGCCGTTCGACCTGCCCGAAGCCGAGGGCGAGCTGGTCGGCGGCTTCCACACCGAATACTCCAGTCTGAAGTTCGCGATGTTCATGCTCGCCGAATACGTGAACATGACGACGGTGTCGGCACTGGCGACCACCATGTTTCTCGGCGGCTGGCACGCACCGTGGCCGCTGAGCCTCCTGCCCTGGGCCAACACCGGATGGTGGCCGCTCATCTGGTTCGTCGCCAAAGTATGGGGATTCCTGTTCCTCTACATGTGGCTGCGGGCCACGCTGCCGCGGTTGCGCTACGACCAATTCATGGCGCTGGGCTGGAAGCTGTTGATCCCGGTGTCGCTGACGTGGATTCTCACTGTCGCGGTCACCAAGACCCTGCGCCTGCGCGGCGGCGCACCCTGGGTGACGGCCGTCGTCGACGTCGTCTTCCTGGTGGTGGTCGCATCGGCGTTGATGTTCTGGAACAGGCGGCGGCGCAAAGCGAATCGAATCGCACCCGCCGCTCCCGCACCGGACGTCGGCGCGTTCCCGGTTCCTCCCCTACCGATGAAAGAGAAGGCATATGTCCAAGGTGCGTGATGCGCTGGCCGGGTTCGCCCTCACCTTCTCCACCATGTTCAAGAAGCCGATCACCGAGCAGTACCCGGAGACAAGAAAGCCCACCGCACCCCGCTACCACGGCCGCCACCAACTCAACCGGTACGCCGACGGTTTGGAGAAGTGCATCGGCTGCGAGCTCTGCGCCTGGGCCTGCCCGGCGGACGCGATCTACGTTGAGGGTGCCGACAACACCGAAGCGCAGAGGTTCTCGCCCGGCGAGCGCTACGGGCGCGTGTATCAGATCAACTACCTGCGCTGCATCGGCTGCGGCCTGTGCATAGAAGCCTGCCCGACACGGGCGCTGACGATGACCAACGAATACGAGATGGCCGACGACAACCGTTCCGATCTGATCTACGGCAAGGACAAGCTGCTGGCGCCGCTGCAGCCGGGCATGGTCGCACCGCCGCATGCGATGGCCGAGGGCGCCACCGACGACGACTACTACCTGGGCAACATCGGCGGGGAGCTGCGGGGGGCTCCAAATGAACACTGAGGCAATCGCGTTCTGGGTGCTGGCCGTCATCGCCGTGGCAGGCGCGATCGGGGTGGTCGCCGCACCCAAAGCCGTGTACTCGGCAATCTTTTTGGCCGCCACCATGATCAGCCTGGCGTTGCTCTACGTTGCCCAGGATGCGCTGTTCCTGGGCGTCGTCCAGGTGGTCGTCTACACCGGCGCGGTGATGATGCTGTTCCTGTTCGTCCTGATGCTGATAGGTGTCGACTCCGCCGACTCCCTGGTGGAAACGCTGCGCGGACAGCGGGTTGCGGCGATCGTGGCGGCACTGGGTTTCGCCGCCCTGCTGATCGCCGGCATCGGCACACTGTCCACCACGGGTTTCGCGGGCCTCGCCCAAGCCAACAGTGGCGGCAACGTCGAAGGTTTGGCAGCGCTGATCTTCACCAACTACCTGTGGGCGTTCGAGCTGACCAGTGCGCTGCTGATCACCGCTGCACTCGGCGCCATGGTGCTCGCACACCGCGAACGCTTCGAACGACGCAAGACCCAGCGGGAGCTCTCAGAGTCCCGGTTCCGCGGGACCGCCGACGGCATCCCCCACCCGACCACTCTGCCGGCCTCGGGGGTGTACGCGCGCCACAACGCGGTGGACATCCCGGCGCGGTTGCCCGACGGCTCCGCAGCCGCCATCTCGGTCAGCGCGATCCTGGTGCCGCGACGACCCGGCGAGGACCCGACCGGCCAAGGGGGTGCGCGGTGAACCCGGACGGCTACCTGTACCTGTCCGCGGTGCTGTTCAGCGTCGGTGCGACGGGAGTCCTGGTGCGGCGCAACGCCATCGTGATGTTCATGTGCGTCGAGCTGATGCTCAACGCCTGCAACCTGGCGTTCGTCACCTTCTCCCGGATGCACGGTCATCTCGACGGCCAGGTGGTGGCGTTCTTCACCATGGTGGTCGCCGCGTGTGAGGTGGTGGTCGGTCTGGCGATCATCATGGCCATCTACCGCACCCGCCGATCGGCGGATGTCGACGACGCACACCTGCTGAGGCATTGACCGTGACGGGTATCTGGCCGCTGATCGCGCTCCCGTTGGGTGGAGCCGCGGTACTGCTGCTCGGCGGGCGCCGCACGAACAGCTGGGGTCACCTGCTGGGCTGCGCGACGGTGCTCGCCGCGTTCGGCTGGGGTCTCACGCTCTTCGCCGACATGATCGCGCGTGCCCCCGAGCACCGGGTGCTGCACGAGACGCTGTTCTCCTGGGTGCCGGTCGGGGGGCTGCAGGTCGACTTCGGCCTGCAGCTCGACGCGTTGAGTGTGTGCTTCGTGCTGCTGATCACCGGGGTCGGTGCGCTGATCCACCTGTACTCCATCGGCTACATGGCCCACGACCCCGCTCGCAGACGTTTTTTTGCGTACCTGAACCTGTTCGTCGCCGCGATGCTGCTTTTGGTGCTGGCGGACAACTACCTCGGTCTCTACGTCGGCTGGGAGGGCGTCGGCCTGGCGTCGTACCTCTTGATCGGGTTCTGGTCACACAAACCAAGCGCCGCCACCGCGGCCAAGAAGGCCTTCGTGGTCAACCGCGTCGGCGACATGGGCCTGGCGCTGGCGCTGATGGTGATGTTCGCCAACCTCGGAACCGTCTCCTACGCCGGCGTTTTCGCAGCCGCACCGAAGGCCGGATCGCAGGTGCTGACCGCGATCGGTCTGATGCTGCTGTTGGCGGCATGCGGCAAGAGCGCACAGGTGCCGCTGCAGTCGTGGCTCGGTGACGCGATGGAAGGCCCCACCCCGGTGTCGGCACTGATCCACGCCGCCACCATGGTGACCGCCGGCGTGTACCTGATCGTGCGATCCGGGCCGGTATTCGACATGGCCCCGGCCGCGCGAACCGGGGTGGTCATCGTCGGTGCGGTCACCCTGCTGTTCGGCGCGATCGTCGGCTGCGCCAAGGACGACATCAAGAAGGCGTTGGCGGCCTCGACCATGAGCCAGATCGGTTACATGGTGCTGGCGGCCGGATTGGGGCCGGCCGGCTACGCGGTGGCCATCATGCATCTGCTCACCCACGGATTCTTCAAGGCCGGGCTGTTCCTGGGCGCCGGGTCGGTGATGCATGCCATGGACGACGAGACCGACATGCGCAGATATGGCGGGCTGCGCAGTTACCTGCCGATCACGTTCGTGACCTTCGGCTTGGGTTATCTGGCCATCATCGGTGTCCCGCCACTGGCCGGCTTCTTCTCCAAGGATGCGATCATCGAAACCGCCTTCGCCACAGGCGGGCTGCGTGGCTGGCTACTCGGCGGCGCGGCTCTACTCGGTGCGGGCATCACCGCGTTCTACATGACCCGCGTCATGCTGATGACGTTCTTCGGGGAGAAGCGCTGGCGCGACTCCCCGGATGAAGACTCCGTTCATCCCCATGAGTCTCCGGCCATCATGACGGTGCCGATGATCGTGCTGGCGTTGGGTTCGGTGGGCGCCGGTGCGCTGCTGGCGGTCGGTGGCACCCTCGAGCACTGGCTGGAACCTGTGACCAATCCGGCGCGCAGTCCCCAACCCCATCTCGGGGTTGCGGTGTGGGTGCTGACAGTCATCACGCTGGCCGTCGTCGCCGCGGGCATCGGTGTCGCATATCGCATGTACGCCCGCGAGCCCGTGCCGGTGACCGCACCACGGGAGGTGTCCGCTCTGACGATGGCGGCCCGGCACGACCTCTACGGCGACGCCTTCAACGAGGCCGCATTCATGCATCCCGGCGCCGATCTCACCGCAGAACTGGTGAAGTTCGACGACGTCGGGGTGGAAGGCGTCACCGCCGGCCTGGCGGCGCTGGTGGGCCGCACATCCGACGGGTTACGACGGATGCAAACGGGATTCGCCCGCTCCTACGCCCTGTCCATGCTCGCTGGCGCCGCGCTGGTGGTCGGCCTGATCCTGGCGGTGAACCTATGGTGAGCTTCCCGTGGCTGACCGTGCTGTGGGCCGTACCTGCGGTCGGCGCCGCCATTGTCATCCTGTTGCCCTCGGCCGCACGGCAATTCGCGAAGTATGCCGGCCTCGTCGTCGCGCTGGCGGTGCTGGCCGTCGCCATTGTGCTGGCCGTGCGGTTCGATCCCGGGGGGCCGCAGTACCAGTTCGTCGAAGACCACCCGTGGATCCCGTCGTTCGGCACCGGCTACATCCTCGGCATCGACGGGATCGCGCTGGCATTGGTGGTGCTGACGGCGGTGCTGGTGCCGTTGCTGCTATTGGCCGGCTGGAGGGATGCCGACCAGGAACCCGGCGGTCCGCAGGCCCTGGCCGGCCGGGCACCACATGCCTATGTGGCGCTGATCCTGGCCGTCGAGGGCATGGTGTTGATCTCGCTGGTCGCCCTCGACGTGCTGCTGTTCTACGTCTTCTTCGAGGCGATGCTGATCCCGATGTACTTCCTCATCGGTGGGTTCGGCGGGAGCCGAGCCGGATCCGACGAAGGAGGACGAGGCGAGGCCACCCGGGAATCCAGCGCAAGATCCAGGGCGGCCGTGAAGTTCCTGCTGTACAACCTCTTCGGCGGACTGGTGATGCTCGCCGCGGTGATCGGGCTGTACGTGGTGACCGCCGGCAGCCGCGCCTTCGATACCGGCACGTTCGACTTCCGGGCGATCGTCTCGGCCGTGTCCTCCGGCACCCTGCATCCCAACCCCGCGATCATGCACGCGCTGTTTCTCGGCTTCCTCTTCGCGTTCGCGGTGAAAGCACCGCTGTGGCCGCTGCACCGCTGGCTGCCGGATGCCGCGGTCGAGTCCACCCCCGCGGTCGCGGTGCTGATGATGGCGGTTGTCGACAAGGTCGGCACGTTCGGCATGTTGCGCTATTGCCTGCAACTTTTCCCCGACAGCGCCAGTTTGTTCCGGCCTTATGTCATTGCGCTGGCGGTCATCGGGATCGTCTACGGCGCGGTCGTGGCGATAGGTCAGACCGACGTCATGCGGTTGATCGCGTACACCTCGATCAGCCACTTCGGCTTCATCATCCTGGGCATCTTCGTGATGACAACCCAGGGGCAGGCCGGATCGACGCTCTACATGGTCAACCACGGCATCTCCACCGCCGCACTGTTCCTGATCGCCGGCTTCCTGGTGTCCCGTCGCGGAACCCGCGTGATCGCCGACTACGGCGGTGTGCAACAGGTGGCGCCCGTCCTCGCCGGCACCTTCCTGATCGCCGGACTGGCCACCCTCTCGCTGCCCGGTCTGGCGCCGTTCATCAGCGAATTCCTGGTGCTCATCGGCACTTTCACGCGGTATCCGGTGTTCGCGGTGGTGGCGGTCACGGCACTGGTGTTCTCGGCAATCTACATCCTGTGGCTCTACCAGCGGATGATGACGGGCCCCGCCCGTGAGGCCGACGCGAGCCTGCGGGACCTGGTGCCCCGCGAACTGGCGGTGGTGATCCCGTTGATGGCGCTGCTACTGGTGCTCGGCGTATATCCCAAGCCCGCACTCGACATTATCAATCCGGCTGTCGGACACACGTTGTCGACCATCCACCAGCAGGATCCGACCCCGACCCTGGCGGGAGGGACAACGAAGTGATCCCGACTCCCAGCGTCGAATACGGTCTGCTGTCCCCCATGTTGATCGTGTTCTGCGCCGCTGTCGCCGGCGTGCTGATCGAGGCGTTCGCGCCGCGGCGGATCCGGTTTGCCGTCCAGCTGACACTGTCGGTCGGCGCACTGATGGCAGCGCTTGTCGCCGTTGTCGTCTCGGCCCGCCACCTCGACGGGCCGGGACACCTCGCCGTCGGCGGGGCGGTCGCGGTAGACCGTCCCGCATTGTTCTTGCAGGGCACCCTGATACTGGTCGGCATCGCCGGTGTGCTGCTGATCGCCGAACGCCGTTCGCCCGGCCCAGATTCCGCGGACGACGCCGGCCCGAACAACTCTGCCGGCCTGGACGCATTCACACCGCAAGCCGCCGCGGTGGCCGGCAGCGTGGCCGAGAAGCTCGCCACGCGGGCCGGGCTGGTGCAGACCGAGGTGTTCCCACTGACCATGTTCGCCATCGGCGGCATGCTTTTGTTCCCTGCCGCCGACGACCTGCTGACGATGTTCATCGCATTGGAAGTGCTGTCGCTGCCGCTGTACCTGATGTGCGGGCTGGCCCGGCGCCGACGCCTGCTGTCCCAGGAAGCCGCACTGAAATACTTTCTGCTGGGAGCCTTCTCGTCGGCGTTCTTCCTGTACGGCGTCGCGCTGCTGTACGGCTACAGCGGCACGTTCTCGCTGACCGGCATCGCCGAAGCGCTGCACACGCACTCCGGCGACACCAAGCTGGTGCTGGTCGGCGTCGCGCTGGTGGCCGTCGGGGTGTTGTTCAAAGTGGGTGCGGTGCCGTTCCATTCGTGGGTGCCCGATGTGTATCAGGGCGCGCCGACTCCGGTCACGGCGTTCATGGCCGCCGCCACCAAGATCGCCGCATTCGGCGCGATGCTGCGCATCTTCTATGTCGCGGTTGCGGACCTGCGCGCCGACTGGCGACCGGTGCTGTGGGTCATCGCGATCGCGACCATGCTGGTGGGTACCGTGACGGCGGTCCGGCAGACCGACGTCAAGCGGATGCTGGCGTATTCGGCGGTGGCGCACGCCGGGTTCATCCTCACCGGTGTTATCGCGCTCAACGACAGCGGCCTCTCCGGCACCCTGTTTTATCTATTCGCCTACGGATTCTCCACTCTGGGCGCTTTTGCGGTGGTGGCCTTGGTGCGCGACGCCTCCGGCGAGGAGGACACTGCGATGGCCCGCTGGGCCGGACTGGGCCGACGTCATCCCGTTGTCGGCGTGGTCTTTTCGCTCTTCTTGCTGGCATTCGCCGGCATTCCGTTGACCAGTGGGTTCGTGGCGAAATTCGCGGTGTTCAAGGCCGCCGGAGAAGGCGGGGCCATCCCGTTGGTCGTCGTGGGCGTGCTGGCCAGTGCGATCGCCGCGTACTTCTACGTGCGGGTGATCGTTTTGATGTTCTTCACCGACCCGCCCGCGGACGCTCCCGAGGTGATCCGGCCGAGCTGGACATCGACCGCAACGGTCGCCATCACCGCGGCACTGACGTTTCTGCTCGGCGCGCTGCCTCAGCCGCTGCTGAACCTGGTAGGAGAATCGGCGCAGTTCCTGCGCTGAGCGACCACGCTCAGGGCAGTTTGATGGCCGACATGTACATCTCGACGATCGGCCGGTACAGGTCCACGTCATCGAGTTCACTGCCCAGCACCACGGAGTCGCTGGTCGCGACGAGTACATGCGCGAACGTCAGCGGCGGGATCAGCAGGGTTGCGCCGAGATGGTCGAGTCCTTCGGCGACGAACTTCGCCAGCGCCTCGACGACTTCGGTCCGTTTGGCCGCCACCCGTTCACGTGCGTCGGGGTTGCGTAGTAGATACAAGCTGAACTCGTGACCGAGGGCTGCATGCTCGGCGCCCCGGTCTCGGCTCAATTGGCGCCATCGCCGGGCGATCTCGTCGAGTTCGTGGGGGCCGACATGCGTCGCCGACGACATCACCTCGGCGAAGTTGTCGAAATAGCGCCGCCAGTACCGGTCACTGACCGCGAGGAACAGGTCTTCCTTGGTGGTGAAGTGCTTGTAGATGGCGCCTTTGGTGTAGCCCGCGGTGTGCGCGATGTCATCGAGTGTGGCCGGCGTAAAGCCCTTTTCGGCAAATACCTCTTCGGCCGCGTCGAGCAGCAGAGACCGGGTGTGCTCGAGACGGCGTTCCCGCGTCCAACGCTCAGCCATGCCCACGATTCTGTCACGGATCTCAGATACCCATTCCACTCTGAGATACCAGTCGGTATATTTTCAGCGAGCGGCCGTCCATCGTGCAAGAAGCCGCGACGCCCACGGGGCGTCCGGCGGCTACCAGCACCGGCCTGCGGCCACCACGATCAGAAGGAGCACCGCCTGATGAGCGATCTGTCGAACAGACCTGTCACCACCGCACCTCCGGCCGACACGGCCAGGATCGGCGCCCCGCCCGAAGGCAAGGTCAAACCGGTCCAGGTCTGGGCCTGCATCGGTGGCGCACTCTTGGTCTTGCAGGCATACGTGTGGATCCGGTGGGTCACCGGGCCATATTTCCAGTCTGTGCCGATAGGGCCCAGCGATCCGCCGATGTATATGAAAGTGCCGCTCGTGGCGAACGCGATCATGGCCTGGATCGGTCTCCCGGTCGCCGTGTGGTGGTTCATCATCCGACCCTGGCGGCGGGAACGACGGATCACCCTTGACGGCATGCTGATGGTGTCAATGGGCCTGATGTTCTTCCAGGATCCCCTGCTCAATTACTTGAACACCTGGTGCACCTACAACCTCTGGATGCCCAACCGCGGCTCCTGGTCATCACACATTCCCGGCTGGGTGTCTCCGGAGGTACCGGGTCACCAGGTGGTAGAACCACTTCTGACGAACGTGCCGGGTTACTCATTCGGCAATCTGCTGATGGTCATCGTCGGATGTTGGGTCATGCGGACGGTCAAGAAGCGCCGACCTGGCATCAGCAACACGCGGTTGATCGGCGTGACCTTTGCGTTCAACTTCGTTCTCGATTTCGTCATGGAAGGCTTGATCTATCTGCCGATCGGGTTCTACGTCTACCCCGGGGCGATTCGTGCGGTGTCGATCAACGCGGGCACCTATTACCAGTGGCCCATCTACGAGGGGTTGATGTGGGGTGGCGTCTTGACCGCACTGTGCTGCCTGCGTTTCTTCACCGACGATCGCGGGCGCACAATCGCCGAGCGGGGATTAGACCGGGTCCGCGGTGGCTTCGCCACGCTGCAATTGACTCGCTTCCTCGCCATCTTCGCCGCGGTGAGCGCCTGCTTCTTCGTCTTCTACAACCTTCCGGCGCAATGGGTTGCCATGCACGCCGACCCCTGGCCCGAAGACGTCCAAAAACGCTCCTATCTCAACGGCGGCATCTGCGGCGACGGCACCGACACGCCCTGCCCCAACCCGGTGCTGCCGATGCCCACCAAACGATCGGGTTTCGTGAACACCAATGGCGAACTCGTACTGCCCGACGGCACCCAGCTGCCTACCGTCGTTCCTTTCGCGCCGGCCAAATGAACGTGACGACCAACGGCCAACCCGGAGCCCCCGCCGCCGCGAGGACGCCGTTTTACCGGCCGGTGAGCGACGAAGTCGAGGTCTTTCGCGCGGCGGCACGTCGCGGCCTGCCGGTGTTACTCAAAGGCCCAACCGGGTGCGGGAAGACACGGTTCGTGCAGGCCATGGCCCACGCACTCGGCCGCGACCTGGTCACGGTGGCCGGCCACGAGGACATGACGTCGGCGGATCTGGTGGGCCGTTTCCTGCTCAAGGGCGGTGAGACGGTGTGGGTGGACGGACCGCTGACGCGGGCGGTACGCGAAGGCGCGATCTGCTATCTGGACGAAATCGTCGAAGCGCGCCAGGACACCACGGTGGTCATCCACCCGCTGGCCGACCATCGCCGGGAGCTGCCGCTCGACCGGCTCGGCACCACATTGCACGCCGCACCCGGATTCCAATTGGTCATCTCCTACAACCCGGGTTACCAGAGCGTCCTGAAGAACATCAAAGAGTCGACACGACAACGTTTTGTCGCCATCGAGCTCGACTTCCCGCCCGCGGACATCGAAACCGAGGTGGTCGCCCATGAGGCCGGAATCGACACCGAAACCGCATCGGCTCTGGTCCGGCTCGGCAACGCCATCCGCAACCTGGATGGTTCACCGCTGCGCGAAGTGTCCTCCACCCGGATGCTGATCCTGGCCGGAGAATTGGTCGCAGAAGGGCTGCCGCTGCGCGGTGCCGTGCACGCCGCCATCGTCCGCGTGCTCTCCGACGATCCCGATGTCGTGCGCGCCCTCGGCGAGCTCGCCGATGCCGTGCTGGCATGACAACGAACGGTCCGGAGCAGGTTCGTCATTTCGGACTGTTGGCGACATACCTCGCGGGCCGGGCCGTCGAGGTGGCGCCGGCGCCGGCCGGTCAGCCCGCCTACACCAACGGCAGGGTGATCTTTACCGCCGGCGACCGAAGCGCGGACGAACAGCGCCGTCAGGTCGTGCTGCAGGGGGCGCTGCTGGCCGCCGGCAGCCTGGCACCCCAACTGATCCGAAGTCTGCGGTTGCGACCGGAGTTGACGCGGCGCTATCTCGCGATCGAAGGCCGCCGGGCACTGACCGAGCTGGCCGAGCGTCTGCCACTGGCCGCCGGCCTATGTCCTGAGGGCAGCCTCGGTGTCGGTGGGGCGGCGGAGTCCCTGGCCATCGCCAAAAGCCGCAGGAGCGTTCCCGATCCGCCGGAGTGGTTCGGCGTCGTCAGGCCCTCGCTTCTGCTGGCCCCCGAACGCGGTGCGAACTCCCCCGCCGGCAACGACCTCGGGTTGCATCTCGACCCGACCCTGACCGCTGAACCGGACGACGAGAACGAGGACCAGGAAGACGGCCGTTCCCGGGACAGCAAGATCCTCAAGTTGTTCGAGGCCCCGGCGTTCACATCCCGAACGCTGGCAGAGTTCCTGAGGAAGCTGCTCGGCAGCTCCCGCTCGTACGGGGACGACACCGCCGGCGCCGAATTGCGTGTCGGTTCGGTGCGGATGGGCCACGGCACTGCGGCGCATGCACGGCCAGCGCCCACCCGAATCAGGTTCGCCGACAACGAGAAACCCGGTTCCACAGTGGGGGTCGGCGGCGCCGTCTACCCCGAATGGGATGTCCATCAACACCGCTACAAGCCACAGTGGTGCCGGGTCATCGACTTCCCGCTGACCGCGACTGCCGGCGAAGACGGTGCCGACGTTACGGTCGATAACGTTCTGCGACAACGACTTTCCCGTGTCAGGCTGGGGCCCAAGGTGCTGCGGGCGCGGCCGGACGGCGACGAGCTGGACACCGAGGCCCTCATCGACCTGTTCGTCGACTTGCGCACCGGCTTCTCTCCGCCGGAACACGTCTACACCGAACGGCGCAAAATCGCCCGCGATCTCGGCGTCCTGATCCTGCTCGA
This sequence comes from Mycobacterium sp., assembly GCA_036273805.1. GTDB lineage: Bacteria > Actinomycetota > Actinomycetes > Mycobacteriales > Mycobacteriaceae > Mycobacterium. Next base: position 17,111 of record DASUGW010000214.1, read on the forward strand.
CACATCCGGTTCGGCCACCGACAGCGATTCCGGCGGTCATAGCGTGCATGAGCATCAGCGCCGCGCGGCAGCCACGGTGGCCGCCACCCTGGAGGAACTCGGTGACCGGGTGGCCATTTACGGATTCCGGTCTCACGGTCGCCACGCGGTGCACCTGCCGGCGGTGAAGACCTTCGACCAGCGTTTCGGCCCCGCCGCACGCACCAAACTCGCGCAACTGGAGCCATCGGGGTACACGCGGCTCGGCGCCGGCATCCGCGGCGCCGGCGAAATCCTCAAATCACAAGCAGGAACACCGAATCGGCTGTTACTCGTACTCTCCGACGGCTTCCCCTATGACCACGGCTACGAAGGCCGCTACGCGGAGGCCGATGCCTCCCGAGCGCTCGAGGAACTGCGCGCCGACGGCGTCGCCTGCCTGTGCCTCGCGATCGGAGCAAACCCGGACAGTGGTGCACTGCAACGTGTCTTCGGCACTACCGGCCACGCCGGCGCCGCCACCTTGGCCGAACTGAGCCCCCGAATGGGCGAATTGTTCGCATCCGCCCTTCGCGAACTCAGTCTGCCCAAACCCCAAAGGGCGTAGGGACTCTCGCGGCTAAGCCGGCGGGGGCGAGAACCAGGCCATCACGTCCTGGGACCCGTCGTTGTAGACGACGCTGTTCGGGATGTCACCCACGACGTCGAAGTACAGCTTGCCGGTCGTCTTGTCGCCCTGCCCCAACTGTCCGCCGAGTGACGAGACGTTGGTGAGAACGCGGTAATTCGCACCGCTGAGCGCGCGAGCGTTGAAGTCCTGGGTCTGCGGCATGACCGAACCCTCGATGTCATCGACGGTCACCGTGGCTTCGTACAGCCGGCCGTTGATTTCGGCGGGGACAGGATCAGTACTGGGAACGAGGTTGTCGACCGTATAACCGATCTCCGTGGTGCCCCAGATGTCCTTCAACGTTTCCCGGACTCCGAACGGTTTGATGTTGTTCACCGCACCGGCCGGAGCCGCTGCCATACCGAGGGCGACCACCGCGGCGCCGATCGGTACAGCCAGTTTCGTGATTTTCACTGTTGTACCCCCTCCCTGGGTCTTCACAGGTGTACCCCGCGGACGTTACTCCGACACACCCGAGCCCGGGGGCGTTCAGAACACCCGTACCTGGCCTTCTATGGCCGGCACGGTGTCGGGCAGGTGGTAGGTCTGGATGCCGTTGCGGAACATCACGTTCTCACGGGCGTGCTCGGGCAGGTGTTTGATCAGCCAACGGGGGTCGTCGAAGGTCCAGTGCGGATAGTCGGAGGAAAACAGCAGGATCTTGTCGCACTCCATCCACTCGAAGGCCCGCATCAACTCGGTCTTGTCTTCGGGATAGTCCAGCGGCTGGGTAGTGAACTTGATGTGGTCTTTGACGTACTCGCTGGGCTTGCGTTTGATGTCCATCCACTGCTTGCGGGCCTCATAGATGGCGTCCATGCGCCACATCAGCGGCAGGATCCAGGTGAATGCGTGCTCGACGAACACGATCCGCAGAGTGGGGAACCGGTCGAACACGCCGTCGAAGATCAACGACATGACCTGATTGGCCGCCAGCAGCGAGTAGGTGACCATGAAGTCGTGGTTGTAGCTGGGGAACCCGACCGGCGGAATCGGCAGTTCCTCGTGGTGGCTGCGCGAGAGGTGGCAGCTCACGGTGATGTCGTTCCTGGTGGCCGCCGCCCAGATGGGGTCATACATCGGATGCCCCCACGACGGCCGGCGCTCGGCCTTGATCAGCACCTGCGCCATGTACGGGTGACCCGCCCACTTCTCGATCTCGGCGGCCGCGAGCTCGGGCGCCTCGATGGATACACAAACCGACCCGCGCCAGCGCTCGTGCCAGTTGTTGTGCGAGTCCAGCCAGTGGTTGGCCTGCCATGAGTTCAGCGCCTGGCTCATCGCGTGGTCGGCTTCGGGCAGCCGCGCCGGGTACGCGCCGGGCTCCAGAATTGCGATGTCGGCGCCGGCGTCCATGATCAGCTGTTTGAACGCCAGATCGGGGTCGCTGCAGGCGAACTCGCCGTCGGACGGAAAGGCGTCGACGCGCATCGCATAGGAGTGCGCGTAGTCGGGGGCGTCGTAGTAGATCAGCTCACCGTAGGAATGGCTGCCCCAGTACTTGGTGCGCCACGGCTCAGGGATGTACTGCGCGAGTTCGCCACGGCGTGGCATCGGATGCACGTCGGAGTCCACACAGCGCACGGCGACGCGTTCGGCGGCGGGCTTGCGTTCAGTAGCGAAGGTCGTCATCGTGGGCCTCCCGGTTTTCTTACGGGTCGGTTCCAGCTTCACCTGGCCTACGCCGACGCCCGGGGGGCGCCAACTCCGGCCAGCTTCGCTGAACCTCCCCTTTCTTTAGGTCGGTTCCAGCTTCACCTGGCCTACGCCGGCGCCCGGGGGGCGCCAACTCCGGCCAGCTTCGCTGAACCTCCCGTGACTCGCTGTGCTGTCCATCTTGCCTGTTTCATCGCGCCGTGCACACGTGCGGGGCGCATTTTCGAACAATATCAACTACTTGTTATTGATACCGTGAAACGTTAGCGTCTACCGCGGGCCACGCCCAGCATCAGCCCATGCGGCGTCCCGGCCCCACTACCTCACGAAGGAGTAGGAATGGCCCGCTTTCCCAAGCCGGCTGAAGGCAGCTGGACACAGCACTACCCCGAACTCGGCACCGGTCCGGTGTCCTACGAGGACTCCATCAGTCCCGATGTCTACGAGCTCGAGCGCAAGGCGATTTTCAAACGCGCCTGGCTCAACGTCGGCCGTGTCGAACAGGTGCCGCGCACGGGCAGCTACTTCACCAAGGAGCTGAAGGCCGCCAACACCTCGATCATCGTGGTCCGCAACAAGGCCGGCAAGGTCAACGCGTTCCACAACATCTGCCGACACCGCGGCAACAAGCTGGTGTGGAACGACATCCCGTCGGAGGAAACCAGCGGGGTATGCCGGCAGTTCACCTGCAAGTACCACGCCTGGCGCTACGACCTCGACGGCAATCTGACCTTCGTGCAGCAGGAGGAGGAGTTCTTCGACCTCGACAAGGACCGCTACCCCCTGGTGGCGGTGCATTGCGAGGTGTGGGAAGGCTTCATCTTCGTCAACTTCGCCGCCGAACCCGAACAGACGCTGCGCGATTTCCTGGGCCCGATGATCACCAACCTCGAGGGCTACCCGTTCGAGAAGATGACGTCGCGATTCACCTACCGCTCCGAGGTCAACGCGAACTGGAAGCTCTACATGGACGCGTTCCAGGAGTTCTACCACGCACCGATATTGCATGCGAACCAGTCGCCGACCGCCTACTCGAAGGCCGCCGCGGAATCGGGCTTCGAGGCCCCGCACTACCGCCTCGAGGGTCCGCACCGGCTGGTCAGCACCTCCGGCGTTCGCGCCTGGGAGATGCCCGATGAGATGCGCAAGCCCATCGAGGACATCTGCCAAAGCGGGCTGTTCGGCCCGTGGGACAAACCCGATCTCGGGGAGATGCCGGCTGGGCTCAACCCGGCCAAATGCGACCCCTGGGGACTGGACTCGTTCCAGCTGTTCCCCAACTTCGTGATCCTGTTCTGGGGGCAGGGCTGGTATCTGACCTACCACTACTGGCCCACCTCGCACCGCACCCACATCTTCGAGTGCACGCTGTACTTCCCGGCCCCCCGCACCGCCCGTGAGCGCCTGGCCCAGGAACTGGCCGCACAGTCGTTCAAGGAGTACGGACTGCAGGATGCCAACACCCTGGAGGCCACCCAGACCAGCATCGAGTCCCGCGTCGTCGGCGAATTCCTCTACTGCGACCAGGAGATCCTGCTGCGGCACCTGCACCACGAGACCGCCAACTGGATCGAGGACTACCAGAACAAGACCGCAGGAGCGAAGGCATGAGCGCGCTGCCACCGGAATTCGCCGACCTGGAACGGTTCTCCGACTGGGTGCTGCCCGACGAGGCAACGCGGTACGCAAAGCGGTTGAACTCCAACATGACCGAGATGCAGGCCTTCTACGACGCCGTCACCGCACGCGCCGAGGAGGCGATCTCCTACTGCGACAAGTTCCCGCTCGACGATATGCCCGAGGACGTGCTCAACCTGATGCGACTGCTGTATTCGATGGTGACGGTGTCCTTTCCGGTCGAATGCTGGAAACAACCACGGGTTCCCGACTCCGGCGCCACCAGCCTGGACTGCGTCTACGAGCCCGTGCCGTGAGCACCGGCAACGGTGCGCACACCGTTCTGAAAGCCGCCCGGTGGGCCGACGTGGTCACCGGCCGGATCCATACCCCCGGCGTCATCCTCATCGCGGGCAACCGCATCGCCGCGATCAATCCCGAAGAGCCACTGCCTGATTCGGCGACCGTCATCGACCTCGGGGACGTCACGCTGCTGCCCGGGCTGATGGACATGGAACTCAACCTGCTGATCGGCGGTCCAGGCAGTCCCGAAGGTCTGCCGACGCCGATGCACGGGGTGCAGGACGACCCGGCCTACCGCACGCTGCGCGGCGCGGTGAACGCGCGCACCACACTCGAAGCCGGCTTCACGACCGTGCGCAACCTGGGGTTGATGGTCAAGACGGGCGGGTATCTGCTCGACGTCGCCCTGCAGCGGGCCATCGACCAGGGCTGGCACGCCGGCCCGCGGATCTGGCCCGCCGGTCACGCCGTCACGCCCTACGGCGGGCACCTAGACCCCACGGTCTTCCAGCGCCTGGCGCCGGGAATCATGCCGCTGTCGGTGGCCGAGGGCATCGCCAACGGCGTCCCCGACGTCATCGCGTGCGTGCGTTACCAGATTCGCCACGGCGCCAAGCTGATCAAGGTGTCGGCCTCCGGTGGGGTGATGTCGCACAGCACCGCGCCGGGAGCTCAGCAGTACTCCGACGCCGAGTTCGCCGCCATCGCCGACGAGGCGCACCGCGCCGGTGTCCGGGTCGCGGCACACGCCGTGGGCGACACCGCGATCCAGGCCTGCATCCGGGCCGGCATCGACTGCATCGAACACGGCTTCTTGGCCAGCGACGAGTCCATCCAGATGATGGTCGACCACGGCACCTTCCTGGTATCGACGACGTATCTGACCGATGCGATGGCCATCGAACGGATCGCCCCGGAACTGCGTAAGAAAGCCCTTGACGTGTTCCCGAAGGCGAAGTCCATGCTGCCCAAGGCAATTGCCGCGGGCGTGCGGATCGCTTGCGGCACCGACGCACCGGCGATCCCGCACGGCCAGAACGCCAAGGAGTTGTGCGCTTTGGTGGAGCGCGGCATGACGCCCATGCAGGCGCTGCAGGCAGCCACCATCACCAGCGCCGACCTCATCGACGCCGCCGACGACCTCGGCCGGCTCGCACCCGGTTACCTCGCGGACATCATCGCCGTCCCCGGCGATCCGTCCCGCGACATCACGACCACCCTCGATGTGCGTTTTGTGATGAAGGACGGGCAGATCGTCAAGCACTGCTGAGCACCGTTGTGCGCTAGCGTCGAGTTCATCGGCTGCAGCAGAGTACGCCGATAACGTGGGCGCAACAGAGGAGAGGCCGCATGGAACTCGGCAAGAACACCCTGTGGCTGCTCAAGCAGGCCTTCTACTTCTCCCTGACCACCGTCAACGAGGCCGTCAAGGAGCACGGCGTGAGTATTTCCCAGATCGGTGTGCTGCGCCAGCTCGCAGGCGAACCCGGCCTGTCCGCGGCGGAGCTCGCCCGTCGGCTGCTGATCACTCCGCAGGGTGTCCAGCTGGCGCTCACGGCGTTGGAGAAGCAAGGCCTCATCGAACGCAAGCAGGATCCCCAGCACGGGCGCATCCTGCAGGTCTTCCTTACCGAAAAGGGCCGGGGCGTCGCTTCCAGCGCCGTCAGCGATGCCATCGAGGCGCACGACGCGGTGTTCGGGGTCCTGAGTCCCGCCGAACAGGATCAACTGCGGGCGCTGCTTGCCCGAGTCGTCGAACAGGGCACCGGCCACACGCTGTTCGGCGACCACGTCGAGACTTAATGGTTCGCGGAGAATCGGCAGTGACCAGCACTTGTGGTCAATGACAAGTACTTGTTATTGTTGCTCTCGATGACGCCGCCGACGCCCCCCCTGCTGGATGCCGCCGCAACCGATGCCGATGGCTTCGCCTCGCTGCGCATCAAGGACGTGGTGCGCGAAACCGCGGACGCGGTATCACTGGTGTTCGACGTGCCGTCGGCGCACGGTGCGCGCTTCGACTACCGCGCGGGACAGTTCCTCACGCTGCGGGTCACCATCGACGGCCAGGAGCACCGCCGGTGCTACTCGATGTCGTCCTCGCCGGCCGTCGGCGAAGACCTGCGCATCACGGTCAAACGAGACCGCGATGGCGTGGTGTCCAACTGGCTCAACGACAATGCGACTCCCGGCGGCCACGTCGACGCCGCAGCACCCGAGGGCCGGTTCGTGCTCACCGACAGCGACCGCGGGTTGATCGCCTTCGCCGGAGGCAGTGGGATCACCCCCGTGCTCTCGCTGATCCACACCGCGCTCGCAGCCACCACGCGCCCAGCGCAGTTGTTCTACGCCAACCGCGATGCCGATTCGGTGATCTTCAAAGACGCGCTGTCCCAACTGGAATCGAACTACGGTGAACGCTTCGCGCTGCGACATCACCTCGACGAGCACCACGGAGTGGTGTCCGCCGAAACCGTCGCGGAATTCCTCGCGGCTGCCGGGGAGGCAGAGATCTACATCTGCGGACCGGGGCCGTTCATGGACACCGTCGAAACGGCCGTGCTGGGCGCCGGAATTCCCGCGGGTCGGGTACACCTCGAGCGCTTCTCCGTCGCGGCGACACCCGCGGGCTCGCAGACGGCCCCCGAGGCTTCGGTGACCGAAGAGGTGACCATCGAACTCGACCGGCAGCAGGTCACCTGCGCGTACCGCCCTGGTAACACCATTCTGCAGACGGCTCGACTGGCCGGGCTCAAGGCTCCGTCGTCGTGCGAAACCGGTTCCTGCGGAACGTGTATGGCCCAGGTCGTCGAGGGCAGCGCCCGAATGCTCAACAACGACGCGCTTGAGGACCACGAAGTCGCTGACGGCTGGGTGGTCACCTGCCAAGCCCTGCCCACCAGCCCGCGCGTGCGGGTGGTCTACGAGTAATCAGCATGAGTGAGGTCACGATATGAGCCGACTAGCAGTTGTCACCGGTGGCGCGTCGGGTATGGGTGAGGCCACCTGCCACGAGTTGGGGCGCCGCGGCCACAAGGTCGCCGTGCTGGACCTCGATTCCCAAGCCGCCCAACGGGTTGCCGAAGATCTGCGCGCCGAGGGGGTGACTGCGCTGGCCGTCACCGCCGATGTCACCGACCGCCCCGGCATCGAGGAGGCGTTCGCCAAGGTGCGCGCCGAACTGGGGCCCGTCACGGTGCTGGTGACCAGTGCGGGCCTGTTCGGCTACGCGTCGTTCGCCGACATCACCGTCGAATCCTGGCAGCGCCTCGTCGACGTCAACCTGACCGGCACGTTCCACTGCTGTCAGGTCGCGCTGCCGGACATGGTCGCTGCCGGGTGGGGCCGCATCGTGATGATCTCGTCGTCGAGCGCGCAGCGCGGCACGCCGTTCGCGGCGCACTACGCAGCCTCCAAAGGCGCATTGCTGACGCTGACAAAATCGCTGGCCCGCGAGTACGCCACCAACGGCATCACGGTGAACAACATTCCACCGTCGGGCATCGAGACACCGATGCAGCACGCGTCCCAGGCCGCCGGGTACCTGCCGCCCAACGAGCAGATCGCCGCCAACATCCCGGTGGGCCATCTGGGAACCCCGGGCGACATCGCTGCGGCGGTGGGCTTCCTGTGCTCGCCGGAGGCCGGCTTCATCACCGGCCAGACGCTCGGTGTCAACGGCGGATCGGTTATGTGACAAGACTTCGGAAAGTGGGAGGTTGAGATGGCGACCAAATGGGCCAAGCCGGCAGAAGGCTCCTGGACCGAGCACTACCCCGAACTGGGGACCGGGCCGATGTCGTTCCGCGATTCGACGTCGCCGGAGTTCTACGAGCTTGAACGCGAGGCAGTCTTCAAACGTGCGTGGCTGAACCTCTGCCGGGTCGAGGAGCTGCCACAGACCGGCAGTTATCTGACCAAGCACATCGAGGCCGCCAACGCCTGGATCATCCTGGTCCGCGGCGCCGACGGGGCCGTTCGCGCGTTCCACAACATGTGCCGCCACCGCGGGCACGAGCTGATCCCCGCGGCCGAAACCGCCGGGGAATGCACCGAATTCGCCTGCCCCCAGTGCGGGTGGCGCTACGGCCTCGATGGTGCGCTGACCCATGTCCCCGAACCGCAGAGCTACTTCGGACTCGATCCGGGCGACTACGGCCTGGCCGAGGTGCACTGCGACATCTGGGCCGGTTTCGTATTCGTCAACTTCGACGCCACACCACGCCAGAGTTTGCGCGAGTTCCTCGGCCCGATGGTGACGGCCCTCGACGATTATCCGTTCGGGAAGCTGACCGAGCGCTATGACTGGGTCGCGCACAACAACAGCAACTGGAAGATCTTCGCCGACGCCTTCCAGGAGTACTACCACGTACCGTCGCTGCACACCCAGCAGGTGCCGCCAGAGGTGCGAGACCCCAACGCGGGCTTCACCTGTGGGCATTTCCAGCTCGACGGCCCGCACCGGATGGTGTCGACGGCCGGGACGCGCCGCTGGCTCCTGGCGCCGGAGTACATGTACCCGATCGAGCGGGCCACCAAGAGCGGCCTGGTCGGACCGTGGCGCACCCCGGACATCGGCGAACTGCCCGCCGCCGGGCTGAACCCGGGCAACATCGAACCGTGGGGCATAAGCAACTTCCAGATCTTCCCGAATCTGGAAATCCTGATATACGGCGGCTGGTATCTGCTGTATCGCTACTGGCCCACCTCGCACAACACCCACCGCTTCGAGGCGTACACGTACTTTCACCCCGCCCGCTCTGTGCGGGAGCGCATCGAGCACGAGGTGGCCGCCGTGGTCCTCAAGGAGTTCGCGCTGCAGGACGCCGGCATGCTCGGCGGCACCCAGGCGGCGCTGGAATATGACGTCATCGACGAGTTCCCGGTCAACGACCAGGAGATCCTGGTGCGCCACCTACACAAGGTCAGCGTCGACTGGGTCGAAGACTATAAGCACGAACAGGGCCTCGCCGGAGCCGCGCGATGACCGTCAAAACCCTTCCCAGCGCGTTCGCCGAGCTGGAGCCCTACGCGCAAACCTGGTGTCTGCCAACGGAAACCGAGCGCTGGAACCAGCGGCTGGCATCCACCATGCCGCAAATGCACGAGTTCTACGACGCGTTCTTCCCGCGACTGGAAGAGGCGATCGACTACTGCGACAAGTTCCCGCTCGATGAGGTGCCCGAGGACGCACTCAACCTGTTGCACCTGATCTATTCCCTGATCATGGTGGCGATGTCGGTCGAGATCATGCACCAGCCAGCCCCAACCGACGCCGCGGACGCGGTGATGATCCGCACCGGCGACCCCCGGCCCTGAACGAACCTCTGGCGAAAGGACTCTCGATGAGTGTGCTGACCATCAACAAGCTGACCGACACCGTCGGCGCGGAAGTCGTAGGTGTCGACCCCGCACAGCTTGGCAGCGACGACGGTCTGGGGCAGGCGGTGCTGAATGCCCTTGAAGAGAACGGGGTTCTGGTCTTTCACGGGCTGAATCTCAGCGCCGAGGACCAGGTGGCCTTCTGCGAACGCCTCGGCGAGGTGGACCGCTCGGCCGACGGCCGCCACCCGGTGTCGGGCATCTACCCGATCACCCTGGACAAGGCGAAGAACAAGGCCGCCGACTACCTACGGGCCTCCTACATCTGGCACATCGACGGGTGCACCCCGACCAGCGACGAGTGCCCGCAGAAGGCCACGGTGCTCTCGGCGCTGGAGGTGGCGGCGCAGGGTGGCGAGACCGCGTTCGCCAGCGCCTACGACGCCTACGACTCGCTGCCCGACGCCGAGAAGAAGCGTTACGAGTCGCTGCGCGTGGTGCATTCGCTGGAGGCGTCGCAGCGGCGCGTCACACCGGATCCCACCGACGAACAGCTCACCCGGTGGCGCGCGCGTCCGACCAGCGAGCATCCCCTGGTGTGGACACACCGAAACGGGCGCAAATCCCTGGTGTTGGGCGCCTCCGCCGACTACGTGGTGGGCATGGATCTCGACGAGGGCCGGGCCCTGCTCACCGAACTCCTCGACCACGCCACCAGCGCCGAGAAGGTCTATCAACACAGCTGGTCGGTGGGCGACACCGTCATCTGGGACAACCAGGGCGTGCTGCACCGGGCCATGCCGCATGAGCCCGACTCACCGCGCGAGATGCTGCGCACCACCGTCCTCGGCGACGAACCGATCCAGTAGGAGGCGTCCATGGCCAAGTCAATACTGTTCGTAGAGAGCCGGCCCGTCTCGGCTGACCGGGTCGATGACTTCAACCGCTGGTACCAGGAGACGCACATCCCGGAGATGCTGACGATCGACGGGTTCGTCTCAGCACGGCGGTTCGCCACCGAGGGCGACTCGTTCATCGCCCTCTACGAGATCGACACCGACGTGGAGACGGCACGCGCCAACGTCAAGGCCGCGTACGCCACCGGCCGCATGTCGCCCGCGGAACTGGCGCAGACCGATCCCCCGGCGACGCAGCGCTGGCTGTCACTTCTCACTTAGGCCGATGGTCCGCCCTTGATGACGTAGCCGGTCGGATCGTCGACGCGATCGATGTTGGCGGCCAACACTTCTGCAGTCAGATCCGGCTCCTCGATGCCCGGCGTCTGAGCGAGGAACACCCGCGACACGTGGTTACCGCCGACGCGGTAGATGTGCGCGGTGCGGTCACACTCGCGGTGCGCCAGATAGATGACCACCGGTGTGACCTGTTCGGGCGCAGCCTCTTTCACCAGATCCGCCATGGTGTTCTCGGTCATCCGGGTCTTGGCGATCGGCGAGATGGCGTTCACCAGAATGTTGTTGCGCTGCCCCTCGATGGCGAGCACATTCATCAGGCCCACCAAGCCGGTCTTGGCTGCGCCGTAGTTGGCCTGACCAAAGGTGCCGAACAGGCCCGAACCCGAGGTGGTCATCACGATGCGGCCGTAGTTCTGTTCGCGCATGTGCGGCCACGCCGCACCGGTGACGTGGAACGCACCGCGCAGGTGCACGTCGATGACCGCGTCCACTTGCGCGGCCGTCATGTTCTTGAACGCCGCATCCCGCAGGATGCCCGCGTTGTTGACCAGAATGTCGATGCGCCCGAAGGCTTCGACGGCGGTTCCGACGATGCCCTGGCCGCCGTCAGGGGTGGCGACCGAATCGGTGTTGGCGACCGCCGACCCGCCGGCCGCGATGATCTCGTCGACGACAGCCTGTGCGGCAGAGGTGGCTCCGGAGCTTCCGGTGGTCCCGTCGACCGCGGCGCCCACATCGTTGACCACCACGTGCGCACCGCGCCGGCCGAGTTCCAGTGCGTGGCAACGGCCCAACCCGCCACCTGCACCGGTGACGACAGCGACCTGGCCGTCGAAACGCAGTGCCTCCGATGTCCCTGATGTCATTTGTCTCCCTGACTCCTCAGCGTGTGCCGGCGACGGCGATTGATTTGGTTTCCAGATAGCCCTCGAGACCTTCGCGGCCCAGTTCGCGGCCATAGCCGCTGCCCTTGACACCGCCAAACGGGGCGAACGGATCCATGGTGTAACCCTGGTTGACACCGAAGGTCCCGGTGCGCACGCCCTTGGCCAGCGCCACGCCGCGATCGGTGTCGGCGGTCCACACGGATCCGGCCAGGCCGTAGTCGGAGTCGTTGGCGATCGCCAGTGCCTCGGCGTGGTCACGGTAGGTGATCATGGTCAGCACCGGGCCGAAGATCTCCTCGCGCGCGATCCGCATGTCGTTGCGGGCGTCGGCGAACAGGGTCGGACGCACGTACCACCCCTTCTCCAGACCGTCGGGCATCTGCGCACCGCCGACCACCATACGGGCACCCTGCTCCTGGCCGGAGCGGATGTAGTCCCGCACGCGCTCCTGCTGCCGTTGGGTCACCAGCGGCCCGAGCTGGGTGGCCGGGTCCGCGGGATCGCCCACGATGAGCGCAACCAGTTCCGCCGCCAGCGCGTCGACGAACTCGTCCGCGCGCCGCTCCGGAATGAGGATGCGGGTCAACGCATTACAGACCTGACCGCTATTGGCCAGGCTCGCCGTGCGGACACCTGTTGCCACGGTCTGCGGGTCGGCGTCGTCGAGCACGATCGCGGCCGACTTGCCACCGAGCTCCAGGCTGACCTTGGTGAGATTGGGCGCACACGCCGCGGCGACCGCCTTGCCGGCCGCCGTCGACCCGGTGAACGACACCTTGTCGATACCGGGATGGGACACCAGCCGGGCGCCGAGAGCGGCGTCGCCGGGCAGCACCGACACGACACCGGGCGGCAGGCCGGCCTCGTCGAGCAGCTGCGCCAGCAGCAGCGCATCCAACGGAGACTCCGGTGCGGGTTTGAGGATCACCGCGCAGCCGGCGAGCAGCGCCGGCAGCAGCTTGGTGGCGATGAGGAACTGCGGCATGTTCCACGGCACGATCGCCGCGACGACACCGACTGGTTCCCTGCGGACGTGCACCGGTGCGCCGAAGAACCCGGCGCGGTCTTCCTCCCATGCGTAGCCCGCGGCGATGTCGCAGAAAGCGCCCATCATCATCGCGGGCAGCCCGACCTGGGCCCGCTGGGCGAAACTGATGGGGGCGCCGATCTCGGTGCTGATCAGCTCGGCCATTTCGGCACGGCGGCCGTCGTAAATCCCGGATAGGCGGCGCACGGCCTCGATCCGTTCGGCCGGGGCCGACCGTGACCACGGACCGCTCTCGATCGCGGCGCGGGCGGCGGCCACCGCGTTGTCCACCTCGGCGGGGCCGGCGGCGGGAACTTCGGCCACGGGATCTTCGGTGTGCGGAGAGATGACGGTGATGACGTCGTCGCGTCCAGTCTTGAGTTCCACCACAGGCCTCCGAATGAATATCAACTACTTGTCAAGGGTACGGACCAGCCGCGCAGCCTCGGGCACCACCCCTTGCCAAGCACCGCAGCGGCGCGTAGGAGAAACCCATGACCATCGTCGTCGTCACCGAAGCCGCACCCGGAGTCCGGGTGGTCACCATGAACCGCCCGGACGCACGAAATGCGTTGAACCCCGAGCTGATCGAGTCGCTGTTCGACGCCTTGACCGAAGCCGACGACGACCCCGATGTCCGCGCCATCGTGCTCACCGGAACCGACCCGGCGTTCTGCGCGGGCGTCGACCTCAAGGAGGCCGAGCGGTTGGGCATGGCCTATTTCGAGCGGTTCCAGACCCACAATTGCATTACCAAGCCGGCCGAGATGATCACGCCGATCCTGGGCGCGGTCAACGGCCCGACATTCACCGGCGGCCTCGAAATGGCGCTGGCCTGCGACTTCATGATCGCCTCACAGCGCGCGGTGTTCGCCGACACCCACGCCCGGGTAGGCATCCTGCCCGGTGGCGGGATGACGGCACGGCTACCGCAGCGCGTGGGCGCCGCGATGGCGCGGCGGCTGTCGATGACCGGCGAGGTGGTCGACGCGGCCCGCGCCGAACGCATCGGCCTGGTCACTGAGGTGGTGGCACATGAGGCACTACTGCCCCGCGCCGTGGAGCTGGCCACCCAGATCGCCGAGGTTCCTGCGGGCACCATGGCCGGCCTCAAGCAGATGTACGTGCGCGGCGCCGCCGGCATCACCGATGCGGCCCTGGCCGTCGAGCTGGAGATCGCCCGCGCGCACCGGCCCGACACCGAAGCCCTCGCCGCACGCAAGGCCGAAGTGACCGCCCGAAACAAGAGTCAGTTACTGTAAGGGCCTCAGTATCGAGAGGACACTGCGATGCCGACAGAACTGACGCCGTTCTTCGTGGCCGAGAAGGGCGCGTTCATGCCCAACGAGATCGCTCAGGGCGGATGGGGGCCCACCCTGGGCGGACAGGTGGTCGGCGGAATGCTGGCCCGGGCGGTCGAGGAGAAGGTCGCTGACGCCGACCTGGTGCCGGTGCGGCTGACCGTCGACATCCTGCGCCGGGTGGCCACCGAACCCGTGCAGGTCAGTGCGGAGGTGGTGCGGGTCGGCCGGCGCATGCAGGCGCTGGAAGCCACCATGACCCAGCACGACGAGATCGTCGCGCGGGCGTCCACGCTGTATCTGCGGCCCAGTGAGCAACCGCCGGACGCGGCCTGGACCACACCGGTAACCATGCCACCGCCGCCGGAAGAGCCCGAGCAGTTCGATCCTTCGGTGCCGATGTTCATCCGGGCCTACGGCCGCGATAAGTCCAAGGGCGGCAGCGGTTTCGAATGGCAGCACGACGGGCCGCGCTATGCGTGGCTCCGC
>DASUGW010000215.1:0-12705 GCA_036273805.1 Mycobacterium sp.
CAGAGCCAGCTGCAACTGCAGATCGCCGTCGTCAAGTCGCAGTACCTGATGCTGACCCCCAACCAGCGCGTCGCGCTGGCCGCCCCGGCTCCGTTGCCGCCGCCCGACGCGGCGCCCGGTCCCGACATCCTGGCCGCCGCACCCGGTGGCTTGCCCGCTCCGGATGCTATACCGCCGGTCGACGGCGCCGTTCCGCTGGCGGCGGTGACACCCGGCGGCCCGGGCCTGGGTGCGGGTGAGGGCGCCATCGCCGTGCAGGCCGCGCTGACCCGCGTCGGTGACCCGTATTCGTGGGGTGCGGCCGGACCTAGCGCCTTCGACTGCTCGGGCCTGGTGATGTGGGCGTTCCAGCAGGCCGGCATCTCGCTGCCGCACTCCAGCCAGGCGCTGGCCGCCGGCGGCGTGCCCGTCTCGCGCGACCAGCTGCAGCCGGGCGACGTCGTAAACTTCTACTCGGATGCTTCACACACCGGGCTGTACGTCGGTGACGGCATGGTCGTGCACGCCTCGACCTTCGGACAGCCGGTGAAGGTGGTGCCGCTCGACGGCGCCGGCCCCTTCTACAACGCCCGGCGCTACTGAGCCCGTCGACACTGGCCGCCGCCACGCCCGCACTTCGACGCCACCGCCTGTGGTTGGCAGTGGTGCTCGGTGCGGTAACGATCGCAGCGGCCATCGCCCTACTGCAGTCACACCGAGCGACGGTGATCGTCGCTTCCGGCACCTCGTCGGCCCCGTCGCCGTCACCGTCGGAGACGCACGGTCAGCGGCAGTTGACCGTCGGCGACGATCGGACGGTCACCCTGGTAAACCTCGCCGGCCCCGCGGCCGACCCTCTGCTGGACAGTGTCGCCGCTGACATCGGGCCGGCCGTGGCCACTGTCGAGGATTTCTGGGGCAAAGACTGGACCCACTACATCCTGGTCGTCGCAACGGGATCGGCGGACCAGTTCGCGGCGCAGGCCGGTGCGGCCCCGCGTACGGACACCGCCGCTTTAGCGGTAGCCGACAGCGTCGATCCCACGCGTCGGGTCGCGCTTGGCCAGCGCATCGTATTGGCGCCGGGCGCCTCCCAGATGGATGCCGACGCACTGCGAATCGTGTTGACCCATGAGCTCTTTCACTATGCGGCACGTGCGGACACGGCCCTGGATGCGCCACGTTGGCTCACCGAAGGAGTGGCCGACTACGTCGGCCGGCCCGCGGCGGCCGAACGCGCCGCCGCTCATGCACTGGGTCCGGTGACTTCGTTGCCGTCGGACGCCGAATTCACCGGAACGCCAGAACAACTGTCGGCCGCCTACGACAAGGCCTGGCTCTTCGCGCGTTATGTTGCCGAACAGTACGGACCCGGCATGCTGCGCGCGCTGTATGAGCAAGCCGCTGATGCTGACGGCGCCGACACCACAACCGCGATCCGTGAGGTCCTCGGTGCGACCCCGGGCGCGGTACTCTTCGGTTGGCAGGCCTGGCTGGCCCGCTAATGTCTCGAATCCTGTTGGTGACCAACGACTTTCCTCCACGCCGTGGTGGAATTCAGTCCTACCTCGAAGAGATCGCCACCCGGCTGGCGCGCAACGGCGAACACCAGCTCATGGTGTACGCCCCGCAGTGGAAAGGCGCCGCCGAATACGATCTGGCCGCAGCCGCCGCAGGTTATCGGATCGTGCGGCACCCGACGTCACTGATGGTGCCGGAACCGACGGTCGAGCGCCGGATGCGCGGGCTGATCGCCGAACACGGCATCGAGACGGTGTGGTTCGGCGCCGCCGCCCCGCTGGCACTGCTGGGCCCGCGTGCCCGACGGGCCGGGGTGCGCCGCGTGGTAGCCAGCACGCACGGCCACGAAGTGGGCTGGTCGATGCTGCCGGTCGCGCGCTCGGCATTGCGCCAGATCGGCGAGAACACCGACGTCATCACCTATGTCAGCCGCTACACCCGGTCCCGGTTCGGCGCGGCATTCGGGCCCAATGCCGCACTGGAGCATCTGCCGCCCGGCGTCGACCCCGAACGTTTCCGCCCGGATGCGGACGCGCGGACCGCGCTGCGGCAGCGCTACGGGCTCGGTGACCGGCCGACGGTGGTCTGCGTCTCCCGGCTGGTACCGCGCAAGGGACAGGACATGTTGATCCGGGCGTGGCCGGAGATCCGGCGACGGGTGGACGGCGCCGCGCTGGTGATCGTGGGCGGCGGTCCCTACCTGGAATCGCTGCGCCGAATGGCCGACGAATCGGGCGGGGCTGGGGACATCCGATTCACCGCCGGGGTGCCGTTCGCCGAACTGCCCGCCCACTACGCCCTTGCCGACGTCTTCGCGATGCCGTGTCGGACCAGGGGGGCGGGCCTGGACGTCGAAGGGTTCGGCATCGTGTTCCTGGAGGCGTCCGCGACCGGTGTCCCGGTGGTTGCCGGTGACTCCGGGGGAGCCCCCGAGACCGTGCTGGACGGGCGGACCGGGCGTGTGGTCGACGGCCGCGATGTCGCGCAATTGGCGGACGTGGTCAGTGACCTGCTGGCGGATCCGGCTGCCGCTGCGGAAATGGGCGCCGCCGGCCGGCAATGGGTGCTCGAGCGGTGGCACTGGGACGCGTTGGCAGCGCGGATGGGGGAGCTGCTGCGTGCGTAGCCGGTGGTGGTCACCGGGCTGAAGAACGCCTGTCGTGAACGTAACGGCCCTGCGGCCCTGGTGTTCTAGTCCTTGCTGTAGATCGCCTCGATGTCGTCGGCGAACTTCTCGGCGACGACCTTGCGCTTGACCTTCAGCGTCGGGGTCAGTTCTCCGGTGTCCTCGGTGAAGTCGACGGGCAGGATGCGGAATTTGCGGATCGACTCGGCGTGGGACACATGGGTGTTGGCCTCTTTGACGGCCTTGTCGACCTCGGCCATCAGATCCGGGTCGGTGATCAGGTCGGCCACCGCGGCGTCGGAACCCTTGCCGTTGCGCTGCTTCCAGCCGTTGAACGCCTCGGGGTCGATGGTGATGAGCGCGCCGATGAACGGTTGGGCATCCCCGACGACCATTGCCTGGCTGATCAGCGGGTGCGCGCGCAGCGTGTCCTCGAGCACCGCCGGTGCCACGTTCTTGCCGCCGGCGGTGACAATGATCTCCTTCTTGCGGCCGACGATCTTCAAGAATCCGTCGGCGTCCACCTCACCGAGGTCGCCGGTGTGGAACCAGCCGTCCTGGACGGCGTCGGCGGTGGCGGCCTCATTGCGCCAATATCCGTGGAAGACCACACCGCCTTGCACCAGCAGCTCGCCGTCATCGGCGATACGCATGCTGTTGCCGGGCAACAGTTTTCCGACGGAACCGACCTTCATCTCGCCGATCCGGTTGACGGTGATGGCGGCGCTGGTCTCCGTCAGGCCGTAGCCCTCGTAGATGGTGAGACCGACCCCGCGGTAGAAGTGGCACAGCCGCGCGCCCAGCGGGGCGCCACCGGAGATCGACGCGCCGCAGTCGCCACCCAGGGCGGCCTTCAGCTTGTGGTAGACCAGCTTGTCGAACAGCGCGTGGCGCAACCGCAGCAGCAGCCCGGGTCGGCCGCTTTCCAGTGCCTGGCTGTACTCGATGGCGGTGTCGGCCGCCATGTCGAAGATCTTGCCCTTACCGCCGTCGGCGGCGTTCTGTGCGGCGGTGTTGTACACCTTCTCGAACACGCGGGGCACCGACACCACGATGGTCGGTTTGAACACCGCGAACATCGCGACCAGATTCTTGATGTCGTTCGTGAACCCGACCGTCACCTTGCTGTGGAACGCGGCCATCGTGATGGCGCGGGCCAGCACGTGCGCCAGCGGCAGGAACACCAGCATGCGCTCTTGTTTGTCCAGCAGGGACGGCAGTGCGGCCCGGGCGCCGCGGATCTCGTAGAGCAGGTTGGAGTGTGTCAGCTGGCAGCCCTTGGGCCTGCCGGTGGTGCCCGAGGTGTAGATCAGGGTGGCCGGGTCGGAGGCGCGGATCGCTTCGACGCGACGGGTCACCTCGGCCGGGTCGACGGCGGCGCCGTCGGCGTCGAGTTCGTCGAGGGCTTTCGGCCCCGCGGTGTCGATGTGCAGGACACGGCGCAGATTCGGCAGCTCGGGCTGCAGTTCGGCGGCGATGGCCGCGTGCGCATCGGTCTCGGCGAACAGCAGGACCGCCTCGGAGTCGGTGAGTACCCAGTGCACCTGCTCGGCCGACGAGGTCTCGTAGATCGGCACGGTCAGGGCGCCGACGGCGAGGATCGCCATGTCGAGGATCGCCCATTCGTAGCGGGTGGCGCTCAGCAGCGCCACCCGGTCACCGGGCTGCACACCGTTGGCGATCAGACCGCGCGCGGCGGCGCGGACCTGTCCGGCTGCTTCGGCTGCGCTGACGTCGACCCACTTGCCGTCGATCAGCCGTTGGTAGATGGGAAGTTTGGGGTCGTTGCGTTCGTGCTCGAAGACGACCGAGACGGCGTTGTCGGTGTCGCCGACGGTAAACGACGCGGGAACGGTCAACTCACGCAATTCCCTCAACCTCCCAGGTAGTAGACGCCTGCTGGGTTAAGCCTAGTCGGACACGTACCGCCGGCGTCGCCGCCTTCGCAGGATGTGCCTGGCTACCGTCGCTGCAGGCCGTCGGGTCCCGGTATGTGAAGCTATGGCGATGCACAGCATCCAGGTGGCCGATGAAACGTTCGTCGCGGCCGACGGTGCCGCCGTCGGCGCCGTCGTGGCCGACCCGACCCGCTGGCGACGCTGGTGGCCGGACCTGCAGCTGACGGTCGTCGAAGAGCGCGGCCCCGCGGGAATTCGGTGGAAGGTCAACGGGCCGCTGACCGGGACCATGGAAATCTGGCTCGAAGCCATGCTCGACGGGGTGATCCTGCACTACTTCCTGCACGCCGAACCCTCGGGGGCGGCGGCCTGGGAGCTGGCCAAGATGAATCTGCCGAAGCTAAACCACGCACGGCGGGTCGCTGGTAAGAACATGGCCTTCGAGATCAAGAATCAACTGGAAGCGTCGCGGCCGGTCGGGGTCGCGCCGCGGAGTTGATATCGGGCCGGACCCCGGTCGGGGAGGGTACCGTTTCGACAAGGAGAGCCGGTGCCCAGGCACTGGCTTCGTGGTGTTCAGGGTATTCGGGATACCGCGTACCGACAGACAGCTAGGCAAAGAGGCGGGCAGCGTTCACGTGGCGGACAAGACGGCTCAGACCATCTACATCGATGCCGATCCCGGCACGGTGATGGACGTCATCGCCGATATCGCTTCCTATCCCGAGTGGGTCAAGGAGTACACCGACGCCGAGGTCCTCTCGACCGATGCCGGCGGCAACCCGAAGACCGCGCGACTGGTGCTCGACGCCGCGGTGCTCAGGGACACCATGGTCCTCGAATACGAGTGGCCCAAAGACCGCAAATCGGTGCGGTGGTGGTTGGTGTCCAGCGCGCTGCTCAAAGCCCTTGACGGGGCATATGTGTTGGTGCCGAAGGGTTCTGGCACCGACGTTACCTACGAGCTCTCGGTGGATCTGATGATCCCGATGATCGGTCTGCTCAAACGCAAGGCCGAGCGTCGGCTGACCGACACGGCGCTCAAAGACCTGAAGAAACGAGTTGAGGGCTGAAAGACTCCACCGAGGCCGACAGCAGCGGCCGGGCCCGGATCAGCCTGTTCGTCGGGAAGGGCGGGGTCGGTAAATCGACACTGGCGGCGGCCAGTGCGGTGCGCGATGCGTGCTCCGGGCAGCGAGTCCTGGTGGTGTCGACGGATCAGGCGCATTCGCTCGGCGACGTCCTCGGCGTTGAGGTTCCGCCGACCGGTGACCGTGACCCGGTGCGGGTGTCCGCCCAGCTTCAGACGGGTTCGCTGGACGCTCTGGCGCTGGACACCCTGGCGCTGCTGGCCGAGCGCTGGCGGCAGATCTGCATTCCGCTGGCCGAGCGGTTCCCGGAGTCTGACTTGGCAGACGTTGCGCCGGAAGAGCTTTCGTCATTGCCCGGCGTTCAGGAGGTGCTCGGGCTGCACGAGGTCGGCGAACTCGCCGCAACCGGACGCTGGGATCGTGTGGTCGTCGACTGCGCGTCGACCGCGGACGCGTTGCGCATGCTCACCCTGCCCTCGACGTTCGGGCTGTACCTGGAACGGGCATGGCCGCGTCATCGCCGATTGAGCGCAGTGGCGGGTGACGGGCCGACGGCCGCCATCGTGGAGTTGATGGAGCGCACCGGAGCGGCGGTCGAGGAATTGTCTGCGCTGCTTGCCGATGGGTCGGCGGTACATGCACACCTGGTGTTGACGCCGGAGCGCGTGGTCGCCGCCGAGGCCGCCCGGACCCTGGGATCATTGACGATGATGGGTGTGCAGATCGCTGAAATCATCGTGAATCAGATGCTGGTGCAGGATGATTCATACGAATATCGAAATCTGCCCGAGCATCCCGCATTCGACTGGTACGCCGAACGGATCGCCGAGCAGCAGTCGGTGCTCGCCGATCTGTCGGCCACCATCGGCGACGTCGAACTGGCTCTGGTGCCGCATGTGGCCGGCGAACCCATCGGCACCAAGGCGCTGGCGGAGCTACTCGCCAACGCCCGGCGCCGCGGCGCCGCACCGCCGCCGGGTCCGCTGCGGCCGGTGGTGGACCTGGAGTCCGGGTCGGGCCTGGAGTCGGTGTATCGGCTGCGGCTAGAGTTGCCGCACGTCGATACCGGCTCGCTGAATCTGGGTCGGGTCGACGACGATCTGATCATCGGTGTCGGTGGGATGCGGCGGCGGGTCCGGCTGGCGTCGGTTCTGCGGCGTTGCATCGTCACCACCGCTGCGCTCAAGGGCAACGAACTGACTGTGCGTTTTCGACCGAACCCCGAGGTGTGGCCGCGGTGAGCGCTGCGCAGCCGCCGTTCGGCCACCCCGATATCGGTCCGGAGCTACGGGCACTGGCCCAGAGCATTCTGGACCGCGTCGACCCCGCAATGCGCGCGGCCGTCACCCTCTTGGCTGCGCGGTCCGGAGACGGTCCGGGTCCATGTCAGCAGGTGTGGTGTCCGGTGTGTGCGCTGGCGGCCCTGGCGGCCGGGGAGGAGCACCCGCTGCTGACGGTGATCGCCGAGCACAGCGTCGCGTTGTTGGACGTGGTCCGCGCGATGGTCGACGGATCCGGCGTCCCCGATCCGCCGGAGCCCGGTGGGCCGGACGGGTCCGCAGGAGACGATGGGCCTGCGTCGCCGTCACGCGAGGGTCGTTACCAGAGCATCCCGGTGACAGTGGAGGATTGACCGCGAACCGTAACCGCGGTTACGCGTTTTGGTGAACGGGCTGCGACACCGACTGTGTCGGCGGACCTCAGGTTGGGTCGGTAGAGTCTGGCGAAGAAAGACGCGGACTGGAGGCTGCATGTGGTACTGGCTGTTCAAGTACGTCCTTCTGGGCCCCTTGCTGGCGGCGATCGGCCGACCGAAAATCGAAGGCCTCGAACATATTCCGTCAAATGGGCCGGCGATCCTCGCCAGTAACCACCTGGCGGTGATGGACAGCTTCTATCTCCCGTTGATGGTGCCGCGACGGATTACCTTCCTGGCCAAGCAGGAGTACTTCACGGGTACCGGCATCAAAGGCCGGATTCTGGCCTGGTTCTACACCGTGGCCGGGCAGGTGCCCATCGACCGGACGGACGCCGATTCCGCGCAGGCTGCACTGGTCACCGCCGAGCGCATCCTCGGCGAGGGCAAGCTGCTGGGCATGTATCCCGAAGGCACCCGCTCACCCGACGGACGGCTCTACAAAGGCAAGACCGGGCTGGCCCGACTGGCGCTTCAGACCGGCGTGCCGGTGATCCCGGTTGCGATGATCGGGACCGACATCGTCAACCCGCCCGGAGCCAAGATGCTCCGCCGGGGCCGCGTCACGGTCCGGATCGGCAAGCCGATGGACTTTTCCCGGTTCGACGGGCTGGCGGGCAACCGCTTCATCGAGCGTGCGGTCATCGATGAGGTGATCTACGAGCTGATGGAGCTCTCCGGTCAGGAGTACGTCGACATCTACGCGGCGTCGCTCAAGGACGGCGCTCAGGCCGCCGTCACAGCGGAAGGGCCTGCGTCTGCTGCCGGGTCGGGCCAGCCGGCGGCTCGCTATCCGGAGACTGCGGCCGGCTGAACGCGGGCCGGTTGGCCGTCAGGCCGATCACGGTGATCATGGCCACCGCCCACCACAGGTAGGAAGCTCCGGCCAGTTGGCGCCACCACGAGGCCTCGGTCTCGTGGTGTTCGCGCATCAACACGATGGGTGTCCACACCATCAGCGCAATTCCCAGCAGCGTGAACGCCGCGAGTAGCGCGTTGCGCTGCCGGTAGGCCACCGCGGCCGTCGCCACCAGGGCGGGAAGTGTCCACACCCAGTGGTGCGACCACGAAACGGGGGACACCACGAGCCCGAACAGCGCCACGCAGATCAGCGACAGCACCACCGCCGGGCCGTCCTCGGCGTCGGCGTCCGCCGCGTTGCCCGCAGCGGTGGTCGTATGCAGCACCCGCCGTACCGCCCACACAGTCAGTGCCAGCACGGCGAAACAGGTTGCCGTCCACACCGCGAAATGCGTTGCTCCGCCAAGGCCGAGCCGCGCCAGCATGCCGGCGATGTTCTGATTGGTGTTCAGCGTGGCAGTGCCGATGCGGTCGGTGTGGCGCACCGTGGTGGTCCAGTACTCCCAGGAATCACGTGGGGCCAGTACGGCGGCGGCCAGACTGGCGCCGACAAATGACGCAGCGGTGACGATGACTGCGCGCGTGTCGCGGCGCAGCACGAAGAACACCAGGAACACCGCCGGTGTCAGCTTGAGTGCAATGGCCACACCGAGCAGCAGCCCGCGCGGCCAGGGGGTGCGCCGGGGCACGCAGTCGGCGATCACCAGCGTCATCAACACGACGTTGATCTGCCCGAATGCGAAATTGGACCGGATCGGCTCGAGATAGATCACCGCCGGGGCCACGATCGCCAGCGCCAGCCAGCCGCGCCGCAGCCAGGCCGGTTCCCGCGTGACGGCCGACCAGGCCGGGCCGTCGGGCCAGACCTGCAGCCGGGTCAGCGTGATCACGGTTGACACCACCAGCAGTGCCAGCGTTGTCACCGTGATCAGCGCGCTGGCGACGGGCAGCGACAGCATCGCGAACGGCGCGAACATGATGGCCGCCAGCGGGGGATAGGTGAAGGGCAGGTCGATACCGCCTTGCGTGTGGAACGAGGTGCTCTCGCTGTAGAGCGACCGGTCGTCCAGCCAGGCGCGACCACCCATCCGGTAGACGTCGATATCGATCCGGTAGGGCGTGTGTCCCAGCAGCCGCCACGCCGCGTAGCCGAACGCGACCGTGGCGAGCACTTGGAACACCCGCCACGCAATGCGCTGCCGGGCCACTAAGGTCGTGTGGGCTGCGCGCCGCCATCGAGTACTCATGACCCACACAGCCTATCGGGGCGCCGGTGCCAGATGTGCCACCCACGGGGTGGGTCGCCGAGCGTTTCGACCGGTCGAGCGCCTGGTGTCCGCGTAGATTCGCATGTCGTGTCCGCCGAGCTGACGCTGCACATGGTGGCCCCCGGCAGAGTCCCGCTGATCTGCTGCCTGGTCGCGTTCATCCTGACGTTCTTCGTGACCCGCACGATCGTGCGTTACATCCGGGCGCAGGCGCAGAGTGCGGCGCCGCGCAAATGGTGGCAGCCCCGGAACATCTCCACCGGCGGCGAGGCCGCTACCCACATCCACCACATGGTCATCGGCGTGGTGTTGATCCTGCTGTCAGGGCTGACGATGGTCACCCTTGCCGTCGACGGCAGCGTCGAGGCGTTCACGGCTGCGGCAGTGGTCTTCGGGATCGGTGCCGCCCTGGTGCTCGATGAGTTCGCCCTGATTCTGCATCTGGAGGATGTGTACTGGGCGCAGGACGGCCAGACCTCGGTGGATGCTGTCTTCGCGGCCGTGGCGGTGGCGGGCCTGCTGATCATGGGCTTCAACCCGCTGTCGTTCTTCGACATCACCATCTGGCGCCAGGACAACTCGGTAGGCGCTCGTGCGACGGTGATCGGCCTGGCCGCTCTGACCCTGGCGCTGGCGGTGGTGGTGCTGCTCAAGGGCAAGGTGTGGACCGGCCTGGTCGGGATGTTCATCACGCCGTTGCTGGTCGTCGGGGCGATCCGGCTGTCCCGGCCACATTCGCCGTGGGCTCGGTGGCGCTACACCGGCCAGCCCCGCAAGATGCAGCGGGCGCTGCAACGCGAACGCCGGCAGCGCCGGCCGGTTGTGCGAGCCCGGTTGTGGCTGCAGGACGCCATCTCGGGCATGCCGCGCTTTCCCGACGAGACCGCCGTCGATGCCGAACTGGATCGCGAGATCCATGCCGCTCCGCCGCCGTCGAACCACAACGACCAGCGCCGTCTTGACGGCGCCGACACATAGGGTGCACGCGTGCGGTATTTCTACGACACCGAGTTCATCGACAACGGGCGCACGATCGAGCTGATCTCGATAGGTGTGGCGGCCGAGGACGGCCGGGAGTACTACGCGGTGTCGACAGAATTCCCCGCCGAGCAGGCCGGCAGTTGGGTCAAGACCCATGTGCTGCCGAAATTGCCGCCACCGGCCTCAAAGCTGTGGCGCTCGCGGCGGACCATCCGGGAGGAGCTAGAGGCGTTCTTCGGCATCGACGGGGACGAACCCATCGAGCTGTGGGCCTGGGTAGCGGCCTACGACCATGTCGCGTTATGCCAGCTGTGGGGGCCAATGACGCACTTGCCGCCGCAGATCCCGCGGTTCACCCGCGAACTGCGTCAGTTCTGGGAGGACCACGGCTCTCCGCGGATGCCTCCGCGTCCCAAGGACACCCACGATGCGCTGGTCGACGCGCGGCACAACCTGCTGCGGTTCCAGGTGATGACCGCCGAGGCGGCGAGCCGCCGAGGGACGGGGTGGTGAGGCGCGAAGCCACGTGAGCGTCGCGGCGACGTGCCACCCGACGACGGGGTGGTGGGACCAGTAGCAGCTCGGGGGGCGTTCGGCTGGTAAAACCGGCTGTTTTGCCCAGTTACCATAGACGGGTGAACTGGACCGTCGACGTACCCATCGACCAGCTGCCGTCGCTGCCGCCGCTGTCTGACGACCTGCGGAAACGGCTGGATGCTGCGCTGAGCAAGCCGGCTGCGCAGCAGCCGAGTTGGGATGCCGGGCAGGCGCAGGCCATGCGCACCGTGCTGGAGAGCGTGCCGCCGATCACGGTGCCCACCGAGGTCGAGAAGCTGAACACCCAGCTCGCCGCGGTGGCCCGCGGTGAGGCCTTCATGCTGCAGGGCGGCGACTGCGCCGAGACGTTCGCCAGCAACACCGAGCCTCACATCCGGGGCGTTCTCCGCACGCTTTTGCAGATGGCCGTGGTGCTCACCTACGGCGCCTCGATGCCGGTCGTGAAGGTGGCGCGCATCGCAGGTCAGTACGCCAAGCCGCGTTCCTCGGACACCGACGCGCTGGGCCTGAAGTCCTACCGTGGCGACATGGTCAACGGGTTCGCCCCGGACGCCTCCGTGCGCGAGCATGATCCGTCCCGGCTGGTGCGCGCCTACGCGAACGCCAGCGCGGCGATGAACCTGACCCGGGCCCTGACCGCCTCGGGCCTGGCCTCGCTGGACCTTGTGCACGACTGGAACCGCGAGTTCGTCCGCACGTCCCCGGCCGGCGCTCGTTACGAGGCGCTGGCCGCCGAGATCGACCGCGCGCTGCGGTTCATGACGGCCTGCGGGGTCAATGACCGCAACCTGGATACCGCCGACATCTTCGCCAGCCACGAGGCACTCGTGCTCGATTACGAGCGGGCGATGCTCCGGCTCGCCGACGATGCCGACGAAGGGGCGAACTTCAAGCTGTACGACCTTTCGGCGCACTATCTGTGGATCGGTGAGCGCACCCGTCAGCTCGACGGCGCCCACATCGCATTCGCCGAGGTCGTCGCGAACCCGATCGGCGTCAAGATCGGCCCGACGACGTCTCCCGAGCTGGCCGTCGAATACGTCGAGCGGCTGGACCCGAACAACGTGCCGGGGCGTCTGACGCTGGTTAGCCGCATGGGCAACAACAAGATTCGCGACGTACTGCCGGCGATCATCGAGAAGGTGCAGGCCTCGGGTCACCAGGTGATCTGGCAGTGCGACCCGATGCACGGCAACACCCACGAGGCCTCGACGGGTTACAAGACCCGGCATTTCGATCGCATCGTCGACGAGGTGCAGGGTTTCTTCGAGGTGCACCGCGCGCTGGGTACCCACCCCGGCGGCATCCACGTCGAGATCACCGGCGAGGACGTCACCGAATGTCTCGGTGGCGCACAGGACATCTCGGACGACGACCTGGCCGGCCGCTACGAGACCGCCTGCGACCCGCGCCTGAACACCCAGCAGTCGCTGGAGTTGGCGTTCCTGGTCGCCGAGATGTTGCGCGACTAAGCTTTCGCGAGCAGACCTACTCTCCGCGAGGACCTACCACCCCGCAAGGACCTACCTCCCCGCGAGCGGCCGTGTCTGTACGCGAACACGCCGTCGCGGGCGTACAAACACGGCCGCTCGCGCCGAGATTTGGCTAGTGGATCAGACCGCTGAGGTTACTGCCCAGTGTCCAGGCACCCGCGGCAATCAGACCGGTGAGTACCAGCACGACCAGCACCCAGATGGCCATCGTGCGGCGTGCCCGCTGTCGGGCC
>DASUGW010000216.1:0-4537 GCA_036273805.1 Mycobacterium sp.
CGGCGACGGCCGCTACGTCTCCGACGCCTTTGTGCGCTGGTCCCCGGAGCAGCCGTTCATCCCCTGGTGCGGCCAGGCACCCCAGTCCGTACCACCGGCCACCCGCGCCGCGTTCATCAACCAGGCCATCGGGCCGGCGCAGGCAAGCATGAAACGCTACGGGGTACCCGCGTCGGTCACCATCGCCCAGGCCATCCTGGAATCGGGCACCGGCGCCAGCACCCTGACCCGGGTCGACCACAGCCTGTTCGGGATGAAATGCTTCGGCAGCCCCGGACCCGTCGCGCTGGGCTGCCGCGACTACGCCACCCACGAATGCAACACCAACGGCTGCTGGTCAACCTCCGCGAGCTTCCGGGCCTACGGGACACAGGCACAGTCATTCGCCGACCACGGCCTGATGCTGGCGTCACTGTCCCGCTACGACGCGGCGTTCGCCTACACCTACCAACCCGACAAATTCGCCCAGGCGCTGCAGACCGGCGGCTACGCCACGTCGAAGAGCTACGCCAAGAACCTCATCACCCTGATGAAGCAATACAACCTCTACCGGTACGACCTCAAACCACCCAAGCCCGTAAGCAACGCTGTCTGAGCCGGCCTGCGGCCGCGGATGGTGAGGTCGCCCTCGACTGGCGGGCAGCAACGCGTCTCTAGTCCGGTACGCACAACTGGGACTGCTCCACCCAGTGCCAGTGCTGAGCGCATCCGTGGTCGTAGATAGGTGAGTCGGGACTGCTGCGGAGCCACGCCACGAGGAGCGCGATGACGATGGCCCCGGCCGTGCCGGTGACCCACATCCAGGTCTTGACCGCGGCACCCATGACCTTCTTGGCCTGCTCCAGCGGTTGGTCGTTCGGCGATTGCGAGTTGGCCACGGCGCCTCCATCAGGTCGGTTCGCAGGACCCCGGACCCATGGGCACGACAGTTGGGCCACCCGGCGGTGAGCCGCCGGGCGGCCAGCCGCTGGTACGTGTGCCCGTCAGGCCCGATGACGAGGGGACTGCGTGGCGTCGTGCCGTCGCGCTCCCACTCGTCATGTCGAGGAGTGTCATCCGGCAGGACCATAGTGTAGACGGCCGACCAGCCAAGGCTCCGTGCCGGGGCGGATCGAGGTGATAGGCCGTATACGGCGAGGTGCACGCACCCTCGGCCAGCGCATCGGTTCGACCGGTCCTTGCGCAGCGGCGATCAGTTAGGTGATGCCGTGCGCCGGATCGCCGTACATCACTGCGCCTTCAGCGTGCGGGCGCACCTCGCCGCAGGCTTGGCCAGCTCGTCTTCGATCCGCGCGTTGGTCGCCTCATCGAGCACGACGGCCGCTGGCTCCGCAGGTCGTCCTTCGATGAGCCGGGTGCGCATGCCGGCGGGCGGGTGTGAGGCGAACAGGTCGACCTCGGCGCGGACGTTGGCCTGGCGTCGCACGTCCAGCTGGGGTCGAACGCCGGTCAGCACGCCGGCGGCGGTCTCGTGCCATGCAGTCGGTGCCACCCCTGCCCGAGCGTCGCGCTTGATCAGCATGAGCACCGGATCGCTGAGCATGAGCAAGTCGAAGAGCTCAACAGAGGCTTCGCTGCCCGCCGCGCGCGCCGACAGCACGTCCGCGCGGTACTCCGCCAGCTGCCGGCCCCGCTGCCCCAGCGCGACCAGGCCAAGCCAGACGCCCGTCAGCGGCCATCGGATAACGGCCATGACTGCGGACAGCAGCACCTCGGTGATCATCTCGATGAGGCCGGAGAACCGGTTGCGGACGGGACGCAGCAGGTCGACGACGGTGGCCAGGCTCAGGTACACCGGCTGTACGAGCAGGCCACGCCCGGGGTCACCGTTGACGAAATGGCCGAGCTCGTGTCCCAGCAACGCCACGCGCTGCTGCGGTCCGAGCGCCTCCCATAGCGGCACCCCGATGATGAGCACACGTCGGCGGCGCAGACCGATCTTGCCGGCCGAGGCGTTGAATTCGCTCTCGGCGAGGCAGATCACCTGCGGCATGGGTGCGCCGACCGCATCGGCTACCCGGGCCACCAAGCGGTGCAACTCGGGAGCGGCGCCGGGATCGAGCACGGTGACGTGACGGGGCAGCCGGCCGAAGCGAGGGCGCAGTTCCACCGCGAGCAGGATCAGCAGGACGCCTGGCAGGAGCATCGGGCTCGGGAACCGCACGGTGCACAGCCAAATCCCGGCCACGAGGCAGGCCGCGACCGTCGCGTAGATCACCAGCGCAGCCACTGTCACCATCAGGCTCGACCCGCGCATGCGGCCCGACGGCACCTCAGGTGCACCGTTGAGGCGGCGGAACTCGTCGTGCGTCACGCGGTACGCCAGCCGGAAGACGCGATAGTCGAGCCACCGCCAACCGAAGGTGGCGGGGGGCTTGCTGCCCGGATCGCCGAGACCCCACTCGCAGGCCGGGCACCACGGCGCGGCGTCGGACACCCGGACGAGCGACCGCGCACACTCGGGGCACTGTGTATCGGCAGCCAGATTGGCGGCGGGCGACAGCGTCATGGCGAGCATTCTGCCGCCCCGGTCAGGCAGCCGTGCGCCGCCGACCGGTCATAAGGTGACCTTCACCTCGGCGCCGCGGCCGCGACCAGTTTCGATCTTCGACGATGCGGTCGTTACACCGGCACCAACCTAAAGATCATCAGGTAAAGATCGGGTCCAACCGGCGCCCGAAGGCGTCGGCACGTGAGATCAGCCGGTAGATGGCATGATCAAAACGTGACTCAGGGGCGGCGCGTAGCGGTCACGAGCGGTCAGGAACGGCGATTGATCGGCGCGTTCTCGCCAGTTGTGTACCAGGAATGACCAGGACATATGCCTGGTAATCGTGGTGGCTAGGGGCGGGGTCGAACCGCCGACCTTCCGATTTTCAGTCACGAACATTTCCGCAGCCCGCGACTTGGTGCACGGAAGTGTGCAGCCCGACGTGCAATCCGGGCGCCCGCACGATTTGGGGCCACGATCGCTGTCGGTACTTCTTGGGTTCAGGCGTTGAGGTATGCCAGGACAGCGAGGACGCGGCGGTTGTCGTCATCAGAGGGTGGCATGTCCAGTTTGGTGAGGATGTTGTTGATGTGTTTGCTGACGGCCTTCTCGGTGATGCGCAGCTTGGCGGCGATCGCGGCGTTAGAGCGGCCTTCGGCCATCTCACCGAGCACTTCGCGTTCCCGGCCGGTGAGCACCGCCAGCGGCTCCCGGCGGGCGAGGAGTTGCGAGATCACTTCGGGGTCCATGGCGGTGCCGCCGCCGGCGACCCGGCGGACGGCGTCGACGAATTCGCCAACGTCAGACACCCGATCCTTGAGCAGGTAGCCGACACCGCCGTGCGGGGTGCTGAGCAGTTCGCGGGCGTAGAGGGGCTCGACGTGTTGGGAGAGCATCAGGATCGGCAGACCGGGCATCTGCATTCGGGCAGCGATCGCTGCTTGCAGCCCTTCGTCGGTGAATGTAGGTGGAAGGCGGACGTCGATGATCGCCACCTGGGGCTTGTGTGTGACCAGAGCGGGCAGCAGGTCGGGGCCGTTGTCGACAGCGGCGACGACGTCGAAGTCGAAGGCTAGTAGCAGCCGGGTCAGCCCGTCCCGGAGGAGGGCATGGTCCTCGGCGATGACAACGCGCACGGCACCTCCATGGTGATGACAGTGGGTCCTCCGGGCGGGCTCGACAGCGCGATCGTGCCATCGAAGGCGGCGAGGCGGCGTTCGATACCGCGCAGACCGGTGCCGCCGGCGGGGTCGGCGCCTCCGGTGCCATCGTCGGTGACAACCATGGTCAACGCGCCGTCCGTGTGCCGGATGGACACCACTCCGGTGTGGGCGCGGCTGTGGCGGATCACATTGGTCAGCGCCTCGGCGACGGCGAAGTACGCCGCGGACTCCACGGGTGTGTCGGGCCGTCCTGGTAGGTCGACATCGACCATGATCGGGACTGGCAGACTGAGCGCCAGCGCACGGACTGCGCCGCCGAGTCCACGTTCGGCGAGCACCGGGGGGTGAATGCCGCGGACCAGGTGCCGCAGCTCGACCAGTGCGGTGCCGCTGGACTCACGTGCTTCGGCGAGCAGCTTGTGAGCCTCGGCCGGGTTGCGGTCGATCAGGGTGTCGGCCAAACCGATGACCATACTCAGCGAGACGAGACGGGCCTGGACGCCGTCGTGCAGGTCGCGTTCGATGCGGCGCAGCTCGGCCGCTTGGGCGTCCACTGTGTCAGCGCGCGTGACCGTCAGCTGCATGACGCGAAGACGGAGTTCTGCTGCCCTGGTGGGCGCGAGGAAGAGCCGAGCGAAGTGGGCGTCGACGCGGCGCAGCCATGGCGCCGCCCACAGCCCGGCGGCAAGGATGACGGCGCCTTGCGGTAGGCAGAGCAGGCCGGCGGGCCACGTGTCGATGGACCAGACGGCACCGTAGCCGTACCAGCCGCTGCCGAGCCAGATCCACAACGGCGTCAAGGTCACACCCGCGAGGCCGTACAACGGGACGAGCACACCGATCGTCCCGAGCGTGAACCCGACGATCGCCCCGGGCAGAAGCC
>DASUGW010000217.1:0-24935 GCA_036273805.1 Mycobacterium sp.
CTGGCGATCCTCGATGCCGTAGGGGTGGCCCCGGAGCAGGCGGCTCCCGGCCTGAACACCGCGATGGTGCCCGGCCGGCTGGAGCGGGTGGAACGCGGTCAGGAATTTCTCGCGCTTGTGGACTACGCACACAAACCCGGCGCGCTGCGGGCGGTGCTGGAAACGCTGCGCAGTGCACCGACCAGCAAGCGGATCGCGGTGGTATTCGGTGCCGGCGGCAACCGCGACACCGGCAAGCGTGAGCCCATGGGTCAGGTGGCCGCTGAACTCGCCGATCTGGTTGTCATCACCGATGACAATCCGCGCGACGAGGACCCGGCGCTCATCCGCGCGTCGATCCGGGCGGGGACCAGGGTGGCGGGTGCTGCGACTCGAGCGGCCGAGGTGACCGAGATCGGGGATCGCCGCGCGGCCATCGATCATGCGGTCGGCTGGGCCCGGCCCGGCGACGTGGTGCTGATCGCGGGCAAGGGTCACGAGTCGGGTCAGACCGCGGGCGGGCAGACCCGGGCGTTCGACGACCGGACCGAGCTGGCCGCGGCCCTCGACGCCCTGTGCGGTCCACGATGATCGACCTCACCATCGCCGAGATCGCCGATATTGTCGGCGGCGAGCTTACCGACGTCAGCGCCGCCGACGCACAACGCACACACGTCACCGGGACCGTCGAATTCGATTCGCGTGCAATCACTTCCGGTGGGTTGTTCCTGGCTCTACCAGGCGCACGCAGCGACGGGCACGACCACGCCGTGGCGGCTGTCGCGGCCGGTGCGGTGGCGGTGCTGGCGGCCCGGCCGGTCGGGGTGCCCGCCATCGTGGTCAGGCCTGACGTCGGCAACCGTGCGGCCACCGGCGCCAGCGTGCTCGAACACGACAAGGACGGGTCCGGTTCGGCGGTGCTGACCGCGCTGGCCCGGTTGGCCGCCGAGGTGGCCCGCCGGCTTGTCGCGCGCGGGCTGACCGTCGTGGGTGTCACCGGGTCCTCGGGTAAGACGTCCACCAAGGACCTGCTGGCCGCGGTGCTGGCCCCGCTGGGCGAGGTGGTGGCGCCGCCGGGTTCGTTCAACAACGAGCTGGGGCATCCGTGGACGGTGCTGCGGGCCACCGAGGACACCGACTACCTGATCCTGGAGATGTCGGCGCGCCGGCGCGGCAACATCGCCGAGCTCGCTGCCATTGCGCCCCCGCGCGTCGCTGTGGTGCTCAACGTGGGCACCGCCCATCTCGGTGAATTCGGCTCACGAGAAGCCATTGCCGAAACCAAAGCCGAACTGCCGCAAGCAGTTCCGGAAACCGGCGTCGTCGTTCTCAATGCCGACGACGCGACGGTGGCGGCGATGGCCGACAAGACGCGAGCGCGGGTGGTACGGGTGAGCCGCTCGGATGCCGGTGCGGATCTGTTCGCCGACGACGTGACCCTCGACGAGTTGGCCCGCCCGCGCTTCACGCTGCGCTACCGCGACGACAGCGCGCCGGTGCGGCTCGCGGTCCACGGCGACCATCAGGTTTCCAACGCCCTCTGCGCGGCGGCGGTGGCGCTGGAATGCGGCGCCAGCGTGGCGCAGGTGGCCGACGCGCTGGCCGGTGCCGGGCCGGTGTCCAAGCACCGGATGGCAGTAAGCACCCGTGCCGACGGCGTCACCGTTGTCAACGACGCCTACAACGCCAATCCCGACTCGATGCGGGCCGGTTTACGGGCGCTCGCGTGGATGGCGCGCAGTTCGGGGGAAGCGGGCGGCGAAAAACGCAGAAGCTTCGCCGTTCTCGGCGAGATGGCCGAACTCGGCGACGACACGATTTCTGAGCACGATGGCGTCGGCCGGCTCGCGGTGCGCTTAGATGTGACTCGACTTGTCGTCGTCGGAACCGGGAGGCCTATGAGCGCCATGCACCATGGGGCGGTCATGGAGGGATCGTGGGGTTCGGAGGTCAGCCAGGTTTCCGACGCCGACGCGGCGCTGGAACTGCTGCGCACCGAATTGCGGCCCGGGGATGTCGTGCTGGTCAAGGCATCCAACTCCGCGGGGCTCGGCGCACTCGCTGAGCGCCTGGCCGGCGAGAGCGGGGCCGTCCCGGGCGGGGAACCGGCCCGATGAAACTGATTCTGATCGCCGTCGGCATCTCGCTGGCGGTGTCGATCATGCTGACCCCGCTGCTCATCCGGCTGTTCACCCGGCAGGGGTTCGGCCACGAGATCCGCGAGGACGGGCCGCCCAGCCACAAGACCAAGCGCGGTACCCCGTCGATGGGTGGCGTGGCGATCGTGGCCGGCATCTGGGCCGGGTATCTCGGTGCGCATCTGCTCGGGATGGTGCTCGGCGGCGACGGGCCGTCGGCGTCGGGCCTGCTGGTGCTGGGCCTGGCCACCGCCCTGGGCTGCGTCGGGTTCGTCGATGACCTGATCAAGATTCGCCGCTCGCGCAACCTCGGACTGAACAAGACCGCCAAGACGGTCGGGCAGATCGGCGCGGCGGTGCTGTTCGGCATCCTGGTGCTGCAGTTCCACAATGCCAACGGTCTGACTCCCGGCAGTCCCGAGCTGTCCTATGTGCGCGAGATCGCCACGGTGACGCTGGCACCGGCGCTGTTCGTGCTGTTCGTCGTGGTGCTGGTGTCGGCGTGGTCCAACGCGGTGAACTTCACCGACGGGCTGGACGGCCTGGCTGCGGGCAGCATGGGCATGGTCTCGGCGGCCTACGTGCTCATCACGTTCTGGCAGTTCCGCAATGCCTGCGTCAGCGCGCCCGGGCTCGGTTGCTACAACGTGCGCGACCCGCTGGACCTGGCGCTGATCGCGGCCGCAACCGCCGGCGCCTGCATCGGGTTCCTGTGGTGGAACGCCGCGCCGGCCAAGATCTTCATGGGCGACACCGGGTCGCTGGCGCTCGGCGGCATCATCGCCGGGCTGTCGGTCACCAGCCGCACCGAGGTGCTGGCGGTGGTGCTCGGCGCGCTGTTCGTCTGCGAGATCGTGTCGGTGGTGGTCCAGATCCTGGCGTTCCGCACGACCGGGCGCCGGGTGTTCCGAATGGCACCGTTCCACCACCACTTCGAACTCGTCGGCTGGGCCGAGACGACCGTCATCATCCGGTTCTGGTTGTTGACCGCGATCGCCTGCGGCCTGGGGGTGGCGCTGTTCTACAGCGAGTGGCTTACGGCAATCGGCGACTGAGGGGCGCGACCGCGTGACTGATCTGAGCCCGCTGACAGCTGGGGCCCGGGTGCTGGTCGCCGGGGCCGGCGTCACCGGCCAGTCGGTGCTGGCCGTCCTGAAACCGCTCGGCGTGCAGGCCGAGCTGACCGACGACCGCGTCGCCGCTCTGCAATCGTTTTCGGACGGTGGGGTGACCGCGACGATCGAAGCCGATGCCGCGACCGCACGGATCGCCGACTACGCCCTGGTGGTCACCAGTCCGGGGCTGCCGCCGGACAACCGGGTACTGGCGGCGGCGGCTGCCGCCGGCGTGCCGGTGTGGGGCGACGTCGAGTTGGCGTGGCGGCTCGATCAATCCGGCCGATACGGGCCGCCGCGGCAATGGCTCGTCGTGACCGGCACCAACGGCAAGACCACCACCACCTCGATGCTGCACGCCATGCTGACCGCCGCCGGGCGCAGTAGCGCGCTGTGCGGCAACATCGGCGATCCGGTGGTCGACGTGCTGTCCGCCCCGGTCGAGTTCTTCGCCGTCGAGTTGTCCAGTTTCCAGCTGCACTGGTCGTCCTCGCTGCGCCCGGCGGCCGGTGTGGTGCTCAACGTGGCCGAGGATCACCTCGACTGGCACGGCTCGCTGGCCGCCTACGCGCACGACAAGGCGCGGGCCCTGGCCGGGCGGGTGGCGGTCGCCGGGCTCGACGATGCCATCGCCGCCGAACTGTTGGTCGCGTCCGACGCCGAGGTCAAGGTGGGCTTTCGCCTCGGCGAGCCCGGGCCCGGTGAACTCGGTGTGCGGGACGGTCTGCTGGTGGACCGGGCTTTCGGCGCCGATCCAGCCGACACCGCGGTGCCCGCCGCTGCCACTGCATCCGGTGCCGGCGAGGTGCTGGCGGCGGTGTCGTCGATCCCGGTCAGCGGGCCGGTCGGCGTGCTTGACGCGCTGGCCGCCGCCGCCCTGGCCCGATCGGTCGGCGTGCCCGCCGGCGCTGTCGCCGACGCCCTCGCGGCCTTCCGCGTGGGCCGGCATCGGGCCGAGGTGGTGGGCGTGCACGACGGTGTCACCTACGTCGACGACTCCAAGGCCACCAACCCGCACGCCGCGGAGGCGTCGGTGCGGGCGTACCCGCGCGTGGTGTGGGTGGCCGGCGGTCTGCTCAAGGGTGCGTCGGTCGAGGAGATGCTGTCGCGGGTCGCCGACCGGCTTGTCGGTGCCGTGCTGATCGGCCGCGATCGCGCGCAGGTTGCCGAGGCGTTATCACGACACGCGCCCGATGTCCCCGTCGTCGAGGTTGTGACGGGGGAGGATGCTGGGGTGCCTGAGACTTATGGGTCTTCTGTGACTCGTGTGATGAGTGCCCCGGGCGAGCCGGCCGGACCCGCGGTGATGACCGCCGCCGTCGCGGCTGCACGCGGGCTTGCCGTCTCGGGGGATACCGTGCTGCTCGCCCCGGCGGGGGCGTCGTTCGATCAGTTCGGCGGCTACGCCGATCGCGGCGAGCGGTTCGCCGACGCGGTCCGCGCGCTGGGCCACGCGGCCGGATAACCGGTCATGGCCAATTTTTTGAGCCGGCTGCGCATTCGCGGCGGTGGGGGTGCCGTCGAGGCGACTGACGGTGCCGTGGCGGTCCCGGCCGCCCCCGTAGCGCCGCCCGGCCGGTTCGGCGCCTGGCTGTCCAAGCCCATGACGTCGTTTCACCTGATCATCGCCGTCGCGGCACTGCTGGTCACGCTGGGGCTGATCATGGTGCTCTCGGCATCGGGTGTGCATTCCTACGACGAGGACGGCTCGCCCTGGGCGATCTTCGCCAAGCAGGTGCTGTGGACGTTCGTGGGCCTGGTCGCGTTCTACGTGGCCATCCGCACACCGGTGAACGTGATGCGCCGCTTGGCCTTCCCGGCGTTCTCGGTGACGATCGTGCTGATCGCGCTGGTGCTGGTCCCGGGCATCGGGCACGAATCCAATGGCTCGCGCGGGTGGTTCGTGGTCGCCGGGTTCTCCATGCAGCCCTCGGAGCTGACCAAGATCGCGTTCGCCATCTGGGGTGCGCATATCCTCGCGGCCCGCCGCATGGAGCGCGCCTCGCTCAAGGAAATGCTGATCCCGCTGGTGCCGGCCGCCGTCATCGCGCTGGCGCTCATCGTGGCCCAGCCCGACCTTGGGCAGACCGTGTCGCTGGGCATCATCTTGTTGGCGTTGCTCTGGTACGCCGGGTTGCCGCTGCGGGTGTTCGTCAGTTCGGTGCTGGCCGCGGTGTCTGCGGCGGCGGTGCTGGCGGTTTCGGCGGGCTACCGTTCCGATCGCGTGCGGTCCTGGCTCGACCCGTCCGCCGATGCCCAGGGTTCGGGATATCAGGCCCGGCAGGCCAAGTTCGCGCTGGCCAATGGCGGTGTCTTCGGCGAGGGCCTCGGCCAGGGCACCGCGAAGTGGAACTATCTGCCCAACGCTCACAACGACTTCATCTTCGCGATCGTCGGGGAGGAGCTCGGGCTGGTCGGCGCGGTCGGGCTACTGGCGTTGTTCGGCCTGTTCGCCTACACCGGAATGCGGATCGCACGGCGCTCGGCCGATCCGTTCCTGCGGTTGCTGACCGCCTCGGTCACCATGTGGGTGATCGGTCAGTCGTTCATCAACGTCGGCTACGTCATCGGCCTGCTTCCGGTCACCGGCATCCAGCTACCACTGATATCGGCCGGTGGGACGTCCACGGCAACAACGCTTTTCATGGTCGGGGTGATCGCCAACGCGGCCCGGCACGAACCCGACGCCGTCGCGGCGCTGCGCGCTGGCCGGGACGACCGGGTCAACCGCGTGCTGCGCCTGCCGCTGCCGGTGCCGTACACGCCCACCCGGGTGGAGGCGCTGCGCGACCGGCTGCGCACCAACAAGCCGCCGAGGGCTGCCAAGCCGGCCAAGGCTGCCAAGCCGGCCAAAAAACCCCGGCCCAAGGCCCAGCCGCAGCCCCGCAAGCGCGCCGTCGCCGAGGGGCAGCGCCGCGAGCGGCAGGCGGACAAGCCGGGGCGGGCACGCGAAGCGCACCCGGGGCGTTCCCGCGAAGTGCACCCGGGGCATCATGGACGCACACAGCCACGCGCCGGCCACGCAGATCGTGACAGCCGGGCGCCGTCTCGCACACGAACCCTGGAAGGTCAGCGCTACGGGTGAACGACTCGGTCACACCGCCCTCCGCCGGCACGCGCCCGGGGACTGGTGACAGCACCGCAATCTCGGTAGTTCTCGCCGGTGGCGGCACGGCCGGTCACATCGAGCCCGCGCTCGCGGTGGCCGATGCGCTGCGCGCCCTGGATCCGCAGGTGCGCATCACCGCACTGGGTACGCAGCGCGGTCTGGAAACCCGGCTGGTGCCGGAACGCGGCTATGCCTTGCGCCTGATCACACCGGTGCCGCTGCCGCGCAAGCTCAACGCCGATCTGCTGCGGCTGCCGCTGCGGTTGCGCCGCTCGGTCGCCGAGACGCGTGGGGTTCTCGACGACGTCGCCGCCGACGTCGTGATCGGGTTCGGCGGCTATGTAGCCGTCCCCGCCTACCTGGCGGCGCGGCGCCGGCGGGTTCCGGTGGTCATCCACGAGGCCAACGCCCGGGCCGGGATCGCCAACAAGCTGGGGGCGCGCAGCGCGGTACAGGTCCTGGCGGCGGTGCCGGACTGCGGCCTGGATGCCGAGGTCGTGGGCATTCCCGTGCGAGCGTCCATCACCGGCCTGGACCGCGCGGCGCTGCGCGGGCAAGCGCGGGCGCACTTCGGCTTCGCCGAGGACGCCAAAGTGCTGCTGGTGTTCGGTGGATCCCAGGGTGCGCAATCGCTCAACCGTGCGGTGTCGGGTGCGGCCACCGCCCTGGCGGCACGAGGCATCGCTGTGCTGCACGCGCACGGCCCGAAGAACACGCTGGAACTGCCCGCGCCGCGACCGGGTGATCCGCCCTATGTGGCAGTGCCCTACTTGGACCGGATGGATCTGGCATATGCCGCCGCCGACCTGGCGATCTGCCGCTCGGGTGCGATGACCGTCGCCGAGGTGTCGGCCGTCGGCCTGCCCGCGGTGTACGTACCGCTGCCCATCGGCAACGGCGAACAACGTCTCAACGCGCTGCCGGTCGTCAACGCCGGTGGCGGCCTCATCGTCGACGACGCCGACCTGACGCCGGACTCCGTCGCCGACACCGTCGGCCCACTGCTGACCGATCCCGCGAGGCTGGCGGAGATGACCGCAGCAGCCGCGAGCGTCGGCCATCGCGATGCCGCCGAGCGGGTCGCCCGGGTGGCACTGGATGTGGCGCACTCCGGGCAGGTGCGGGCATGAACGCGCCGCTGCCGGAGGAGTTGCAGCGCGTGCACATGGTCGGGATCGGCGGGGCCGGCATGTCCGGCATCGCCCGGATACTGCTTGACCGCGGTGCGCTGGTCTCGGGATCGGACGCCAAGGAATCCCGCGGGCTGGTCGCGCTGCGCGCCCGCGGGGCGACCATCCGCATCGGCCACGACGCGTCGTCGCTGGATCTGCTGCCGGGCGGTCCCACTGCCGTCATCACCACCCATGCCGCCATCCCGAAGACCAACCCCGAACTTGTCGAGGCCCGCCGGCGCGCCATCCCCGTCGTGCTGCGCCCGGCGGTACTGGCCAAGCTGATGGCCGGGCACACCACCGCGCTGGTCACCGGCACCCATGGCAAGACGAGCGCCACGTCCATGCTGGTCGTCGCCCTGCAGCACGCCGGACTGGATCCGTCGTTCGCGGTCGGCGGCGAGCTGGGGGAGTCGGGTACCAACGCACACCACGGCAGCGGCAGCTGTTTTGTCGCCGAGGCCGACGAGAGCGACGGATCGCTGCTGGAATACACACCCGACGTGGCGGTGGTGACCAATATCGAGGCCGACCACCTGGACTTCTTCGGCAGCGCCGAGGCCTATACCGAGGTGTTCGACGCCTTCGTCGACCGCATCGTCGGAGGCGGCGCGCTGGTGGTCTGCACCGACGACCCGGGCGCATCCGCGCTGGCCGGCCGGGCGGCCGGCCAAGGCGTCCGGGTGCTGGCCTATGGTTCGCAACCCGGCCCGCTGCCGCTGGCCGGCGAACTGCGCAGCTGGCAGCAGCAGGGCACCGGAGCCGTCGCTGAGATCCAGCTGGCCGGGGAGGCCGCGCCACGGGCGATGCGACTGTCGGTGCCCGGCCGGCACATGGCGCTCAATGCGCTCGGCGCGCTGCTGGCCGCCGTGCAGGTCGGTGCCGACGCCGACACGGTGCTCGACGGACTGGCCGGATTCGAGGGTGTGCGCCGACGGTTCGAACTCGTCGGGACCGCCAACGGGATTCGCCTGTTCGACGACTACGCGCACCATCCGACCGAGGTCGCCGCCGTGCTCGCGACGCTGCGCACGGTCGCCGAACAGGGCGGTGGCGGTCGCACTCTGGTGGTGTTCCAGCCGCATCTGTATTCGCGAACCAAGACGTTCGCCAAGGAGTTTGGCGTGGCGCTCAACAGTGCGGACCGGGTGTTCGTACTCGACGTCTACGCCGCGCGGGAACAGCCGCTCACCGGCATCAGCGGCGCGACCGTCGCCGCAGAGGTCACCGTGCCGGTCACCTACGTCCCTGATTTCTCCGCGGTGGCCCGCACGGTCGCCGAGGTGGCCCGTCCCGGGGACGTCATCGTCACCATGGGCGCCGGCGACGTCACCATGCTGGGCTCGGAGATTCTCGATGCGGTGCGGGTGGCGGCCAATCGCCGCGCCCCTGGTCGCGCCGGGGAGGTGTGGTGACCGAACCAGGCGAACCGCAAGGCCCCGCAGAGACTGCGGACCCCGAATCCGCACCGTTGTCTGCGCCGGACGCCGCGTCCTCCGGAGCCGCGACCGCGGCGGCAGACGCCGGCGAACCGGACGCGCAGGACGACGGTGCAGAGTTGGAGGGTCCGCGGCGACGGGCCCGGCGCGAACGCGAGGAACGTCGCGCCGCGCAGGCGCGGGCGCGGGCCATCGAAGAGGCGCGACTGGAGGCCAAGCGGCGCGCCCGCGGTCAGACCGGGACGACAGACAAGTCAGGCCAGCGGGGTGCCGTCCGCGGCCTCAAGCTGGTGCTGACCGCCATCCTGATCGTGCTCGCCGCCGTCGGGCTGGGCTTGGTGCTGTACTTCACGCCGGTGATGTCGGCGCGCAATCTGGTGGTGGTGGGTACCGGCGCGGTGACGCAGGAACAGGTACTGACCGCGGCCGGCGTCCGGATCGGCACTCCGCTGCTGCAGATCAACACCGACGCAGTGGCCGATCGGGTGGCCACCATCCGTCAGGTCGCCAGCGCCCGCGTGCAGCGGGAGTATCCGTCCACTCTGCGGATTACCATAGCCGAACGAATTCCGGTGGCTGTCAAGGACTTTCCGGATGGCACTCACCTCTTTGACCGCGACGGGGTGGACTTCCTCACCACGGGGGCGGCCCCGCCGGCGCTGCCGTACCTCGATGTCGACAACCCGGGGCCGGCCGATCCGCCCACCCAGGCCGCGCTTGCGGTGCTGACCTCGTTGCGTCCGGATGTCGCCGCTCAGGTCGGGCGGGTGGCGGCGCCGTCGGTGGCCTCGATCACGCTGACTTTGACCGATGGGCGCGTCGTGGTGTGGGGGACCAACGACCGCACCGAGGAGAAGGCAGAGAAACTGGGTGCGCTGCTGACCCAGCCCGGCCGGACCTACGACGTGTCGAGTCCGGACCTGCCGACGGTGAAGTAGGGGTCGGTCGTAACGATGCCGGGTTGACGTCCGGGGTCGTGAATACAGCCAGATCGCGGTCGCGTGGTTATTCCGGCGCCCGATGGAAAAATTGCCCGCGTGTCACGGCGCGCCTGCGCGGTTAGCCCGTGTAGCGGCCATACCGTCTTGCTTACGCAGAACTACTTGACATAACTCTAAGCCTATGGTTGAGGTTGAGGGTTTGCCGGACAGGTAAGTCGAGGGTTCGGCACCACAGGAAACAGATACAGGGCAGGAAGGCGACCGATGACCCCCCCGCACAACTACCTCGCCGTCATCAAGGTGGTCGGCATCGGCGGCGGCGGCGTCAACGCCGTCAACCGGATGATCGAACAGGGCCTCAAGGGCGTCGAGTTCATCGCCATCAACACCGACGCCCAGGCGCTGTTGATGAGTGATGCCGATGTCAAGCTCGACGTGGGCCGGGACTCCACCCGCGGTCTCGGCGCCGGCGCCGACCCCGAGGTGGGCCGCAAAGCCGCCGAGGATGCCAAGGACGAAATCGAGGAGCTGCTCCGCGGCGCCGACATGGTCTTCGTGACCGCCGGCGAAGGCGGCGGCACCGGAACCGGCGGCGCACCGGTCGTCGCGACCATCGCACGCAAGCTCGGCGCGCTGACCGTCGGTGTGGTCACCCGCCCGTTCTCGTTCGAGGGCAAGCGACGCTCCACCCAGGCCGAGAACGGCATCACGGCGCTGCGGGAGAGCTGCGACACCCTCATCGTGATTCCCAACGACCGGCTGCTGCAGATGGGCGACGCCGCCGTCTCGCTGATGGATGCGTTCCGCAGCGCCGATGAGGTGCTGCTCAACGGCGTTCAGGGCATCACCGACCTGATCACCACGCCTGGCCTGATCAACGTCGACTTCGCCGACGTGAAGGGCATCATGAGTGGCGCCGGAACGGCTCTGATGGGTATCGGCGCCGCCCGCGGCGACGGTCGCGCGCTCAAGGCCGCCGAGATCGCGATCAACTCGCCGCTGCTGGAGGCCTCGATGGAAGGCGCCCAGGGCGTGCTGATGTCGATCGCCGGCGGCAGTGACCTCGGCCTGTTCGAGATCAACGAGGCCGCATCGCTGGTGCAGGATTCCGCACACCCCGACGCAAACATCATCTTCGGCACGGTCATCGACGACTCGCTGGTCGACGAGGTGCGGGTGACCGTCATCGCCGCCGGCTTTGACGCCGGGGTCGCCAAGGGGAAGACGGTGTTCGCCGCACCGGGGGCCGCCGCTGCGCAGGCTGCCATGGCGAACGGCGAGGGCGAGGCAGTGCCGGCGGGCGCATCGGTGATCTCGCCGGGCCGGGCCGGTGCGGTCGGTGCCGGAGCCGCCTCGCCGTTCGGGCCGCTGGATCCCGCGAGTGCTCCGGTCTACCGCAACGGCACCACTGTTCGCGTCGCGGAGCGGGAGAACGAGATCTCCGACGACGACGTGGACGTGCCGCCGTTCATGCGCCACTAGGACCGGTGCCCGCTCTGGGGTGTCGGCACCCGCTATGACCATTCGCATCCGCCGCGTGACCACCACGCGCGCCGGTGGTGTCTCGGCACCGCCGTACGACGCCTTCAACCTGGGTGATCATGTCGGCGACGACCCCGCTGCTGTTGCCGCCAACCGGGCTCGCCTGGCCGCGGCGATCGGGCTGGGGCCCGACCGTGTGGTCTGGATGAATCAGATACACAGCACCCATGTCGAGGTCGTCGGCGAACCGGAGGCGGGTAAGCCGGCGCCGATCATCGACGCCACCGACGCACTGGTCACCACCGTTCCCGGCCTGGCGCTGGCGGTGGTGACCGCCGACTGCGTGCCGGTCTTGCTGGGCGATGCATGCGCCGGGGTGATCGGGGCGGTGCACGCCGGGCGCGTCGGCGCGGCGGGCGGCGTGGTGGCGCGGACGGTCGAGGCGATGATCGAGGTGGGCGCACGGCCCGAAGACATCTCGGCGTTGCTCGGCCCGGCGGTCAGCGGCGCCAACTATGAGGTTCCGGCGGCGATGGCCGCCGAGGTCGAGGCCGCATTGCCCGGCAGTCGCACCCGCACCTCGCGCGGTACTCCCGGCCTGGACCTGCGGGCCGGGATCGCCCGCCAGTTGACCGGACTCGGCGTCACCGCCATCGATGT
The DNA here is from genome assembly GCA_036273805.1 of Mycobacterium sp. Classification (GTDB taxonomy): domain Bacteria; phylum Actinomycetota; class Actinomycetes; order Mycobacteriales; family Mycobacteriaceae; genus Mycobacterium. The sequence goes on from DASUGW010000217.1 coordinate 12,036, forward strand.
CGATCCGCGCTGCACAGTCGCGGACCGCAATCTGTTCAGTCATCGGCGTGGCGCCCCGACCGGTCGGCTGGCATCGGTGGTGTGGATGGAAACCGGCGCATGACGGGTCCGACGACGCCGGCGGAACTGCGCGACGGTGACCGCGAGATCACATTGACCGCGACATTGGCGAAATTGCGTCAACGATTAGCGCATGCGGCCGAAGCGGTTGGCCGCAAACCCGCCGACATCGAATTGTTGCCCGTGACTAAATTCTTTCCGGCAACGGATATCGCCATTCTCAATCGTCTCGGTTGCCATGCGTTCGGTGAATCGCGGGATCAGGAAGCGAGAGAGAAGATCGACGCGCTGGCCGCCCAGCCCTCGTTGTTGCCGCCGGGTACCCCGGCGCGCGGGATCGCCTGGCACATGATCGGTCAGGTCCAGCGCAAGAAGGCGAAATCCGTTGCTGCATGGGCGCATACGGTGCATTCGGTGGACACCGAGCGGATCGCCACCGCGCTGGACAGTGGCGCCACCGCCGCCATCCGCTCGGGGGCCCGCACCGGCCCCCTGCGCGTCTACGTTCAGCTCAGCCTCGATGGTGACACCGCCCGCGGGGGAGTGGACATCGACGATAGAGCCGGAGTGGACGCAGTCTGCGATCACGTGGCCGCCGCCGACGCGCTCGAACTCGTCGGGGTGATGGGCGTGCCTCCGCTGGAGGAGGACCCGGACACGGCTTTCGCCCGGCTGGCCGAAGAACACCGGCGGGTGCGCGACCGTCACCCGCGGGCCGTCGGACTGTCCGCGGGGATGTCCGGAGATCTCGAAATCGCCGTTAAACACGGATCCACATGTGTGCGTGTCGGTTCCGCGCTTCTGGGGCAACGACCGCTAACGTCACCGTGAGTAGTCACTCCAGTCACATCTTCATCACGAGTACCGCGGCCGCCAGGGCGGCACACCGATTGACCAAAGCTCCGTCCAGAAGGGTCCAGCGATGAGCACACTGCATAAGGTCAAGGCCTACTTCGGAATGGCTCCGATGGAGGATTACGACGACGAGTACTACGACGACGACCGTGCCCCGGGGCGTGGCTATGCCCGCCGTGAGCGTTTTGCTGACGATGAGTACGACGCCCCGAAGGGGCGTTACGGCGACCGCTATGCCGAGCGCGAGTACGAAGGCGACGCCGAGTACGCCCGCGCCGGCTACCGCGGCGGCTACCCCGATGAACCGCGCGACGTCCGGTACGGCGGTCGCGAGTTCGATCGCGCGTCGCGGCTGAGCCCGCTGCGCGGTGGCGGTGGCGCGACCCGCGGTGCCCTGGCCATGGATCAGCGCCGGATGGCGATGCTTTTCGAAGAGGGCAGCCCGATGTCCAAGATCACGACGCTGCGGCCCAAGGACTACAGCGAGGCCCGCACCATCGGCGAGCGGTTCCGCGACGGCACCCCGGTGATCATGGACCTGGTGTCGATGGACAACGCCGACGCCAAGCGACTCGTCGATTTCGCCGCCGGGCTGGCATTCGCGCTGCGTGGATCGTTCGACAAGGTCGCCACCAAGGTGTTCCTGCTGTCCCCGCCCGACGTCGAGGTGACTCCCGAGGAGCGCCGTCGGATGGCGGAGGCCGGCTTCTACGCACAGTGACGTGCGCCCGGGCGCTGGTCGCTGCCGGTAGGAGGCGGGCTCCCGGGAATCGCAGTAACCGGTGAGCCGGTAGGCTGACATGGTCGTCGGCATCCCGGCGACGTCATCCCACGTCGGTTAGTTAGGTCGGGCTCTCGTTGGCCGTTTTTTTCCAGATCCTGGGTTTCGCGCTGTTTCTGTTCTGGCTGTTGTTGATAGCGCGCGTCGTCATCGAGTTCATCCGGTCGTTCAGCCGGGACTGGCATCCGCGCGGTCTCACCGTGATCGTCCTCGAGGCCGTCATGACCGTCACCGATCCTCCGGTGAAGTTGCTGCGCCGGCTCATACCGCAAATCACCATCGGCGCAGTTCGCCTGGACTTGTCGATAATGGTGTTGTTGCTGGCCGCGTTCATCGGTATGCAACTGGCGTTCAGCGCCGCAGTGTGAGTACCGCGTAAACGCACTCGGAATTGCATTCACCAGCCCGTATTCGCGGTCTGAAAATAGCTGTCGTTATCTGCACGGAATCTGAAATTCGCCCTTAATTATGGGGCAGACCCGCTACGCCCGGTTCTGGTGTGACAGGATGGACGCCAGTTACAGTACGGCTACCAACATTTCTGAGACCGTCCAGACTCAAGGGGGCAGACAATGCCGCTCACACCGGCCGATGTCCACAATGTGGCGTTCAGCAAGCCGCCGATCGGAAAGCGCGGCTACAACGAGGATGAGGTTGACGCGTTCCTCGACCTGGTGGAAAACGAGCTGAGCCGTCTCATCGAAGAGAACGCGGATCTGCGTCAGCGGGTCAGCGAGCTGGACCAGGAACTGGCCGGCGCCCGCGCCGGTGCCGGGGTGCAGGCCACCCAGGCCATCCCGCTCTACCAGCCCGAACCCGAGCCGGAGCCCGAACCCGAACCGGTGCAGGTGTACGAAGCACCGCCGGCACCGCCCGCCCAGCCAGTGGTCACCTCCGATGACGCACACCTGAAGGCCGCACGTGTGCTGGCGTTGGCGCAGGACACCGCCGACCGCCTCACCGGCACCGCCAAAGCCGAGGCGGACAAGCTCCTTTCCGACGCCCGCTCCAGCGCAGAGGCGATGGTCAGCGAGGCACGGCATACCGCGGAGACCACGGTCGCCGACGCGCGCGCCCGAGCTGACGCACTGCTCAGCGACGCGCAGACCCGCTCCGAAGCGCAGCTGCGCCAGGCTCAGGAGAAGGCCGACGCCCTGCAGTCCGACGCCGAGCGCAAGCACGCCGAGATCATGGGCAACATCAACCAGCAGCGCACGGTGCTGGAAGGCCGCCTCGAGCAGCTGCGCACGTTCGAACGTGAGTACCGCACACGCCTGAAGACGTATCTGGAATCGCAGCTCGAGGAGCTCGGTCAGCGGGGCTCGGCCGCGCCGGTAGACTCCGGTGCCACCGGCGAGGGCTTCAATCAGTACAACCGGGGCACCAACTAACAATCCGGCCCGGACCCACATCGGTGCCGGTGAGGGGATGAACGATCGATGTTGATCATTGCGCTGGTACTCGCTGTGGTCGGTCTTGCGGCGCTGGTGACAGCGGTGGTGACCAGCAACGAGCTGATCGCGTGGGTGTGTATCGCTGCCAGCGTGCTCGGCGTGATTCTGCTGATCATCGATGCCATCCGCGAACGTCAGCAGCGTGACGCGGTGCCGGCGACCGCCGGTGGTGGAGCTGTGGCCGAGACGGCCGAAGGCGACTCGACGGCCGAGTCCACCTACCAGAACTTCGACGCCGATTATCCCGACGATCTGCCCGCCGAGGGCGCACCGGCCGTCGCTGCCGAGACGGAGGCGGACGGGGCCGAGCACGCCACCGAGCCCGAACCGGCCGAACCGGAAGCCGCCGACGTTGCCGCGACCCATGCCGAGCAGCCCGACGACACGGGCGCGAGCGACACCGAATCCGGCGCCGCGACCGAAGCGCATGATGCCGGCGAGGAAGAGTCGGAGACCGAGCACGAGCACGAGGGCGAAGCCGCCGCAGACGGCGCGGTCGAGGAAGGGACTGCCGGGACGGGCAGCTAGACCCGATCAACCCGTCGTAATCGAGGATTAGGCGTCTCCCGCCAGCGCTGCACGGACCTGCTCATCGCTGACCTGGTCGAATCGCTCATAAGACATGCCGACCGCATGGAACGGTTCCGGTGTGTACGGGCAAATGAATTCATCTGCCAGCGTGGCGAATTCGGCCGCCGCCGATATCGGAGCGGTCGGCACTGCCACGACCACGCTGGCCGCCCCGGCGTCGCGCACATCCAGCGCCGCGACCCGCATGGTGGCTCCGGTGGCGATACCGTCGTCGACCAGAATCACCGTCTTGCCGACGATCGCGACCGGTGCGCGACCGCGACGGTAGACCGCTTCGCGGCGGCGCAATTCGGCGCGCTCCCGTTCGATCACCGCGTCCAGGGCTGCCGCCGACACTTGCAGTGAATGCACCAGGCCGTCGTCGAGCACCATCCGGGACGCGCTGATCGCCCCGAGCGCGAGTTCCTCGTGCCCCGGCGTGCCGAGCTTGCGGACCACAATCACTTCGAGGGCGGAGGAAAGGTCGTCGGCGATCTGGGCGGCGATCGGCACGCCGCCGCGGGCCAGCCCGATGACCACCGTGTCGTCCGGGTCGAAGCGGCCGGGGCGTTCGCGCAGTGCCCGGCTCAGCGCAGTACCGGCCGCGGTGCGGTCCCGATAGTGCGCCCGGATCATCGGGCTAAGCCTTCATCGCACTGAGCCGCTGCGGGCGACCCGATCGAGGAAACCGGAAACCAGCGTGGCCAATCGGCCCCGGGCATCTGCCGCTTCGTTGGCAGTCTGGGCGCGCAACTGGTCGGGATCGATGCCGAACCTTGTGATGTCGTCGGTGCTGTCGTTGTCGATCCAGCATTCCAGCAATGCGGCGTCGAGCTCCGGATGGAACTGCAGGGCGAGCGCGCTGCCGAAACTGAACGCCTGTGGCGCATTGGCGTTGCGGGCCAACTCGGTGGCTCCGGGCGGTGTGGTCCAGCGGTCGGAATGCCACTGAAACCACGGGCCGGACGGGATGAAATCGGTTGCGACGCTGTCGATCAGGTGCCAGCCGAGTTCTGGCTGCGGTGAGCGGCCAACCGTCCCGCCGAGGGCCTGGGCGACCAATTGGCCGCCGAAGCACACGCCGAGCACCCCGACTCCGGCCGCCGTGGCATCGCGCACCATCGTCATCTCGGCGCCAACCCAGCCGCGGCGCAGCGCGTCGTCGTACACCGACCAGCGCGACCCCAGCGGCACGATCACGTCATAGCGCAGCGGATCCGGAAACGTCGCGGAACACCCGGCGGGATCGTCCACGTGGTCGGCGGCCACCACGTTGAAGGTCTCGATGTCGAAACCGGCATCGGTGAACACGTCGCCCAGTAGCGCCTCCGGGGCGGTGGGGTCGTTGTAGATGAACAGCACGCTGCGCGACACACGACGACGATACCGCGGCCGGACCACTTGCCAGAGGTCCTGAGTATCCTGCGCAAATGGCCAGATATGCCGCAGCATTCGGACCGCACTCGCCGGAGGCCACCTATGTCGCGCACCAGTTCGCCGAGCAGCAGTTCGATACCGGAGAGGTGCTGCTCAACTACGCGGTCACCGGCAACGCAGGCAAGCCGCCCCTGCTGCTGATTCCCGGGCAGTCGGAATCATGGTGGGGATACGAAGCGGCAATGTCGTTGCTGGGCAAGAATTTTCATGTCTACGCCGTCGATCTGCGCGGGCAGGGCCGTTCCACCCGTACGCCCGGTCGCTACACCTTCGACAACTTCGGCAACGACCTCGTCCGGTTCCTTGACGATGTCATCGGCCGGCCCGCAGTGGTCAGCGGCTTGTCGTCGGGTGGCGTGGTCTGCGCATGGTTGTCGGCCTACGCCAAACCGGGTCAGCTGATCGGTGCGTGCTATGAGGATCCGCCGCTGTTTTCGTGCGAAGTCGCACCCGCGGTGGGGCAGGGGATAGGCCAGGGCATCGGTGCCGTGTTCGGGTTGTGGTCGAAGTACCTCGGTGATCAGTGGAGCATCGGCGACTGGGACGGTCTGATCGCCGCGGCGCCGAACGAACTCGCCCCCTGGCAGGCCGCGCTGCTGTCGGCGCGGGCAGGCGGCGAACCTCCGCAGAGCCTGCGCGAGTACGACCCCGAGTGGGGCCGCGCGTTTCTCAGCGGTGCCGCCACCGCCGGCGCCCCGCATCACCTCATGCTGGCTGCCGTGAAGGTGCCGGTCTTGTTCACCCACCATTTCCGGATGGTCGACGAGAGCACCGGTCAACTGCTGGGGGCGACCTCCGACCTGCAGGCCAAGCGGGTGGTGGAGCTCGTCGAGAGCACTGGCCAGCCCGTGACGTATCAATCGCATCCCACGATGGGCCACTCGATGCACGGCCAGGATCCCGAGTTGTTCAGCCGAACCCTGACCGAGTGGTTCACAACGTTGCGGCCCTGACGGACCCGCATCCGCTTGGGATGCACGTACACTTTCCCTGCCTTGCGGCCTTTTCTGCTGGAGGGAGTGGATATGCCCGGGAGCGGCCCCGACGACGGTGACGTGCGACTCCCGCGGAGCTACACGCGGTCGGCCATGCTCGGCATACTTCTGCAGTGCGCACTGCGCGCCGTGCTGGTGGTGTTCATCGCGCTCACGTTGACGTTCGAGCCGCCAAACGCCAGTCGCCAGATATGCATCGCGCTACTCGTGGCGTATGCGCTGCTGGTCGGTTGTTGGTGCAGCTGGGTGCTGTGGCCGGCGGCACGCCCGGCGCGAAGTGCCGGACGGTATCTGGCACTGGTGATGCTCGCGGCGGATGTGGCTGTGGTGTCGGCGCTTTCGATCCTGACCGGGATCTCGTCCGCGGAGAGCTGGACTTCGGATGTGTTGCGCAACGGCCTGTTCCTGATTCCCCTTATCGCCGCGGCGCAACTGGATCCCTATGTGAGCGGTGCGGTCGCGATTCCGACGCTGGGCGCATTCCTGGCGGTGGCGTGGATCAGCCAGGAAGCCAACGAAGAACCATGGGCCTCAATTCTGCTGACGTCCACCGTGCTGGCCGCCCTGGCAGCAGGTTCGGTGGCACTGTCGCGTATTCAGCGCGCGAAGGTGGAGGCGATCGAGGACCTGGCACAGCAGCGAACACATCTGCTGCAGGAGATGTTGGGACTGGAAAAGCGCGAGCGACAGTCGCTTTCGGAACGTCTGCACGACGGCGCGTTGCAGTACGTGCTGGTGGCCCGGCAGGACCTGGACGACGTGCGCGAGGGTTCGGATGAAGCCGCCGATCGTGTCGACTCGACGCTGCGAGAGTGTTCCACTCTGCTCCGGGATGTGTTGCGCGAGTTGCATCCCGAGGTGCTGGCCAAGACCGGGCTGAAGTCGGCGATCACGGCGCTCACCGACAGCATCGGGGCGCGCTCGCGTATTGCGGTTCATCTCGATTCGCGCAGCTGGCCCGACGACGAACGCACCGACGCCGACTACATCCTTTACGGCGCGGCCCGCGAGATTTCCACCAATGCGCTCAAACACGCACGTGCCCAGAATCTCTGGGTTGATCTGGAGCGTGCTCCGGGGGTTGCCCGGCTGCGCATCGCCGATGACGGGGTGGGCATTCCGCCCGCGGCGATGACGCAGAGCGTCGAGAACGGCCACATCGGAATGGCTTCGGTCCGAGCCAGGGTGCTGGCCTCGGGCGGCGAGTTCGACGTGCGCTCGACGTCGCCGGGTACCGAGGTGGAGATTTCGCTGCCGGCGCGGTGAGGCACTACCGCCGCTGACCGACGGCTACGACGCTGAACCCGTCAGCGGTCGCGCCGAATCCGCGGGCTGGGCCGCACCCGCGGTGGCCGTGCCACGGCTGGTTACCACTGCGAGCACGCAGGCGACCGCGATCGCGAAACACAGCACCGCGTACCCAAGATTGCCCACCGGGTCACCTCCGGCGGTGACTCCGTTCACGGCGCCGAAGTACGCCGGCAGGTTCGCGATCCAAAGCACGGCCATCACCGCCAGGTACACCACGCCGTAGGCGAGTATCGCTGGGTTGGAATAGCGCTCAGCAGACGGTGTCTGGCGCAACTGGCGCCACTGCAGGAACAGCGCCGGGATCGCCACCACCGCAATGACGACGAGTTCCAGCGCGTAGACCACGCCGCCCACCGTCGTGCTGCCGGAGATCTTGGTGGCGGCGGTGGCCGGCAGCGGCAGAATCGCGGTGCCGATGGAGGCCAGCACGCCGATCACTATGGTGCGCCACAGAATTTGCGATGCGCCGAACCGCGTGCCCTGATCGACGTGGCGGCCGACGAAGAACTGCACGCACAGCGCCAGCGACATCGGCCACAGCGCGGCGAACACCACGACGCTGGGCAGCGGCACCGAAGCGAAGAACGGCTGGTTCATCGGATGCGCCAGGGTCCATTCCCACCAGCGCAGCTGCGGACCGAGATGGTCGAAAATCTCGTAGAACGCGTGGTGCACGAAGCCCACGCAGACCGCGCCGACGAGGGTGCCGTACCGGCGGAACACGCCGAGGCTGCGCACGATCTCGAACGCCAGGGTCGCCATCATCGGGTAGATCGCCACGATGTACAGCGGCAGGCGTCCCCACAGGAAGTCCACGGTGAACACGTTGTGCGCGAACATCGTGTCGACGTAGTGGTCGATCCCGAACGCGGCCGGAAAGTACAGCGGCGGTTCGATGATCAGCAGATAGGCAATGGCCCCGAACCACAGCACCAGGTTGGTGGGGTCGCCGTGGCGGCGCAGCCGCACGATCGCGTACACCAGGGCCAGCACGGCGCCGGCGATCACGGTCAGCTCGAGTACTGGCAGCGTCCAGTTTTCCAGCCCGAACGGATTGCGCACGGCCACCAGCCCGCCGGCGGTGTCACACGAAAACCCCAGCCGTCCCGCAAGATCGGCGAATGTCGGCGAACACAGATCAGACACGGGCGTCTCCTTGCCGGCTTGCGGAGCTATACCAGAGGGTGCAGTCCGCGCCCTCGTCGTAACGGTCGAACCATTCGCCCGCCAACGCGGGCAGCTTCTCGTGAGCGGGGTTGTGTCCCGGGATCTGGCTGCGGAATACACCGGACATCGCGGTCAGCATCTCGCGCGCGGGCAGATGGCTGAACGCATTACTGACCGGACCGTCGTCGGGCACATCGAAGAACGGAAGCCTTTGCAGCAGCGCTTTTTTCCGGGCCTGCATGCCGAACATCGACATGGCGTCGATCTTGCGATCCTCGAGCGGGACGTGCTTGTTGAAACCCTCGCACGTCTTGCGCATCACGGCCCACACGTGTCTGAAGACAGACGGCGTCACGCGCATCCGGTACCACGGATCGTCGACCACTCCGTCGTAGATGATCAACGCCGAACTGCGGTGCTCGACCTCCTCGACGAAGTGCCACAGGAACAGCGAGGCCACCCGGTCGTCGCCCGGGGCGAACAGGGTGTCGTCGTGGTCGAGCATCAGCTTGAACACCGGGGTGAAGGTGGCTTCCAGGTCGGCGGTGTAGGCCAGCCGGTACTTCAGCGGGGTGTTGGCCGTCATGTCGTCGAACGCGGCGATCACCTCTTCGAGGGTCTCCTTGAGTCCGGGATAGGCCTTGACCAGCCCCTTGGCGTGCTGACGGTGGGCCATCGAATGCTGGCCCTCCTGGCGGACGAAGGCCTCGGCCTCTTCGCGCACCACTGGGTCGGTGATGTGCGGCATGGCCTCGGTGATCATGGCGCCGATCATCTTCTCGAACGCAATGGCCAGAAAGGAGACCGCGTTCGCCATCGACGAGAAGGCCGGGTTGGACTCGTTCCATAGGAAGGGAACCGGATAGTCCGCGAACGCGAACCGCATCTTGCGGATCTGCAAATCGGTCATGAAGACGGCACCTCGTCAAGTAATCATACAATGCGGATTTAAATTGTATGATTACAGCAACGGCGCAGCCCCGTCAATGCCGTGTTAACGTCGCAGCCGATGGCACGAAAACGCCGTGGTTGGGGCGGGCATCCACCCGCCAGTGACGACGAAGCCGCGCAGCGTATCGTCAGCGCCGCCGTCGACCTGATCGCCGAGACCGGGTCGGCAATCAGCATCGCGGACGTCGCCGAATCCCTCGGCGTGATCCGGCAGACGGTGTATCGCTACTTCCCGACGGCGGATGATCTGATGCGTGCGGCCGGTATTGCTTCGGTCGGCGTCTTCCTCGAGCAGCTCACCGACCACGTGCGCGGCAAGCACGACCCCGCGGAAGCGATGACCGATGCCGTGCTGTTCACGCTGGAGGCGGTCACCCGGATCCCGCACCTGGCGGTGCTGCTGTCGGCGCCGAATGCCGCTGCGCATTCCGGCGGCGTCACCTCGGGGCTGGCGCGAGATTTCGGCATCCAGATGATCAACCGGTTCGATGTGGACTGGGCCGCGCACGGCTATGACGAAGCTGCATTGCGTGACCTCGTCGAGTTCACGCTGCGGACGATGCTGTCATTCTTCGTCGCCCCCAACGAAGCCACGCGGTCGCCGGCGGAACTCAGAAGCTTCATCCGGCGCTGGCTGGGCAGCGCGATCCTGGCACAGTCGAAAGACTGAGCAGCCGTTAGGGTTTCACCCCGCGATGTCGAACGCCGCGATGATCTTGGTCGGCGTCACGTGGACCGCGCCTGCGAAAAGCCGTGCGAACAGCCACAGTTGCGGGCCTTGAGCCACGCCGAGATGACCCTGCGGGCTGTTCCGCCCACGATTTCACGGCCAATGCGGTCATCTCGACGCACAAGCCTTGTGCGGCCTAGTTGCCGGTGGTCCTGGTGCCGGAGCTAGCGGCCCATTGCGCCCAGAACTTCGACGGGGAGCCGACGTTGACCACACCGTTGGTGACAGTGTTATAGCCGTCGTAAACGGTGAAGGTGTTGGCCGTCGCCGTAGTACCGAGGGCACCGCCGGCGCCCCACGAGATGGTGGTCGTGCCGGAGCCCCAGACGGTGACAGATCCGGTGGCGAGGGTGTACCCGGCGCCTGTTCCGGCGGTGATCTTCGTGTTGGGAATGCTGTCTCCATCGGGATCGCTGATGGTCATCGTGCCCACAGTGCAGGCGCCGAAGGCGCACGTGATGCCTCCGAAGCCGGTTATCACCGGCGCGCTGTTGATTGCATAGATCGGCACATTGAGGGTGTAGGTGGCAGTGCCGCCAAAGCCGTCGCTGACCGTGACGGTGAACGTGTCATTCATGTCCGCGGACGTGGCACCGATCTTGGCGGCCGCATGGCGGACTGTGTTTTGCAGAGTCCCGGTGTAGGTGAAGCTGCCGTCCGAGTTGAACGTGAGCGTGCCGCCATGGGAGCCGGTGGTGGCGCTGTAGGTCAGCGTGTCACCGTCGGCGTCGGTTGCGGTGAACTTCCCGGTGCTGGTCTGCGTCGACGAGGTTGTGCCGCTGACGGCCGTGGACCCGGACAGGGTGCCGACGCCCGGGGTGGTGGTCAGCGTCAGCGTGGGCGCGGCGTCGGCGATCGTCGGCTGGACGGGCACCTTCAGCGTGACGGTGCGGCCGTTGGCGTCGGTGGCAATCACGGTGAACGAGTCGGCGCCCGGGGAGGTATGGCCCGCCGCGGTCCGGGTGTAAGTGAAGGCACCGGTGGCCGGGTTGAACGTCAACGTCCCATACGAGGGACCGGTGCCCACCGTGTAGGTGTACATACCGCTGTCGCCGGTCGGAGCCGGCAGTGAACCGGTGACAACGCCCGGCGTCGAGGTGTTGACGTTGGCCGCGGTGATCGAGGTGGAGTTGGCCACCGTGACCGTCGTCGTGGCGAGGCCGCCGTGGCCGTCGTTCACCTGTACCTGGAAGCTTGCCGAGCTGCCTCCCGTCGCCGTCGAGGTATAGGTGAAGGCGCCCGTGGACGCGTTGAGGGTGACGATGCCGCCGTTGGTGGTGTACGCGGAGTTGCCGCTGAGACCGTTGACCGACGAGCCGACCAGCGAATAGGTCAATGTGTCGCCGTCGGAGTCGCTGCCGGAGACGGTGCCACGCACCACGCCCAGCGCGTCGGGGGTTCCGACCGAGGTGGACAGCGTAGGGGCGCTGTTCGTCGTGCCGATGATCTTGATCTGGAAGGTGAGTGTGTAGGGCGCGCCGTCCGCCGAGTACACCGGGATCGTTACGGTGTCGGACTGGCCGGCCGCGCCCGCGTGGAAGTACGCGCTGCCGGGAAGCGTGGCCGTGTAGGTGTATCCACCGTCGTAGGTGTTGATCGTCACCAACGCTCCCCACGCCGAGGTGTAGGTGTTCCCGTCGGCGGGTTGGAAGCTGACCGAACGGCCGTCCTGATCGACCGCATGGAAGGTCCCCGCCGCATACTCCGAGCGCGTGCTGGCGCTTCCCAGATCAGTTGTGTAGATCCAACTTTCGTACGTCGTGCTCGTCGTGAACGCCGCGAAGCTGCCAATCTCCTGGAACCGCTTGTATAGGGCGACCATCACGATGTAGGTCACGATCGTGAACGGATTGACCTGCGCGGCGGTCCAGGTCGGCAACGTGATGGTGGACAGGAGGTTTTCGGGGTGGCTGTAGATGCCACCGCCTGCGACGACCGACGCGGCGACCTTGGTTTCGAGACTGGTGGAGTTGGTGAGGTCAGACCGGGTGATGGTTGCCCCGGTGGTTACGTAGATGACGTCAATCGCGATCTGTTGCAAGTCATAAACGCCGTTGAGCATGTCGCTCAAGGCCGTCGCGGTTCCGGCGACTGCCGCGCCCATGATCTTGTACACCGAGATCACGCTGAGTGTGCCCGCCCCATCGGCGATATTGAACGGCGGCACGATCCGGTTCAGGAAGTCGCCAATCGCATTGAGGGTGTCCGAGAACGAATAGTTCGGGATCGCAGGGGCGAACCAGTAATGCACAATGTCGACGAGGCCGGCAATCATTTCCGCCGGGGTGCCGATGCCCGGACTCGCGATCAAGGCGTCGAGCTGATCGTCGGCGGCGTCGAGAGCCTGGTCGATTTTGAAGTTGGTCACGTCGACGAACTGGTGCGGCGTTCCGGGCCACGCCAGCTGGTGCCAGATCCACGAACTCACGCCGGCCAGCCGATTGAGCGCCCACTGCATCACGCCCAAAGTCACCGAGTCAGGCGGTGCGCCGGGAAGCCACGACGACGTGGAGCTGTCAGTGGCGGCGGCCGAGACGAGGTCAGTCGAGGCAGCGTCGGTCGTCGCAGGCGGTGGCATCTACAGCCACC
>DASUGW010000218.1:0-2594 GCA_036273805.1 Mycobacterium sp.
CGATTATCTGGAGGCTCTTGTCGCCGGCGATCTGTTGCTCGGAGGCCAGTGCGGTCGGTCCGGTGACGTACGCCTTCAAGCCGGCCGGTGGAGCGACGGAGGCGATGGTGTCCTTGACGGCCTGCACCGACTCGTTGGCCCTGGCCTCGCCCATGTTTCCGACCAGGTAAACCTGCACATAGGTGGCCCGACCGTCGTTGCTCTGCGCCCCGGCCCGGGTCAGCTCGTCACCCCAGAAGTCCTGGACGTGCTCGACGTGCTCGGTGTCTGCCTGCAGCTTGGCGACCATGTGGGCGTACCAATTGTGGGCGTCATCGCCGAGTGGATGGTCGCTTTCGAGCACGACCATCGCCGAGGCGTTGGACTTGAATTCCCCGAACACTGTGCCCATGCGCTTCAACGCGATGACCGACGGCGCCTCATCCGGCGTCATCGACACCGCACGCATCTGGCCGACGGTCGTGAGATCGGGCACCGTCGTGCTGAGTACCGCGATCAGACCGATCCAGAAGGCGATGATCGGGATCGCCAGCCGCCGGATCCATCGCGCCAAACCGGTCCGCTCGGCGTGCGCGGTGTTGGCCTGCGCGATGCTAATGAGGGTGTCCTTCCCCGCAAAGTTTCCCTCGTTCCTACCAGAAGCCGCGCCCGCGGTGTCCGGTACCCGGGCGTAGGCTGCCTGGGCAGCGGGCTGTTCCGGGGAGGCGTGCGATGAACTGCTGTCAGTACCGGGAGCCCGGCGAGACGGATGCGGCCGGCGAGCAGGCGTTCACGGTGGATGCCTCCCGGATCACTTTCGGTCGTGGTTGCGTCCGTGAACTGGGGGAGCGCGCCCGCCGGCTCGGAATGACGCGAGTCGCGCTGTTTTCTGATTCCGTCGTCTCTGGCCTGCCGTTGTTCGATCGGGCTCGTGCCGCGCTGACCGCGGCCGGGCTGGACACGATCGTCTACACCGACGTCCACATCGAACCGACCGATGCGTCGTTCGCCGAGGCGATCCGGTTCGCCGTCGAGGCCTGCCCGGACGGATACGTCTCGGTTGGCGGCGGATCGGTCATCGACACCGCCAAGGCGGCCAACCTCTACGCGACCTACCCCGCCGACTTTCTCACCTACGTCAACCAGCCGGTCGGCGAGGGCGCCGCGGTGCCTGGACCGCTCGCCCCGCATATCGCCTGTCCGACGACGTCGGGCACCGGTAGCGAGGTGACCGGCATGGCGATCTTCGATCTGCTGTCGATGGCGGCCAAAACCGGCATCGCCGCACCCGCCCTGCGACCGACTGAAGCCCTCGTCGACCCCGACTGCACCGACACCCTGCCCGCCGCGGTGGTCGCATGCAGCGGACTCGACGTGCTCTCGCACGCGCTGGAGTCCTACACCGCGCGGCCCTACACCCGCAGACCCGTCACCGACCCGCCCGGTGCGCGCCCGATGAGTCAGGGTGCCAACCCGTGGAGCGACCTCGGCTGCCGCGAGGCACTGCGGTTGCTGGGCCGCTATCTGGAACGGGCGGTCAACGACGCTGCGGACAGCGAGGCCCGCGAGCAGACGATGTGGGCGGCCACGCTGGCCGGCATCGCGTTCGGCAACGCGGGGGTGCATGTCCCGCATGCCATGGCCTACGCCGTGGCCGGACAGGTACGCGACTTCCACCCGCCGGGCTATCCGGACACGGAGTCGCTGGTGCCACACGGGATGGCGGTGATCCTGAATGCGCCCACGGTGTTTCGCGCCCTGGCCGCCACCAGCCCGCAACGTCATACCGAGGCCGCCCAACTGCTGGGCGCAACCAACGCCGATGCTGCCGATGCCGGGGAGGTACTTGCCGATGAGCTCATCCGCATCATGCGTGCCGTCGGCATTCCGAACGGACTCGGCGGCGTGGGCTATCGCGAAAGCGATTGTGCCGCACTGGTAGATGGTGCGTGGCCGCAGCAGCGGCTGTTGCGAAACGCCCCGTGCGACGTGAGTCGGACGGACTTGGCCGAACTGTTCGCCGATTCGATGGAGTACTGGTGACCGAGAGCCCACACACTGCCGCTTGCTATCGCTACTTCCTGACCATCGGCACCCGGTGGATGGACAACGACGTGTACGGCCATGTCAACAACGTCACCTATTACAGCTACTTCGACACCGTCGCCAACCACTACCTCATCACCGAGGGCGGCTTGGACATCCACGACACTCCGGTGATCGGCCTCGTCGTCGAATCGGCGTGTTCGTATCGCGCGCCCCTGGCGTATCCCGACCAACTGCGCGCCGGCCTGCGGGTGGACCGGTTGTCGAACCGGTCGGTGACCTACGGCATCGCGATATTCCGGGATGGAGACGAAGAACCCGCTGCGCACGGACACTTTGTGCATGTTTTCGTGGACCGTGAGACTCGGCGGGCCGTTGCCATCCCGGATTCGATCCGTGCTGCGCTGCAACGGATCTCGGTGTAGGTGGCGGTCAGCTGCTCGACCCCTCCACCGGCCTCGTTCCTCGTCGTGCTGCGTCGTCGGGTGCTTCGGCGGCACCGGCGGTCCGGGGCGTCAGACCGACCAGCAGCGCGCCGATCGCGAAGATCACCATCGAGTGCCACGGGA
>DASUGW010000219.1:0-8019 GCA_036273805.1 Mycobacterium sp.
GTACCTTGCTGATCCGGCGGAAATTCAGCGAGCCGGAGCCGACCAGGTTGTTCTTGACACCGTCCACATAGTCGAAGTTGATCACCGGGAGGATCAGGTTGGTGCCGCCGAACGCCTCCCGCTGGATGTAGTCCATCGACAGCGTGGCCCCGTTGCCGTCGTCGGCCAGCCCGTCGCGGGTCTGGTAGCGCATCACCGCACTGGCGGCGCCGGTGTTGTCGATGGTGAAGGTGTTGATCTGCCACAGCATCTCCAGCGAGAAATGCACCGGCGAAAGCGATGTCAACGGCGTATTGCAGCCCGCATTCGTGCCCGGGTCACACAGCTTGTCCAGCGGCACGTCGGGGAAGTCCGACGTCTGGGTGATCGACGGGCAGTTGCTCGAGCCATTGCGCAGCGGGTCGTCGACGACCACCCGGGTATAGCAACGCCCGACATAGGACAGCACCACCTTGTCGGTGTAGTTCGGGGTGCCGGCGAGCTGCAGGCCGTATCCGTAGTCGATCTCGTTCAGCCAGGCGCCCATGTCATAACTTCGGGCCATGACGGTGCCCAGCGTCGACCGGTAGGAGTTGGTCTCCTTGACGTAGTGGTAGGCGGTCAACACCTCGTTGGGATCGCGCACCTGATCGAGCATCCACCGCCACGCTTGCTGACACGGGGCGGGATATTGAGCGTGGCACGGCTCGCCGGAGTTGTTGCCGAATACCGGCTCGGTCAACACCGACCCGGTCGCCGCCCCGGTCTTCGGGTCGACACCGTAGCCGAAGTAGTACAGCGACCCGTCCGGGGTCATCACCTGCCACCACTCGCCGCCGCCGTCGGTGTCCCCGTTGGCCGCACCCGTCTTGTGCTGCACCAGCCAGCCCGGGTCGTCTTGCAGGTGGTACTCGCCTGACACCTGCGGGTCGGCGACCAGCACCGACGACACGCCGTTCAAGACGATGTCGTAGATGCCGTCGGCGGCGTGCCCACCGTCGGTGCCGCCGTACGGGGAGTCCCAACACAGGTCCCCATTGGCGGGGGTGGCCGAACCGTCGTCGGCGCAGGTGCGGTAGCGCCGCTCAATGTAGGACGAGGTCAACGACCAGCCGATACCCTCCCTAGCTGCCTGGTTGTTGGTGGCCGAGGTCATCCCGTCGACCGTCTGCGAGTTGTAATCCCACGACAGCGACGGCGCCTTACCCACCGGCGGCGGCGGCAACGCCACCGGCACGCTGTAGGTGAACGCACCCGAGCCGATCGACACATCCCACGCCCCGGACGCCTTGAAATCGGTCGGCTTGAAATCGCCCGCCCCCGACGAGGTCATCGGCACCACCGTCAACAGATCCCCGGACGTCGCCATCCGGCCCCACGTCGGGCCGGACAGCATCGGCACGCCGGCCGCGGCGGCCGCCGCCGGATCCGGATTCACATCCACCGTGCCCGTCAACGTGTGCGCCTTCGTGTCGTTGACCGCGTCCACGAACGTCAACGACTGACAACCATCCGCCGACGGGGTCGACAGGGCACAGGCGGGCAGCTCCACCAGCCGCAGCCGGCCGGCGAAGTCACCGCCGTAGGCGAAGGCGAACCCGGAGTAGTCGATACGCACCCGCGCGGCACCCACCGACCGGGACCCGTCGCCGCGGTTGAGAATCACTCCGAGGGCTTGGCCGCCGGCAGCAGTGGCCACCCCACGGTCCACCACCCGCACATCCACCGACACCGGCGCCGACTGGCCCGTGGGCACCCCATCCGGAGCACCGGGCTTCGCCCCTGCCTGGGCCTTGGCCTGCAACGGGCCGACCGCCCCGGACGCCGCTGGCCCCACCGACACCACCGACCCGGCCGGCGTTCCCGTCACCAGCGCACCCGCCGCCACCCCGGACAATGCGACTGGCTTGTCCGACGCCACCGGCCACACCGGCGCCGGCAACGGCTTTCCGACATCCTCCTGCTGCTGCACCGGCGCCGGCGCGATCCCCCGATCCGGCACCGACACCTCATCACCCGAAGACCCCGACACCGGAGCCGCCACGGCCGGCGAGCTGCTCAGTGGCAGCGCCACCGCCGACAAGAAACTCGCAGCCAGCACACCGGTTGTAAGGAAGGAGAGGGGACCACGACGCAGCCGCATGACAGAACTTCCCGTTTAGGCGCGCAAAACGTGGCCCGAACGACGGGCCACGACATCCACACCCGGCAACATAGAAGAACACAAATAGCTGGTCAATGCCCAGGTCAGTGACGGCTTTGACACCCATGTCCGAGCCAGTCCTGCCAACCGGACACGGGCGACCAAATTTTCCGGACCGGCCCGTGGCCGGATCACCCTGACCAGGGGCCCGACAGCATTTGCACTGAATTCTCACAACCTACGGATGGCGCCCGATCAGACAACACACCGGCATCGGCATGATCCACACCGAAACCGCAGCCAAGCGTCAAAGACACCCATCGCCCCTAACAACGCCGGAACGTAGGAGGCCGCATGCCCAGCCCAGGACCAGGCCCAGCCAGCGGACCGACCCGCTGGCCGCCGACACCCCGGGAAGCCCCTCACCGGCGCCATGCACTTCGCGGGAGCGGCGCGTAAAAGGCCGGCGCAGCCCGGCGCGTGAGCGACGCCCCAGGCGCCCCTTGGCGCGGGCGCGGGCGTGAAGATCCTTTTGCGTCGTGGGATGACCCGGATCAGCCGGCGTGATCCCAGCGCCGATCCGAAGTAGGTGCCCGTCGTGCGCGCCAGTCGTGGGCCTGCCGCGCGGGCCGCCAGGCAGAGCGCGCAAGGCCCTGACGGCAGGCGCGCGGCGCCGCGGTAGCGGCGCCCTTGACCCTCGTATAGGAGCTTGTAACCACCCAAGATCAGTTCTGAAGATCAGTTCTGAACGGTCCGGTTGTCTTCGTGCTCACTGGCATCGCGGGATGGCCTCTGTGCGCGTCGTAGGGACTCGATCAGCGGTGCCTCCCCGTAGGACAACCCGGTGCGCTGGATCGTCCATTCGCCGTCAACCCGGACCTGACGCCCGTCCAACGAGGGCAGGCCGAGGCGTTGCCGGCGTTGGGCATCACGATGGGCGCGCCTGGCGCCGCGCAGCTGGCCGAAGGTGGTGGAGTAGTGGCGGCTCTTGGTGGTGCAGTAGCCGCGGTAGCCGAGCATATGGGCACTGCGGGTCAGATCCACGTCGCTGAAGTCGGCGGCCAAGGCGAAGCAGGCCCGGATCATCCGGTCGGTGTGCGGTGGCAGGTGCATGTATTCCAGCTCGGCGAGATTCTTGATGGGCCGTGGGACGCTGCCGGCGGCCTCGGCGGCCTTGGTGGCGTACTTGGCGATGTAGAATGCGACCGCCTGGGTCGACAGCCCTTCGGACACGGTGGCGGCATCGACGTGGATCGCCTGGGTGTCCAGCTCGGCGCCGAAGCGCAGCGTGTACGCCCGTCTGGTGGTGGCGGTCCCCGGCAACTCGACCCGCACTGCACTCAGCGCGTTGCGCAGGCATGCGTCTAGCAGGATCACCGTGGCCCACCCCGGCGCCGGGTCGTGTGGGCCGTCTGGCCCGTCGACGCGCAGCACCGCGTGAAAGTGCACGACACCCCGGGCCTGGTACTCGGCCACCTTGACAAACGACAACCGCGCCAGCTTGGCCAACTTGGAACGGGGGATGCCGATGGCGGCGGCCAACTCGCGGCGAAGGTAGATGCACAGCCGCCGCCACAGGTCCCCGGCGTGGGCGTTGAACAGCACCGCGCCGACGTAGTCGTAGCAATCCGGGCACAACGCCTGCCCCACCAGCAGGTCGTCCTGCTCATGCCGCAGCCCGCAGGCCATCGTCACACCGTGCGGGCACGTCGGGGCCTTGCGCCGCACTCGACAGCGCAGCGGCTTGCCGTCCCGCCCGGTTTGCTTGTGCCGGGTGTGCACCGGACCGAACGACGGCGCGGTCAACGTGACAAACAGCATCGGATGCTCGGCCACCGACGCGGGTACCCCCTTGCCGCCGACCAGCCCGGCCCGGATCAGCTGGTAGGCATCCCACCGGTAGGTCTCCGCGCACGCCGGGCACACCTCCACACGCCGGTTGCCACAGGGCAACAACAGGTAGCCCAGCGGCGTGTCATCGGTGTGAAACGCATCCAGCACCTCCCCGGTGGCCGCGTCGGACATCACCCGCCCGCCCCTGATCCGGATCGGGTTGGCGCACCCGCCGGTGGCGGCCGACAACCGCCGCCACTCGGCATAGTCCGGCATCCCGGTACGGGCGATCATCGCCCGTACCTCGGCGGGCAGCTCGGACAGGTTCATGCCGCCCGCTGTCCCAGCGTGACCGTGTCGCTTTGGTTCTGGTCCTTGTGCGGGCGTCCAGCGATGTCGTGCACCGTCGTGGTCACCCGCAGGCCAAGCAGCGCGGAAGCGCGCTGCCACTGTTGATCAGTCCACAGTGGTGCCGACTCAGCTTGCCGGCGGCCCCACTCACACGCACTTGTCGTTGTCGCCAACCTGCTCCGTGCTCCCCTCGTAGTCGAGGAGCACGCGAAGGCCATCGACCGGCACACGCGTGGTGTCCGGCAAATGCATGGGTAAGGGAAGAGGGAATGGCTGGAGTCAGTTGGAAGCGGCCGTGCGGATCACCAGAGCGTTGTAGGGGTTAGGGTGCGAGAATTCGCGTGCCTTGTCGGCGGTGATCCTGGCCCGCTGGCCGCAATCGCGGCTGCGCGTATGTTCAGGTTTGAGGTAGGAACTCAATGATCTGATTCGACGGCGCCTCGCGGCTCCGCGATCGAGGGTATCGCCATCCTCCGACGCCTGTTCGAACGAAAGGCGCGTGTGAGCGACGGAACCTCGCTGTCGGTGACCTCTCTACCAAGGTCAAGTGATCATGGATGGGACCCGCGGGTAGTCGCTAAGATCCACTACGACTCAGTGGCACCAGTGGCCCAGATCACAACTCTCGCTGTGCGTGAGCAGCGTCAGACTCTACATTCGTATCCGTTGAAGCCGCCGGTAGGTGTGCATACGCTCTCGCCGCGCACCCGAGGGTTCTTGAGCGTTACGACCTTCTACGAATGGTCAAGGTGGCCCTCAAGCGGGCTGCTCGTGCCGGCACTCAGCCGAGTCCGTCGGTCGCCGGTTGGCCGGCCGACAGATCCTGTGCATACGACGGCCCTGCCTCCGCCATCTCTGGCCAAGAGCAGAGCCGTCGACCCGTTCGTCTAGTACTCCAGCGGCACTTTTCTGATCTTGGGGTCGGGGATCTGCGTGGGGCGGCCGACGCGTGATCATCGTCTGTTGATGCTCATTGATGTCAAGCGGTCGATGTGTGCGTGGCGGGTCCGTGAAGGAGAGCCTGGTAGAGCTCGCGGGCGACGAAGCGTTTCAGGCATCGGATGATCTCGAGCTTGGTCTTGCCCTGGGCGAGTCGGCGGGTCATGTAGTCGCGGGTGGGCTGGTGGTAGCGCAGGCGCACGATGACGATGCGAAACAGGGTGGCGTTGGCACGGCGGTCACCGCCGCGGTTGAGACGGTGACGCTGGATCTTGCCGGATGAGGCTTGGATCGGGCTGGTGCCGCACAGGGCGGCGAAGGCGGCCTCGGAGTGCAGCCGGTGTGGGTTGTCGCCGGCGGTGATGAGCAGCGTGGCGGCGGCGTCTTCGGCGACAGCGAAGCATTCCAGCAGGTTGGGCGCTGCCTGTTGGAGCAGTGAGCTGATCTGGCGGCGAAGGAGTCTGATCTCCTGACTGAGGCACTGGTGGCGGTTGGCCAGCAGCTGCAGCGTGTAGCGGGCTGCGGCGTCGGGGTCGCTGAGTGGGCCGGTGTCCAATGTTGCGCAGGCCTTGATCAGGCGCCCGGGAGTGAGGCTGCGGTGCGGGTCGCGCAGTTGCGGTGAGGCGGTCACCAGGATCGCCTTGATCTGATTCATGGCCTGCGTTCGTGCCTTGATCGCGGAGTCTTTGGCCATCTTCAACATCCGGATCATCTCGACCTGGCGGTCGCCCGACTTGGGGACCACCCGGGCGATGTTGGCTAGCACGGCGCGGGCGGCGGCTTCGGCGTCGACCGGGTCGCTCTTGCCGGCGCGGCGTCGGGTCGCCCGGTCGGGACGGTTGACCTCGACCACGTGGTGGCCTCGGACGGTCAAGGCGCGGGCCAGGGCGGCTCCGTAGGAGCCGGTGCCTTCGATGCCGAAGCCGGCGACCGGGCCCAGGCTGCAGGCCCAACCCTCCAGCTGCCGGTAGCCGTCGGCGGTGGTGGGGAAGTTCAATTGGCCCAGCCGAACCCCGAGGCTGTCGAGGGCGACGGCGACGTGAACGTCCTTGTGGGTGTCGATACCCACGGTGACTGGTCGGGCTGACACGTCGTGCACGATCCTGGTCAAGGCTGTCCTTCCGCGACGATCGGTGGGATGGCCACCACCGGGTCGGGCGGGCGGGACAGCACTGTGATACGGCCTCTGGCCAGGCTCTTATCAGGTCACTGCCCACCCGGCCGGTGGGCCGGACGTCGCCTCGGACCTGGGTCGACAGATCAACAGCAAGGCACGAAGCCGGTGGACAAAGGGGTCAGACCCAAACCCGAGGCGACGGCACCCATCTTCACAGTGGACAGTGATGACGATCTCGTGTCGGCCGTTGCCGACAGCGTAGCCGCCGCGGACTGGCGGTGGGTGTTCGACCAGGTGACCGACCGGATAGCGGGCCGGTTCGCGCGACCGGAGACTCGGCAGACGGCGGCCGAGCTGCTGGTCGGTTTGTTGTCTTCGGTGGAGCGCAAGAACGGGTGGTGGCTGGCCGAGCATGCGGGACATCCTGGTCCGGATCGGATGCAGCGGTTGCTGCGCACCGCGGTCTGGGACCACACCGGGGTGGGCGATGATCTGCGGGACCTGGTGGTGAGTCGGCTCGGGCATCCGGGAGCGATCTTCGTGATCGACGAGACCGGGTTCCTGAAGAAGGGAACATGTTCGGTCGGGGTGGTGAGGTGGGGCGCTGGCGAGGTGCCTGCGGGGCAGGTCCTTTTCCAACGCCGTCCTCCCGAACCGGACAGGCCCGTTTCCGAGCATCCGGCTCTCCGGTGACTACTGCGTGGGTGCGGTGTTGACTTTCCTGGAATGGATCTCGGTGTGGCAGTCGGCGCAGACGATGAGCGTCTTGCGTCGGCGCTTGATCATGATCTTTTTCCAGGTGCTCTTGCGTGACTGCCCGGCCTGGTCGAGGTCGGCGATTTTGCGGACATGGTGGACTTGGACGTCCACGGTGCCGCCGCAAATCTCGCACCGTCCGGCCAGGAGCCGACTGATCAGCTCCTTGCGGGCGGTGACCGGGGCGGGTTGACGGTCGAGCAAGACCGCCGTCTTCTGCCGTTTGAGTGGTATGCCGCCGAACCTTGCGACCAGTGGCTGTCTGCCCTCGCGTTCGACGCGGGCCTCGAAGCATCGTCGTTTGCCGTGTGGCGTGTCGATGGTGGTCCGGTACTTGCGGGCCATTCTCGACACCGACGAACGGTGTTTGAGTGCCAGCGTCTTGAGCATGGAGGTCTCCATGACCCAGCGCAGCCGGGCGAGTCGCCAGACGTCGCCGGCGGGCAGGTAGTACTGGACGAAGCCGCGGTACTCGGCCCCGTAGGTCGCGACGATGGTGTGGTCATCGTGGTTGACCAGCCGGGTCCGATGCGCGGGTTGACCGCGCTGCAGATACCGGGCGCGTTTCGCCTTGATCGCCGTCTTGGGCACGTGCAGTGCGATCGTGCCGTTGACCGTCCGGTTTCCACGGTGGTGCATGTGGTCGCCGTGCTGGACGGTGATCTGGTAGCCGAGGAATCGTGCCGCCTGGGTGCGGGCGTGCGTGATCAGCGTCTTGTCCTGGTTGAGTTCCAGCTTGAGGTCGTCGCGCAGGAACGCTGCCAGGCGCTGCTTGATCTGCTCAGCTTCGGCCCTGGGTCCGGTGAACCCGAGGAGGTGATCGTCGGCGTACCGGATATATCTGAGCCTCCGGTACCGGGGATCACCCACATCCCCGGCGCGGGATCCCGCGCCGTTGCGC
>DASUGW010000220.1:0-8108 GCA_036273805.1 Mycobacterium sp.
CCGACCTGCCGGAGCAGGTCGACATGGTCGTGCACGGGGCGGGTTCACTGTGGCCGATCGCATCAGGACGGCGTGCGGTCGTCGAGGTCGTTTCGGTATCGCAGGCCCGGGCGGCGGTCCGGGCGGGGGCGTACGGATTGATCGCCAAGGGCGCCGAAGCCGGCGGCCGGGTCGGGGTCACGACCACGTTCGTGCTGCTGCAGCAGCTGCTGGCTGACCCGCAGATCACCATTCCGGTCTGGGCGGCCGGCGGGATCGGGCTGCACACGGCTGCCGCGGCGGTGGCCGGCGGTGCCGCTGGAGTCGTAATTGATGCGCAGCTGGCGCTGGTCGCCGAGGCCGATCTGCCGGATGAGGTAGCTGCGGCGATCCGGCTGATGGACGGCAGCGAGACTGCGGTCGTCGGCGGCCACCGCCTCTACACGCGCCCTGATCTACCGGCGTTGAATCCCGATTCGGTGGCAGCCAGGCTGGGTGCCAGGGATCTTGGTGCATTGCCCATCGGCCAGGACGGCGCGCTGGCCGATGGGCTAGCACAGCGGTATGTGACCGCAGGGGGCGTCGTAGCGGCGATCCGCGCGGCAGTCACCGGCCAGCTGCGCAGCGCTGCGTCGCAGATCGCGCATGGCGTGCGGCCACTCGTGGTGCAGGGTCCGATGACCCGGGTCAGTGACCGGGCCGAGTTCGCCGCGGAGGTGGCGTCGGCGGGCGGGCTACCGTTTCTGGCTTTGGCGTTGAGTAACGGCGAGCAGGCGCGCGCGCTGCTCCAGCGGACGGCTGCCCAGCTCGATGGGCAGCCCTGGGGAGTAGGCATCCTCGGTTTTGTTCCGCCGGATGTCCGCGACGCCCAGCTGGCCGCGGTGCACCACGTGCGCCCTCCCTATGCGCTGATCGCCGGGGGCCGACCGGACCAAGCGGCGCCGCTGGAAGCCGCCGGGATCGCGACGTTTCTCCACGTGCCCTCCCCCGGCCTGCTGGACCGGTTCCTGACCGAAGGGGCCCGGCGGTTCGTGTTCGAAGGCCGTGAGTGCGGCGGGCACATCGGACCGCAGGCCAGCTTCCCACTGTGGGAAATGCAGCTGCAGCGGCTGCTGCGCTACGACGATGCGCACGGGTGTGCCAGCGAGCTGCAGGTGCTCTTCGCCGGGGGAATTCACGACGAGCGCTCAGCGGCCATGGTCACTGCGTTAGCCGCGCCGCTGGTCGAACGGGGCGGCCAAATCGGGATTCTGATGGGCACTGCATACCTGTTCACCGAGGAAGCGATCACGGCCGGGGCGATCGTGCCCGGACTCCAGCAAGCGGCGCTGGCCTGCGAGCGCACCGTGCTGCTGGAGACCGCACCCAACCATGCCACCCGCTGCGCGGACACGCCGTATCTGCGTACCTTCACCCAGACCCGGGCCCGGATGACGGCCGACGGGGTGCCGCGGGAGCAGATGTGGGCCGAGCTGGAGCAGCTCAATTTGGGTCGGTTGCGGATCGCCAGCAAGGGACTGCGCCGCGACGGCGCGACGCTGGTCCCGGTGGATGAGCAGGTTCAGCACCGCGAGGGCATGATCATGATCGGCGACGTGGCCATGTTGCGCAGCGGCACCACGACGATCAAGACACTGCACTCCCAGGTCACCGAGGGGGCGGCTGATTTCCTCGCCGCGCGGGCCGCCGACCTCGGCATCGAACCAACCCACAAGTCGGCCCAGATTTCGCAGAGCCAGCCGCTGGACGTGGCGATCGTAGGCATGGCCGGAGTGTTTCCGGGCTCAGGTGATCTGCCCGCGTACTGGGCCAACGTGCTGGCCGGAGTGGATTCGGTCACTGAAATACCGCCCGGTCGGTGGGACCCGGCCGTGTACACCGAGGCCGCGAACTGGGGTGGTGGCTTCCTGCCGGACATCCCGTTCGACGCGCTGACCTACGGCATCCCGCCAGCCGCGCTGACCAGCATCGAACCGGTCCAGCTGTTAGCGCTGGAGGTCGCCGCCCGCGCGCTGCGCGACGCCGGGTACGCCCAGCGAGCCTTCGACCGCGAGCACACCTCAGTAATCTTCGGTGCCGAGGGCGGCGCCGACCTGGCCAGCGCCTACGGGTTCCGCTCGCTCTACCCGTCTTTCCATGGGGTGCTGCCACCTGAGCTGGAGAAGCAGCTACCGAAAGTGACCGAAGACTCCTTTCCCGGGGTGCTGGCCAACGTGATCGCCGGGCGGATCGCCAACCGGTTGGATCTTGGGGGCGCCAACTACACCGTGGACGCGGCCTGCGCCTCCGCGCTGGCCGCCCTCGACCTAGCCTGCAAGGAGCTGCGGGCGGGCACCAGCAGCATGGTGTTGGCCGGTGGTGCCGACGTCAACAACGGAATCCACTACTACCTGATGTTCGCCGCGGTGCAGGCGCTGTCGCAGACGGGTCGGTGCCGCCCCTTCGACGCCTCCGCAGATGGCATCGCGCTGGGCGAGGGCGTGGCGTGCGTGGTGCTCAAGCGGCTGGCTGACGCCGAACGCGACGGCGACCGGATCTACGCAGTGATCAAGGGGATCGGCTCGGCCAGCGACGGGCGCTCGCTGGGACTGACCGCGCCGCGACCGGAGGGCCAGCGCCGGGCGCTGGACCGCGCCTACCAGATGGCCGGGATCTCACCGGCCGAGGTCGGATTGGTCGAGGCGCATGGCACGGGGACTGTGGTCGGCGACCGTACTGAGCTGGCGGTGTTGACCGAACTATTCACCGCGGCCGGCACGCCGACCGGGAGCTGCACCCTGGGATCGGTGAAATCGCAGATCGGCCACACCAAGTGCACCGCAGGCCTGGCTGGGTTGATCAAAGCTGCCCGCGCGGTGCACACCGGGATACGTCCACCGACCGGCCAGCTGCGCGATCCGAACCCATATTGGGATTCCAGCAGCAGCCCGTTTTGCTTCGACGTCTCCGTGCGGCCCTGGATATCCACGGCGCGCCGAGTCGCCGGGGTAAGCGCCTTCGGGTTCGGCGGCACGAATTTCCACACCGTGCTGACCTCATACGAGGGGGCACCCGAGCCGCGACATGGATTGGACGCTTGGCCGGCTGAGTTGTTCCTGTTTACCGGTGCGGACCGGGCCGCGGCGGTCGCGGACATGGACCAGCTGGCCGAGTTGCTCGCGACCAATGATGCCGCCGGCCGTCCATGGCAGCTGCGGGATTTCGCTCGAAC
Organism: Mycobacterium sp.; assembly: GCA_036273805.1. Lineage (GTDB taxonomy): Bacteria > Actinomycetota > Actinomycetes > Mycobacteriales > Mycobacteriaceae > Mycobacterium. Next base: position 3,191 of record DASUGW010000220.1, read on the forward strand.
AGTGTGCGGCTCCCGTCGTAGTCGAGTGTGGGCCGCGGTCGTCGCCGACGATCTCGACGATCTAGCAGCCAAGCTGGACCACGCCCGACAAGCCGCCACGACAGATAGCGTTTTCATCGCATCCGACGAAGGCGCGACCGCTGGCTTGGTAGCTTTCCTGTTCCCCGGACAGGGCAGTCAACGTCCCGGCATGCTGGCAGACCTGTTCATGGCGTTTCCCCGGCTTCGTCGGTTCCTGGAGCTCGGCGGCCGGTGGGCTGGCGCAATGTTCCCGCCGGCGGCGTTCAGCAAAGAGGAGTCAGCGCGGCAGCGGGCAGCGCTGACCGACACCCGGGTGGCCCAGCCAGCGCTGGGAATCGCGGGGCTGGCCATGCACGAGCTGCTCGCGTCGCTCGGCGTGCATCCCGACCATGTCGGTGGGCACAGCTACGGTGAGCTGGTCGCGCTGGCCGCGGCCGGCGCCGTCGAGCCTGCCGAGTTGCTGGCCCTCAGCGAGGCCCGTGGTCAAGCCATCCTTGCGGCCGCCGGGTCCGACCCCGGCACAATGGCCGCGGTCACCGCCACCGTCGAACAGATCCAGGCGGTGCTGGGGGACGGACCGGTCGTGGTGGCCAACCACAACGCGCCCAACCAGGTGGTGATCTCCGGTGCCACCCCGGCGGTGCATGCCGCGCTCAACCGGCTCGCGGAAGTGGGAGTCACCGGCACCACCATCTCGGTGGCGTGCGCGTTCCACAGTCCCGTGGTGGCCGGTGCTAGGCCGATCTTCGCCGCCGAGCTGGACCGCTGCTCTGTCGAGTCGCCGCGGCTGCCGGTGTGGTCAAACACCACGGCTGCGCCGTACCCGGACGAACCTGGCGCAGTGCGCCGGACACTGGCCACCCACATCACCGAGCCGGTCCGATTCGTCGAGCAGGTGGAGGCGATGTATGCCGCCGGCGTGCGGATCTTCGTCGAAGCGGGCCCGGGTCGGGTGCTAACCCAGCTGGTCGGCGCTATCTTGCGGGACCGGCCGCACGTCGCGGTCGGCGCCGACACACCGGGCGAACCCGGGCTGCGGCGGCTGCTGCGGTTGCTCGCCGAACTCGCCGTCGCCGGAGTCCCGGTCGATCCGGCCGAACTGTTCCACGGCCGCGACGCGCGGACCGTCTCGCTGCCAGCGACGCCACGCCGTCCCGGGTGGCTGGTCAACGGTTACCTGGTCAAGACTGCCGACGGGCAGCACCTGCCAGGTGGGTTGCGCCCGGCACGGCAGGTCGCCACGGCCAACGGTGCCTTGGCCAATGGGGTCAGGCCCGCGACCGGCGGCCAGTCGGACGCGGCAGTCCTGGAGTTCCTGCGCAATACCCGAGAGCTGGTCGCCGCCCAGCGCGAGGTGATGCTCGGCTACCTCGGTAGCCCGGCCTTGCCGCTCGCAGGCTTGGCGCCGGCCACGTCGCCGGCTATCGCCGAGCCAACGGTCGATGTGGATCTCGTCGCCGCTGGCTCGAAGCCCGAGGCCGGACCTGGCACGGATTCGCCGCCCGATGAGTTGACGCCCGAGTCGGTGCTGGCGACCGTCCGATCACTAGTCAGCGAACGGACCGGCTATCCGATAGACATGCTCGACGCCGACCTCGACTTGGAGGCAGATCTGAGTATCGACTCGATCAAGCGCACGGAGTTGATCGGTCTACTCACTGACCGTCTCAGGCTGGCCACCACCGGCACGGCGTCGAACGATTCGGTGACCGAACAGCTGGCCCGGCGCCGGACGATCCGCGGCATCGTCGACTGGATCACCAATCGCGCTGGTCCACCGGTACTGGCCACACCAGTGCAGCGAGCGCGGCGTTACGTGGTCGACGTCGTCGAGCTGCCCCCGTTGGCCGTGTCACTCGACGCGTCGCTCGCTGGGCGTCGGGTCACGGTCGTCGGCGATGGGGTGGGCATCGCGCTGGAGCTTTCCGTGGTGTTGGAGCGGCGCGGCGCCGAAGTGCGGTTGCTGAGCCCGGACCAACCCATGGAAGTGACCGGGACAGATGCCCTGATCTACCTGGCCGCGCTGGACCGGGGCCGCGCCCCGCTGCTGCCAGATGGGTTCGGTGCGATCCGTGATGCCATCCTCGGCGGGGTCGGCCAACTGATCGTGGTCACCGGTTCGGGCGGCAGGTTCGGTCGGGCGCACAACCCTAATGGCGTCGCCGGAATCGGACTGCCCGGCCTGGTGCGCACGATCGCCCGCGAGTTCCCGGACCGTCTGATCCGAGCCGTCGACGTGGATCCTAAGGAGGAGCCGAACAACATCGCCGGGTACCTGCTCGGGGAACTAATGACTCCGCACGCGCTCACTGCGGTCGGCTACGCGGCCGGGGAGCGCGTCACGCTGCGACTCGCCACCGCGCCACTGGCCCCAGGGGCGACCGGTGGGCTCACCCTCGGGCGGGACTCCGTGGTGCTGCTCACCGGCGGTGCCCGCGGCATCACTGCGCGGGTGGCGATGGGCCTGGTCCAGGCCGGTGCCGGTCACCTGGAGCTGGTCGGCCGCACACCCGCGCCGCCCACAGCCGAGGACCCGGCGACCGCGACGGCGACTGATCGGCTGGCATTGCGCCGGGTGCTGGCGCAGGCTGGGGGCCACACACCAGCTCAGATTGAGGCGGCGACCAGCCAGATCTTGGCGCACCGGGAGATCCGGGCAACACTGGCCGAGCTGACCGGGATGGCGGCTTCGGTTCGCTATTCCGCGGTTGACGTGCGCGACCCCGCAGCGATGAGCACCTTGGTGGAGGACGTCTATCACCGGCATGGTCGGTTGGACGGGATCGTGCACGGTGCCGGCGTGGTGGCCGACCGGTTGCTGGCCGACAAGTCGCCCGAGGAGTTCGCTCGGGTGTGGACGACCAAGGTCGACGGGGCGCGGGCGCTGGCCAGTTCCGTCCGGGAGGATCTCGGCTTTCTGGTGCTGTTCGGCAGCGTGTCGGGAGTGTTCGGCAACCGCGGGCAGGTCGACTACGCCGCCGCCAACGACGCGCTGGACACCTTGGCCCGGATCTGGGCCAGCCGGACCCGAGGCCGAGTGGTCGCGGTCGACTGGGGTCCGTGGGCGGCGCCCGATGACGGCAGCGGGATGGTCACCGCCGAGGTGGCCCGCCAGTACGCGCGACGTGGCATCGGCATGATCGAGCCAGGTGACGGCGTCGAGTGCTTGCTCGCCGAGCTGGCCAACGGCACCGACCCCCAGGTGATGTACATGTGCGGCGATCCAGCGGCATTCGAGGTCGGCCAGGATGGCTGATGCAACCGGGGAAACCCTCGTCCGGATGGCCGCGGACTTCCCCGAAGTCCCCGCGCCAACCGCGGCGGAGCACGTACTGCTGTTGGCCGGGTCTAGTGCGGACGAGATGGAGCGACAGCTGCAGGGCTCCGAGACCGATCTGCTCGGTCGCGACGACGCGTGCGCGCCACCAGCAGGCGGCCCGTTCCGGTTGGCGATCGTCGCGCCCACCGTGCGCCAGCTGACGCTGGCACGTGGGATCGTCGCGCAGGGAGTGCCATGGCGGGGACGCAACGACGTATGGTTCACTGGCGCGCCCCTGCACTCGAAGCATGATCCGGGCCGGCTGGCATTTTTATTCCCTGGGTTGGAACAGGATTTCGCTCCACGAGTGGATGACGTCGCCCACCACTTCGGGCTGGTCCGCCCGGAGCTTGGCAACACCGCCGTACTCGGCACGCACGGGCTCGGTGTGATCGCCGTCGGCCGGATTCTGGACGCCGCGCTGCGCGAACTGGGCATCACGCCCGACTTGGTGGCCGGACACAGCGTCGGCGAGTGGAATGCGATGATCTCCGCCGGTATTCATCCCCGAGAGGCGTTCGAGCAGTTCGCCGCGTCCTTCGACACTGACGCGCTGCGCGTCCCCGGTCTGGTGTTCGCAGCGCTGGGTTGCGGGGCCGAGCAGGCGGCGCAGCTGATCGACGGGCTCGACGACGTCGTGGTTTCGCACGACAACTGCCCCCACCAGTCGATCATCTGCGGCGAGGAGGCGGTCGTGGCCGCCACCCTGAACCGGCTGGCCGCGCAAGGCATCACCGGGCAGCTGCTGCCGTTCCGCTCAGGGTTCCACTCGCCCATGCTCGCGCCGTACCTAGACCGGATCCTGGAGGGCTTCGCCGACCTACCGGTACGGCCACCGACCGTCCCCGTCTGGTCTGCCACCACCGTCGAACCCTACCCCGACGATCCTGCGGGTGTCCGCGACCTGGCTGCGCGCCATCTGCTCGAACCGGTCCGATTCGGACCGCTCGTCCGACGGTTGTACGAGGAGGGTGTGCGAGCATTCATCCAGGTGGGTACCGGCAGCCTGCCCGGATTCGTCGTCGATGCACTACAGGGCTCGGCGCACCTCACGATGTCCTCAAACACTGCCAAGCGGTCAGGCCTCGACCAGCTCCGGCGAGTCCTGGCCGCGCTCTGGGTGGAGGGCTGGGCACCCTGCTTCGACCGGCTGCCGACCTGCTCACCAGCCCGACCGGCGGAGGTTCACACCGCAGAGCATCCGGTGCTCGCCGAGTTCAAGTCGGTGCTGCAGGACGTGACGGCCGCGGCACGCACCGTCGTCGACTTGTGGACTGCCACGACCCCCCGGCCGGTTACCCGAACTGATACTACGACTACGCGGCCGGCTGCCTGGACCCATGCGACCACCACCCGAGTGCTGTCCCTCGACACGATGCCGTACCTGGCCGACCACTGCCTAATCCGACAGCCTACGGACTGGCCCGAGGCAGCGGACCGCTATCCAGTCGTGCCGATGACCACGATGCTGGAGCTGATAGCGGAAGCGGCGCGCGACCTTGTCCCGGGCCGTACCGTGGTTGGTGTCCGGAACCTCCGAGCGCTACGTTTTCTCGCGGTTGCTCCCCCGTCCACCGT
>DASUGW010000221.1:0-3412 GCA_036273805.1 Mycobacterium sp.
CGACAGCGTGGCGAGCACCGTCGGCCGGCGGCGGACGGTGCTCGCGCCGAACCACCACCCGGTGGCCACCGCGTAGAACGCCGAGCCGTGGATGGCCTGGGCGGTGTCGTCGGGACCGAGAACGTGGGGTGAGAACCGCAGCGACAGCACCAATGCCAGCGCCACGGGGATCGCCGCCAGGAAGATGATCACCGAGGCGCCCGTGTCGCTGGAACCGAACACAAATCGGGGCAACAGCATGAAATTCGCTCCGACGAATGTCGCTGCCGCACCACTGGCCGCGGCCACCGAATTCATGGTCACCACCTGGTCGCGCGGAACCACATGCGGCAGCGCTGCCGATAGTCCCGATGCCACGAAGCGGGTGAAGCCGTTGACGATCAGCGCCCCACACAACACCGACAAATCGTTGGCACCGGTTGCAAGCAGCATGGCCACCCACAGCACCAGTGCGAGGCGTCCGATGTTGGCACCGACCAGCACCCAGCGCCGGTCCCAGCGGTCCAGCAGCGCACCAGCAAACGGCCCGATCACCGAGTACGGCAGGAACAGCACGGCAAACGCCCCGGCCACGGCCCAGGCACCGGCGGCCCGCTCGGGATTGAACAGCAGCGCACCAGCCAGCCCGGCCTGGAACAGCCCGTCGGCGAACTGACTGGTCAAGCGCAGCTCCAGCAGCCGCCAGAATTCCGGCAGGTTGCGCACCGACCGCCAGACGGCGACAGACCCCCGTGCGTCAACCACTGAAAATCACTGGATCACTTCCTGGAACCGGGACCGCACCGAGTCCGTCCGGCGGGGCTGGGACGGCTGTTTCCACATTACAAATATCCACTCGCAGGCGCCTTGTTGGCCACTGCGCGACCGGTCGGATGCCATGATGGATAGGTGGCCCAGCCGGAGGATCCCGAGGATTTCATCGCACCCGCGGCACACCGGGTGCGGGCGGGAACGCTGCTGCTGGCCAACACCGATTTGTTGGAGCCCACGTTTCGGCGCAGCGTCATCTACGTCGTCGAGCACAACGACGGCGGCACCCTCGGCGTGGTGCTGAACCGGCCCAGCGACACCGCGGTTTACAACGTTTTACCGCAGTGGGCCAAGCTCGCCGCCAAACCGAAGACGATGTTCATCGGAGGCCCGGTGAAGCGGGATTCGGCGCTGTGTCTGGGCCTGCTGCGCGTCGGCGTCGAAGCTCAGGGAGTGCCGGGCCTACGGCACGTGTCAGGCCGCCTGGTGATGGTGGATCTCGACACCGATCCCGATGGTATCGAGCCTTTCGTCGAGGGCGTGCGGATTTTCGCCGGCTATTCGGGGTGGACCATCGGCCAGCTCGAAGGTGAGATCGAGCGCGACGACTGGATCGTGTTGTCCGCGTTGCCCACTGACGTGCTGTTCGAGCAGCGCGTCGACCTGTGGGCACGGATTCTGCGCCGCCAGCCGATGCCGCTGGCCCTGCTGGCCACCCACCCCGTGGACGTCAGCCGCAATTAGTCAGGTGCTTGTCAGTGGCAGGACAGCGTGCATGCCGCGCAACTGCCCGCGCAGTCGGTGGCCGTACTTTCAGCCCGATTCACCGCGAAACGCGCGCCCTGCCACGATCCGGCCGCCACGGTCGCAGCGGCACCAAGCACGCAGACGATCAGGACCAACAACCCGGTGCGGGTGTCCGCGGTAAGTGCCACGGTGCCGCCGGCGGCCAGCATCACCGCGGCGGCCAGCTGGATCGGCGCGACTGCGCGTAAGACCTGCCCTCCGACGTCCACCGGCTGCGGTCGAGACAACGTCCGCACACCCAGCACCGTTGCCACAACGGCAGCGCACAGACACAGCACACCCGCGATCAGCATGCGCCCACCTTAAACGAGGGCCGCCGAAATGCAGGCCGCGCGTCAGGAGGCCGCGGGGAACAACCCGGGTATGACCGGGACGACCGGAGCCGCCGGGGCGGGTGCTGCGATCGGGGCGGGCGCCGCGGCTGGGGCCACCGCCGCGCCCGGCGCAGGCGCGCCCGGTGCGGTGGCAGGCAGTCCGGGGGCCGGGGGCGCTACGGGTGCAGCCGGTGCCGGTGGTGCCAACGCCGGATCGACGATCCGGAAGCCGTTGACGATGGCGTCGGTGGACGGAGCCGCGGCCACCGCCTGGTTGGCGGAGGTCGTCACCGACAGCGACACCAGGTATTTGTCCGGCCCCGCCGACGCGATGACATGCCGGCGAGAGGTGTTCAGCAGCATGTCGTTCTGTCGGTAGGTGCCCTCGATCAGCGATGACGGGTAGTTGCCGACGGGGGCCAGTGAAGCGTCGGTGGACTGCCAGTTGGGCAGCGTCTGGCTGTCGATCAGGCCGTGGGTGATCGCTTCCTTCGGATCGAAGTTGCCGACCAGTTTGTAGACCACCACCTGCGCATTGGATGTGTAGAGCCCGTCGCCACCGTCACGGTCGGCGATCACCGCGAAGGCGTCGGGCACATTCGGGTCGGGCACCTGGCTCCACCCGGTCGGTACCGGCAGCGTGACCTTCAGTGCCGTCAGCTCACGTGGATTCTGCGGTTGCAGCGTGACGTTCTTGCTGCGGAGGAAGTCCTTGAGGGTGCCGGAGGTGGCGGGTGTGAGCGCGGGCTCAGCCGGTGCCGCGGCGGCAACGACGGGAGCGGCTGCGGCGGGGTCGGCGGCGGCCTGAGCGGGAACCGCGCCCGGGACCGCGGCGGCGGGTTGAGCGGGCACGGCAGCCGGCGCGGACGCGGCTTGAACAGGCGCGGCGGCGGGTAGCGCGGCGGGTGCCGCCGCTGCCGCCGCGGGTGCGACGGTCACCGTCTGGGTGACGGTTACCGGTGCGGGCGCCGGAGCCGGGGCGACGACAGGTTCGGCCGACGCCGTGGTCCCCGCGAAACCAACCACACCGGCGATTCCTGCGGCCACACCCCCGACGACGACGCGCCAGTTACGGGCATTCTCGAACATCGACCCTCGATCCTTCCCACCTTGTCGGCGTCGGTGGCCCTCCGGCCGGACCACCCGTCACCGCATGTCAGGGCACTGACTGTATCCAGCATCGCGGCCCGGATCGCCGGTCGAAAGCGACCTGGAACCGAGCTGGGACCAACCGCTGACCGCTCTGCAACGCAACTGAGACTTGACGGCGGCGCTGCCGCCCCCGCAGTGACGCAGATCGCTGCTTTTCCGGTGCGGTGGGCTGCCCTTATACCCTGTTCGCGTGACCGAATCCGCGACCGAAGGTGATGCGCCGGAGTTCCGCTACACCGCAGAACTCGCCGGACGCATCGAGGCGACCTGGCAGGCCAACTGGGACCAGCGGGGGACGTTCGACGTGCCGAACCCGGTGGGTTCGCTGGCGCCCGCCGACGGTGCTGCGGTCCCGGCTGACAAGATGTTCGTTCAGGACATGTTCCCGT
>DASUGW010000222.1:0-11663 GCA_036273805.1 Mycobacterium sp.
GAGGATGTCGTGGGTGACCAGGATGGCGCAGCGCCCGTCGCGGCGCAGCACCCTGCGCAGCACACCGCGCAGGGCGGCGGCGATGGCGACGTCCAGGCCCGCCATCGGTTCGTCGAGCAGCAGGACGTCCGGTTCGGCCGCGAGCGCCCGCGCGATCGCGACGCGCTGTGCCTGTCCGCCGGACAGTTGCCGGGGACGCCGGTTGGCGAGATCTGTGGCGTCGACCTCGTCGAGCCAGCGCAGGGCGGTGTCTCGAGCTTGCGCCCGGCCGTGCAGCCGCCGGGGCGCGAACTCGACATTCGCCGCCACCGACAGGTGCGGGAACAGCAGCGGATCTTGCATGAGCAAGCCGACCCGGCGCTCGTGGGTGGCCACGAACGTGCCGGAGTCGGTGTCGGTGAGCACGTGCCGGCCCAGCCGCACGACACCCCGGTCGGGCCGCAACAGCCCGGCGATCAGCTGCAGCGCGGTCGACTTTCCCGAGCCATTGGGGCCCAGCACCGCCAGGACTTCCCCCGGCGGCACCGAGAACTGGAGGTCCACCCCGCGTTCGGCGACGGCGACGTCCAAGAACAGCCCGCTCATAGCTGCGCGCCCCTACCCGAGCCCGTTGCCGGCCAGCCGCCGGCCACCGAGTCCCAGCACCACCACGACGGCGACGGCCACCAACAGGATCGACAGTGCCACCGCGGCGTCGGCATCGGACTCGCGCTGCAGGTAGATCTCCAGCGGCAGCGTGCGGGTCACACCCTGGCGTGAACCGGCGAACGTCAGCGTGGCACCGAATTCGCCGAGGGAGCGGGCGAACGCCAAAACCGATCCCGACACCAGGCCCGGCGCCAGCAGCGGCAGCGTCACCCGCCACCAGACCGTGGTCGGCCGCGCGCCCAGGGTGGCCGCCACCAACTCGTAGTCGCGGCCCGCAGTGCGGGCGGCGCCCTCCAGGGCGATCACCAGGAACGGAAGCGACACGAACGTCTGTGCCAGCACCACCGCCGTCGTCGTGAACGCGATGCGGATACCGGCGGCGTCCAGGTGAGACCCGATCAGACCCAGCCGGCCGAAGGTATACAGCAGCGCGATACCGCCGACCACCGGCGGCAACACCAGTGGCAGCAGCATCAGCGGCCGGATCCAGCGCACCGCGGGCGCCTCGCTGCGCGCCAGCACCAAAGCCATCGGCACGCCCAGCACCAGGCAGAGCGCGGTGCTCGCGGCGGCGGTGCGCAGGCTCAGTAGCAGGGCCGTCGTCGCGGCCGAGCTGGTGATCAGCGACCAGAAATTGGGCCAGTTCACCCGCAGCGCCATGGCCACCAGCGGCAGCACCACAAAGGCCGCGCCGAGCGCCGCCGGCAGGTAGATCCAGCGCGGCAATCCCGCCGGGGTCCTCACGGGGTCAGACTCTAAACGGAGCCCACGCGCGTCGAAGTTTCTCGTCCTTGCTACCGTCCAGTAACATTGGCGCGGGTCGGAGTTCAGCGTTGAGCACAACAGGAGGTCACGCGATGGAAGTTCTGGTCACCGGCGGCGACACCGAACTGGGACGCGTGATCGCCGAGGGCTTCCGCGACGCCGGGCATCGAGTGGTGATCTCCGGCGCCCGCCGCGACGAACTCGAAGTCACGGGCAAACAGCTCGAGATGGACGCCGCCGACATCATCGTGTGCGACCCGACCGATCCCAGCAGCCTGGCGGCGGCGCGGTCGCAGTTCCCGCACCACCTCGACACCATCGTCAACGTGCCCGCGCCCCGCTGGATCGACGGCGACCCGCGCACCTACACCGCGGCGCAGAACGCCGCCGCGTGGCACAACGCCCTGGACGCCACGGTGCTGGCCCCCGTGCTGACGTTGCAGACCATCGGCGATCACCTGCGCTCGGGCGGTGCCATCGTCAGCGTGGTGCCCGACTCCCCCAAGGACGGCAGCGCCGACGCCGCGATCAAGGCGGCTCTGGCGGACTGGACAGCGGGACAGGCCACCCACTTCGGAACCCGCGGGATCACGGTCAACGTGGTTGCCGCCGGGCGGGCCGCCGAGCCCGGCTACCCCGGCTTGTCGGCCGCAGCGTCGCCGGTCGCCGAGGAAGTCACCCGCATGGCGGTCTTCCTGACGACGCCCTCCGCGCGGCACATCACGGGCCAGGTGCTGCACGTCAGCAGCGGCGTCCTCGCGCACTTCGGCTGACCGGATTTATTCCCATCCCGCGATGTTTCTGCGGGCCGCGAAACATCTTTCGGCGCTTCGGTGAGGTCTGATTAGGTCGTCTTGTGACGATCAAACTCGGTTACCAGATCCCGAACTTCTCGTATGGAACCGGCGTTGAAGCGCTGTTCCCCACCGTCGTCGCCCAGGCGCGCGAAGCTGAAGCCGCCGGATTCGACGCGGTGTTCGTGATGGACCACTTCTATCAACTGCCGGGCCTCGGGGCGCCCGAGGAGCCGATGCTGGAGGCCTACACCGCGCTGGGTGCACTGGCCGCCGCCACCGAGCGGGTGCAACTGGGCACCCTGGTCACCGGCAACACGTACCGCAATCCGACGCTGCTGGCCAAGGCCATCACCACACTCGATGTGATCAGCGCCGGTCGCGCCATCCTCGGCATCGGGACCGGATGGTTCGAACTCGAACACGACTCGTTGGGATTCGAGTTCGGCACCTTCACCGACCGGTTCAACAAACTGAACGAGGCGCTGGACATCATTCTGCCGATGATCGCCGGTGAACGGGTCAGCGTCGACGGCACCTACTACCGCACGCAGGAGGCGTTCGCCAACCCCCGCTGGCGTGACCACATTCCACTCATGATCGGTGGTCGTGGTGAAAAGAAGACAATCCCGTTGGCTGCCAAGCATTTTGACCATCTGAACCTGATTGCCCCGCTCGATGAGCTGGCCGGCAAGGTGAAGGTGGTGCGGGACCGGTGTGAGGACATCGGCCGGGATCCGGCCACGCTGGAAACCAGCACGCTGCTCACCGTGGTCGTCGACGAGAACCTGACGATCGACCAGGTGCCCGCGGATTTCCAGCAACGTGCCGTGGTCGGGACACCGGAGTCGATCGCCGAGCAACTCCGGACCAAGGTGTTCGACGCGGGCGTCGGTGGTGTCATCTTCAACATGCCGGCGTATACGCCGGGTGTCCTCGAGGCCCTCGGCGCGGCGCTCAAGCCCGTTCTGCCTTAGGTCCTGCCACCTGGGTCGACCCGCTGTGGTGGCCGATTTCACGCCTACAAGTGCGCAGGCGTGAAATCGGGCGACTACGGTAAGGGTTGTACTGATGTGTCCTCAAGTGACCAGTGTTCAGGAGCCAACAGTGAGCCATCCCGGAGCTACTCCGTCGGACCGGCATAAAGTCGTCATCATCGGGTCCGGATTCGGCGGGCTGACCGCAGCTCAGAAGCTCAAGCATGCCGACGTCGACGTGAAGCTGATCGCCAAGACCACCCATCACCTGTTCCAGCCGCTGCTGTATCAGGTGGCCACCGGCATCCTGTCGGAAGGCGAGATCGCCCCACCCACCCGGATCATCCTGCGCGACCAGCGCAACTGCCAGGTGGTGCTTGGCGAGGTAACCCACATCGACCTGACCAACCAGACCGTCGACTCGGTGCTGCTCGGTCACACCTATCGCACGCCGTACGACAGTCTGATCATCGCCGCCGGTGCCGGACAGTCCTACTTCGGTAACGACCAGTTCGCCGAGTGGGCGCCCGGCATGAAGACCATTGACGACGCGCTGGAATTGCGGGGCCGCATTCTCGGCGCATTCGAACAGGCAGAACGGTCCAGCGACCCGGTGCGCCGCGAGAAGCTGCTGACCTTCGTGGTGGTCGGTGCCGGACCCACCGGTGTCGAAATGGCCGGGCAGATAGCCGAATTGGCCGATCACACCCTGAAGGGTTCGTTCCGGCACATCGATTCCACGCAGGCGCGCGTCGTCCTGATCGAGGGCGCCGGACAGGTGCTGCCCCCGATGGGGCCCAAGCTCGGCGCCAAGGCGCAGGCGCGGCTGGAGAAGATGGGCGTCGAGATCCAGCTCGGCGCGATGGTGACCGACGTCGACCGCAACGGCCTGACCGTCAAGTACCAGGACGGCAGCGTCAAACGCATCGAGTCGGCCACCAAGGTGTGGTCGGCCGGTGTGTCCGCCAGCCCCCTCGGCAAGGACCTGGCCGCGCAGTCCGACGTTGAACTCGACCGGGCCGGCCGCGTCAAGGTGGCGCCCGATCTGACGGTCCCGGGTCACCCCAACGTCTGGGTGATCGGCGACATGATGGCCGTTGACGGGGTACCGGGGATGGCCCAGGGCGCGATCCAGGGTGCGAAGTACGCCGCGAACCTAATCAAGGCCGAGCTGCGTGGCGCCGACCCGGAGACCCGGACGCCGTTCCACTACGTGAACAAGGGTTCGATGGCCACCATCTCGAAGCATTCAGCGGTGGCCCAGGTCGGAAAGCTCGAGTTCGGCGGCTACATCGCGTGGCTGGCATGGCTGTTCCTGCACTTGATCTACCTGGTCGGGTTCCGCACCAAGATCGCCACGCTGATGTCCTGGGCGAACAGCTTCCTGTCCCGCAACCGCGGCCAGCTCACCATCACCGAGCAGCAGGCGTACGCACGCACCCGGCTGGAACAGCTGCAGGAGGCCGCGACCAACGGAGAGTCGCCGTCCGAGGAGGTGCCTGCCGTCACATCGGCGCCGCCGGCGCCGGCAGCCATCGAGCCCGCCCCGGCCGAGGACCAGCCGGCCGCCAACGTGGCTGGTGCGGCTGCGGAAAGCTACACCCTGCAGGAAAGCGCCAAGCGCGCCTGATCGGCGGGCAGTCGGGGGCCCTGCCAGGTTGTGAGGGCTCCCCCGCCGGCCAGCGTCAACAGCGTGCCCGGCTCGCTGACCGCGGAGCCCGGCCATTGCAGGGTGCTGGCACAGGCGCGCGGGGTATCGATGGCATCATCGGCCAGCGATCCGGCGCCCAGTTCCATCCGGTGCCGCAGTAGCGGACGGCCCTGGGCGTCGGCATGCATCGATCCGGACCAGAAACCTTGTCCCTCACCGGTTCTGCCGATCTGAACCCGTTCGCGCAGCCGAAGCTCTCCCGAGGTGTCGAGACGTGCGTGCACCGCGGAGATGTGCTCGGCGTCGGCCGCAACCACCGTGGGCTCGAGGTCGACATCGAGGCTGCCGGCCACCTCGAGAGTCATTTCGGCGTACGAGCGGCGCGTCGCCGCGCCGGGCAACGCCACCGTGGCGGCGACACTGCGTAAGCGCAGCCGGCCGCCGGGTTCGACGACCACCCGGATCGCGATGGAGTCCCCGCCCAGCGGGGTGGCCGCCGACGACACCAGGTGCACGGTGTCGGCCAGCGTGCTGCGCGCGGTCAGGCCACCGCGACATTGGATGCGGGGCAACCGATCCGGTGCCGCGACGATCAGGACCTCGGTGTGCATCAGAGTGCCGGGGTCACCGACAGCTGATCGCGCACCCATTGCAGTACCGGTGCGGCCGACGGGTCCTGCGTCAGGCTGATCAATACGAACGGTCGGGTGTCCCGGGCCGCGGCGGCGTCCCGTTCCATGACGCCGAGGTCGGCACCCACCATCGGCGCCAGGTCGGTCTTGTTGATCACCAGCAGATCCGAGAACGTGACACCCGGGCCGCCCTTGCGGGGCACCTTGTCTCCCCCGGCGACGTCGATGACGAAGATCTGCACGTCGACCAGACCCGAGGAGAAGGTCGCGGTGAGGTTGTCGCCACCGGACTCGACCAGGATGAGATCGAGGTGCTCGTGCCCCGCGATCAAGTCGTCGATGGCGTCGAGGTTGGCGGTGATGTCATCGCGGATCGCGGTGTGCGGGCATCCGCCGGTCTGTACGGCCGCAATGCGGTCATCGGGCAGCACCGCGTGGCGGCGCAGGAAGTCGGCGTCCTCGGTCGTGTAGATGTCGTTGGTGAGCACCGCAAGCGAGAGTTCGCTGCGCAGTTGCCGGCACAGCGCCGCCACCAGTGCGGTTTTGCCGGAGCCGACCGGGCCGCCGACGCCGACGCGCAGCGGTTCGCCGGGCTTGCGGACACGGCGAGGCCGCTCAACGTGGGTGTGCGGTTGCCCGTCGATGAAATGTGGTGGCATGCAATACCTTTCAGAAACTGCGCATTATGAGGCAAACAGCGGACGGTCGCGGTCGGCGTGCCGCTGGGCCAGTGCGTCCAGCAGTGGGTCGGACAGGTCGGCAAGTTCGGTGAGCGCCTCGGTCGCCGTCTGTTCGCACAGCTGCGCCAGTGCGAACGTCAGCGCCGCGACATCGGCCGGGTCCAGCGCCAGCAGTCGCTGCGCGGCCGTCGCCGACCCGGTCATGGTGGTGTAGACCAGCGACAGCGCGGTCTGCTCTGGGGCCAGACCGCTGTGGCGCCCGACCGCACCGGCGATCACCGGCAGGTGCGGAGTGGAGCCCAGGGCCGACCAGTCGGCTTCCTCCCACACCCGGCGCGCCAGCCGAAGCAGTCCGCGGCCCTGGGCGCGGGACGCCTGCCGGGCAGCCGGCGACGGGGTGCGCGCATCGGTCTCGGCGTCCGCATCGGCGACGCCGAGCGTCCCGGTGTGCACCGCAACCGCCACCGAGGCGGCGACGAGCCCTTGGGTCCGGATCCGGCGTCTCAGGAACGCGTCCAGCGTTCGCAGATCGACCACGACGCCCGAGGTGACCGCTTCCTCGACCCCGCCGGAATGCACGTGGCCGCCGGTGGGTAACCGCGAATCGGTCAGTGTCAGCAGGGTCGCGAGACTGGCGGGCATCAGAACAGGAAGTACCGCTGCGCCATCGGCAGCACGGTGGCGGGTTGCTCCTGCCACACCTGGCCGTCGATGCGCACCGTGAACGTGTCGGGGTCTACCTCGATGACCGGTGTGGCGTCGTTGTTCGGCATCTGTGCCTTGCCCACCCGGCGAACGTCCTTGACGGCCACCAGCTTCCGCCGGATATCGAGGCGCTCGGCCAGGCCGTCATCGATTGCCGCCGGTGCCACGAAGTGCACCGAGGTGGCAGCAGCGGCGGTCGGCGCCGCCCCGAACATCGGGCGCGGCAGCACGGGCTGCGGGGTGGGGATCGAGGCGTTGGCGTCGCCCATCGCGGCCCAGGCGATCATGCCGCCCTTGATCACGGCGTGCGGGCGGACGCCGAAGAACGCCGGCTCCCACAGCACCAGGTCGGCGAGCTTGCCCACCTCAACCGAACCCACCTCGTGGTCGAGGCCGTGCGCGATGGCCGGGCAGATGGTGTACTTCGCGACGTAGCGCCGGGCGCGCAGGTTGTCGTTGCCTTTGTCTCCGCCCGGATCCCCATCGAGCGCACCGCGGCGCACCTTCATCACATGCGCGGTCTGCCACGTGCGCATTACCACCTCGCCGATGCGGCCCATCGCCTGCGAGTCACTGCCGATCATCGAGATGGCCCCGATGTCGTGCAGTAGGTCTTCGGCCGCGATGGTCGACGGCCGGATCCGGCTCTCGGCGAACGCGAGGTCCTCGGGCACGCTCGGGTTGAGGTGGTGGCACACCATCAGCATGTCGAGGTGCTCGTCGAGGGTGTTGACCGTGTGCGGTCGCGTCGGATTGGTCGAACTGGGCAGCACATTCGGGTGTCCGGCCACCGTGATGATGTCGGGCGCGTGCCCTCCGCCGGCACCTTCGGTGTGGTAGGCGTGGATCGAGCGGCCCTTGATGGCGGCCAGCGTGTCCTCGACGAAAGCCAGCTCATTGAGGGTGTCGGTGTGGATGGCGGCCTGTACGCCGGCCTCGTCGCACACCGACAGGCAGGCGTCGATCGCCGCCGGTGTGGTGCCCCAGTCCTCGTGCAGCTTGAAACCCGAAGCGCCGCCCCGTAATTGCTCCCACATGGACTCGGTCGAGACGGTGTTGCCCTTGCCGAGCAGCGCGATATTGACGGGCCAGGAGTCCAGCGACTCCAGGATGCGGGCCAGATGCCAGGCGCCCGGGGTGACGGTGGTGGCCTTGCTGCCTTCGGCGGGTCCGGTGCCACCGCCGACCATCGTGGTGATGCCGCCACCAAGCGCTTCCGCCATGATCTGCGGGCAGATCAGGTGCACGTGGCAGTCGATGGCGCCGGCGGTGAGGATGCGCCCGTTGCCCGCGATGATCTCGGTCGACGGTCCGACTACCAGGTCGGGGTGTACACCGGACATGATGTCGGGGTTACCTGCCTTGCCGATGGCGCAGATCCGTCCATCGCGAATCCCGATGTCGGCCTTGATGATTCCCCAGTGGTCCAGGATCACCGCGCCGGTGATCACGGTGTCAGGGGCGCCGTCGGCGCGGGTGGCCCTGCCCTGGCCCATCGACTCGCGGAGTACCTTGCCGCCGCCGAACACCGCCTCGTCGCCGGCCAGACCCGGGCCGCCGCTGCGGTCCTCGGTGATCGCGATCAGCAGATCGGTGTCGGCCAACCGGATTCGGTCGCCGGTGGTCGGGCCGTACAGCGCCGCGTAGCGCTCACGGGAAAGGGCCGTCATGCGGGGCCCAGCTTTCCGGGCGGTTCCAGGCTCAATCCGTGCACCTCTCGGAGGCCGTTCAGCGCCACGGCGCTGACCTGTTGTGCCACACCGGGTTCGAAGCGAACGGCGGTGCCGGCCGGGATGTCCAGCCGCATACCGTGCGCCGCGTCACGATCGAAGGCGAGCGCGCGGTTGGCCTGCGGCAAATGGACGTGGCTGCCCACCTGGACCGGTCGGTCGCCGGTATTGACGACGTCCAGCTGTACCCGCGGCATGCCGGCGTTGATCTCGATGTCACCCTGCCCGAACAGGACCTCCCCCGGCGTCATGCGATCGGGTTGTGGACGGTGACCAGTTTGGTGCCGTCCGGGAAGGTTGCTTCGACCTGAACGTCGTGCAGCATCTCGGGTACCCCGTCCATGACGTCGGTGCGGTGCAGCACCTCGCGCCCGCTGACCATCAACTCGGCCACGGTGCGGCCGTCGCGGGCGCCCTCCAGCAGATGATCGGTGATGATCGCGACGGCTTCGGGGTGGTTGAGCCGCAGTCCGCGGGCCTGGCGGCGGCGGGCCAATTCGGCCGCGTAGGACAGGAGCAGTCGGTCCTGCTCATGCGGTGAGAGGCGCATGAGCAGCGATCCTGCCACGGCGCGCCCGCCCCGGCAGGATTCAGCTTTCGGCTTCGAGATTCTGCAGCCGGACCTGACCGCGTGCGACGACGCGGTCCTTCTCGTCCCGAATGGTCACCAGCCACAGCTGTTGGCGCCGGCCGCGGTGGATCGGTTCGGAGACCGCGTACACGGTGCCCGAGGAGATGGCGCGCAGGAAGTCGGTGTTGTTGTTGACACCGACGACGTTGCCGCCGCCGTGCTCGGCCAGCCAGACGTAGGCCGAAGTGCTGGCGATGCTTTCGATCACCGAGCAGTACACGCCGCCGTGCACGATGCCCATCGGCTGGTGCAGCGCGGGAGTGACCTCGAGTTCGGCAAGGACGCCGTCGGGCGTGATCTCGGTGAACTTCAGGCCGAGCCGGTCATCGAACGGCGAGTCCACACCGGTGGGAAAGTCCGGGGGCAGGCCGGGAGGTGTCGCAGTCACCCTTGTTTGTCTACACGCTGCCCCTCGTGGGGGGCGAGTCCAGACCCGGAAATGACAGCGGGCCCCGCGCAATGCGCGGGGCCCGCCTCTTCGAGTGGACCGGGGGTCTCTGCAGCCCTCAGGACTCCGGCTCGGTCCGTTAGCTCGACGTGCTCAGCATAGGCAAGGCTGCCCTAATTTCGCAAGGCCTTTCTTTCGGTCCGCAGCACGTCCCCGCAGTTGCGCCGGGCCCCGCACGGGCAGGCCGAAACCCAGCAGCGCATCGAGGACGGCCTGCCCCCGCCGCATCCCGACAATCTCGCTCGAGCCGGCCAGCAGGGGCACCTGGGTGGCGGCCACCACCACGGCCGAGCCGACCGTCTGCCACATCGCGGCGACGCTGACCGCGCCACCGCAGGCCCCGTGCAGTTGGGCGAACAACGGAGACAGCGCGCGGTGGCACCGGTGCGCGATCCACGTGGCCAGCGCGGCCTCGCTCGGCAGAACCACGGTGCCTTCGGCGGAGCCGGTGCCGTTGGCGCGGGCGCACGGATCGTCGGGCAGCACCCGCAGCGTGGGGTCGACGACACCGACCCAGTCGATGACGCCCTCGGAATCCACGTGCACCCAGAGGTTTTCCAGGCCCGTGTCCCAGGCGCGGCCCTCGAGCACCACCAGGGCCACGACCCTGCCGATCACCGCATGGGCGAGCGTTGCGGCCAACTGTTGTGCGGCCACCGCCGGGCTGCCCATCTCCGCGACCGCGGCGGAGAACATGATCTGCAGGCGCTCGGAGCTCAGCGCGGACTGCAATGGCCACCAGCGCCGCCGGGACACGTCAGACATCACGGCCACCCCGTAGACCCGCGGGCACTCCGGATAGAGCAAGCGCAGACGACGGCTGGATTCGTGCAACGGCAGCACCTGCCGGATCGTCATGCCTGCGATCAGCGGATCGTCCATCACTGCTGTCATGACACCTCCTCGTATGGTTAGGTAAGCCTAACCATAAAAGGGGCGCGCGACCCTAAACCCCCACGTGTGACCGCTCTCACACCTACGGCCCGTCCCCGCGCGGGACATCCGAAATGCAGGTACGACGGTCGGTAGTAAACGCGGGTACGCTAACGACAACGCACACGGAGATGAACGGAAACATGACAAAGCAGGCGCGTCTCGGGGACCTGGAACAGGCGGTTATGGACCACCTGTGGTCTATGCCCGAGCCGCAGACCGTGCGTCAGGTGCACGAAGCACTGTCCGCGCACCGCGACCTTGCCTACACAACCGTCATGACCGTGCTGCAGCGGCTGGCCAAAAAGAACCTGGTGGTGCAGCATCGCGACGACCGCGCGCACCGCTACGCCCCCACCCACGGACGCGACGAACTGGTCGCCGGCCTCATGGTGGACGCGCTGGACCAGGCCGCCGACACCGGCATCCGCCGCGCCGCGCTGGTGCACTTCGTGGAACGCGTCGGCGCCGACGAGGCCGAGGCGTTGCGCGCGGCCCTTGCCGAGCTGGAGGCCAAACACGGCCCGGCCGGCTCCGTCGAAGGCATGTAATCCGGCCTCCTTTGCCTGTGGCCTCAGCGGGCCGGTTGGCGGTCAGGGGCCTGCCTGAGAGAGACTGTCAGCGTGTCCGCGCTGGCGTTTGCCCTTCTGGCCCTGAGCCTCGTGGGTCCCGTGCCCGCGTTGCTGGCCAGGGCCGCTTGGCCGCTGCGTGCACCGCGGGCCGCCGTGGTGCTCTGGCAGGCCGTCGCCATCGCCGCCGTGCTCTCGGCGTTCAGTGCCGGAATCGACATCGCCAGCAGGCTTTTGGTCGCCGGCCCGACGGGCCCAGGCGGCCTCGGATGGCCGCTGTGGATCTCTTACGTCACGGTGTTCGCGCTGACGCTGATGGTTGGCGCGCGGCTGATCATCGCGGTGTTGCGGGTGGCCATCGCCACCCGCCGGCGCCGCGCGCGGCACCGCATGCTCGTCGACCTGGTCGCCGTCTCGCACACCTGCAACGGCCATAGTCGCGGCGGCGATCTGCGCATCCTCGACGTGGAACAACCGCTCGCCTACTGCCTGCCCGGCGT
>DASUGW010000223.1:0-23375 GCA_036273805.1 Mycobacterium sp.
GACCCGGGCGGACCGGCGTCGGTGTTCAGGTCGACCGCGCCCTCCTCGATCGCTACCTGCACCGCGCGGGCCACCAACGGCTTGGTCACCGACGCCAGCGCGAACCGGCGCCGGATGTCGCCGTGGGTGGCCAGCACGCCGGCCGGACCGACCACGGCTGCCGCGGCGGACGGGACCGGCCAATCAGAAATCGCGTCCAGGGCACTCATCGTGCCTCACCCTACTGGCGCTATTCGGGCTGCGGATGCGACGCGAACCAGCCAACTAGCAGGTCGGCGATATTCGTCCGTCCATCAGGTTGCCTGAGCGACATCCGACCCAAGGGGCCCGCAGCGCACGCCGTACCGCTCCCGCACCACGTCGAGGGCACCGCGCAAGCGGTCGCGCTCCCCACGGTGGGTGCGCATGAACTTCACCGTCGCCAGCGCCCGGCGAGGCAACGGATACCACCGGTCGAAGTCAATCCCGCATTCCCGAAACGCTTTGGCCGGCAGGTTATCGGCGCACAGACTGATGTTGTACTGGGCCAGCGCAAAGATGGTGTACGCGAACGCCTTACGCGACTTTCGGTAGAGGCCGAGCATGTCGAGTTCATAGAGCGGCACGTCGCGGATTCTGCCGGCAAACAGCAGATGGGTGTTGAAATACGCGGTGTAGGACGTCAGATGCATGGTCGCCGACTGGGGCTGGATCGACAGCACCTTGCCGCTCGGCGAGACGTAGGGCTCGTAGGGGAAATCGCGGTTGGTGAGGTAACCCGTGCAGTTGACGAACCAACTTCCCGGTTCGACGGGCTTGCTGGATCCACTCCGCAACATCATGCGCGGACCGCCGGCGTCGTCGACCACGTCCACCAAGTGGTCCATCAGGACATGGTTGAGACCGCCGGCGATGGTCTTGCGCTCCTCTTCGGAGAGCACGCCGGCGAGGAAGTTACCGGTCTCCGGAGTGACCCACAGACCAAAGGTCGCACGGTGCCAGTCCCAAACCTCATCCTCGTTGGTGCCGTCGAAACGCCGGGTGACCTCGCTGGCGAGTGTGCTCACCATCGTCGCGCGCCAGCGAGCCATTCCCTCGGGGAAGAAGCGATCGCGGCTGTTGAAGAGGGTCCCGCTGCCCGCCACCAGATTGACTTCCCGGCCCGGATAGGCGCAGAGCAGCGTGTGCACGGTGTCCATCGCGGCCTTGCCGCCGCCGACGACCCAGACCGGAGCTGTGCTGTCGCCGATCGGTGCGCCGCGCATATCGCAGCTGTCCGGGGACACCGAGTGGACGCCGTGGCTGGACAGCTCCAGTGGATCGTTGGGTTGCACGCGCACCCCGTAGGCCTTGATCAACCGGGGAGTCTCGATCACCATCGTCCGGCCGTCCTCGGCACGGCAGGTCAACCGCACGATTCCGTCGGCCTCTTCGTCGGATTCCGCTGCCCAGCCGTAGAACTCGTCGACGCGCTGGTGTCGCTTGATGACGCCCAGGCAGTGCTCGAAGTGCCCGAGCACCTCGTCCTTCGACGCCAGGTGTGAGGGCTTCTGCCCGAGTGTCCAGCCGATGTTGCCCGCGGTGAACATGGGATGCGGCTGATGCAATCGCACGTACGGGTAAGTGTCCACCCACATGCCGCCGACCCGCTGACGCCGGTCGACCAGGATGATCCGCTGGTCGGGCGAGAGGTACCTGCTGGCGACGAACAACGCGTTCATCCCTGCCAGACCGGCACCGACGATGCAAACGTCGCAATTTTCCACATCGACCGACATGACCCACCCCCTCGGCAGTCCCCCCGAACTACTTGCCCTGCAGGGTAGACCGCGCAATCGGCGTTGTCACCGAACAACTACCGGCACGAGAGTCCTCTGGGAACCACAGGTCCTCGACCGTTCCATCGGGACAGGGTCACGTACCGGACCTTTGTTTGGACACTGTTCCAAAAAATGCCCCTCCGGCCGCTCGCAGCGCACGCCAAGGCACTACGTTGTACCCATGCCCCAGACAGTGCGCGGTGTGATTTCCCGATCCAAGAAGCAGCCCGTCGAATTGGTCGACATCGTCATCCCCGACCCCGGCCCCGGCGAGGTGGTCGTCGACGTCATCGCCTGCGGTGTGTGTCATACCGATCTGACGTACCGCGAGGGCGGCATCAACGACGAGTACCCGTTTTTGCTCGGGCATGAGGCCGCGGGCACCGTGGAGGCCGTCGGCGAGGGCGTGACCAACGTCGAGCCCGGCGATTTCGTGATCCTGAACTGGCGCGCGGTGTGCGGTGCGTGCCGGGCCTGCAAGCGCGGCCGGCCGTGGTACTGCTTCGACACCTTCAATGCCACCCAGAAGATGACCCTGACCGACGGCACCGAGCTCACCCCGGCACTGGGGATCGGCGCGTTCGCCGACAAAACGCTGGTGCACGAAGGACAGTGCACCAAGGTCGATCCCGCCGCCGACCCGGCCGTCGCCGGCCTTTTGGGCTGCGGCGTGATGGCCGGTCTGGGTGCAGCCGTCAACACCGGCAATGTCGGGCGTGACGACACGGTGGCCGTGATCGGCTGCGGCGGGGTGGGCGACGCCGCCATCGCCGGCGCCGCACTCGTTGGGGCCAAAAAGATCATCGCGGTGGACACCGACAACAAGAAGCTGGCCTGGGCCCGCGAATTCGGCGCCACCCACACCATCAACGCCAAGGAGCTCGACGCCGTCGAGACCATCCAGGATTTGACCGACGGGTTCGGCGCCGACGTCGTGATCGACGCAGTGGGCCGGCCGGAAACCTGGAAGCAGGCGTTCTACGCGCGCGATCTGGCGGGAACGGTTGTGCTGGTTGGTGTTCCGACACCGGACATGACACTGGAGATGCCGCTGGTGGACTTCTTCTCCCGCGGCGGATCGTTGAAGTCATCTTGGTACGGCGACTGCCTGCCCGAGCGCGACTTCCCCACACTCATCAGCCTGTATCTGCAGGGCCGATTGCCGCTGGAGAAATTCGTCACCGAACGCATCGGACTCGAAGGCATCGAAGACGCCTTCCACAAGATGCACGGCGGCGAAGTTCTGCGATCAGTAGTGGTGCTCTGACGATGAGCGCTTGCGCGAAGAGAGGACAGAAATGAGCGCCGGCGCCGGCATTGAGCGGGTGGTCACCCACGGCACGTTCGAACTCGACGGCGGCAGCTGGGAAGTCGACAACAACATCTGGATCGTCGGCGATGCCAAAGAGGTCATCGTGATCGACGCCGCACACAACGCCAAAGCCATCGAAAACGCTGTCGCGGGCCGGCACGTGGTCGCGGTGATCTGCACACACGGTCACAACGACCACATCACCGTCGCCCCCGATCTGTCCACCGACCTCGACGCGCCGGTGTTCTTGAACCCGGCCGACGACATGCTGTGGCGCACAACCCACGGCGACACACCGTTCCGCGCCATCGAGGACGGTCAGGTGTTCACCGCCGACGGCATCGAACTGCACGCCATCGCCACGCCGGGCCATTCGCCTGGCAGCACCTGCCTCTACGCCCCGGACCTCGGCGCGGTGTTCTCCGGCGACACGCTGTTCCAGGGCGGCCCGGGTGCCACCGGACGCTCGTTCTCGGACTTCCCCACCATCCTGGGCTCGATCAAGGACAAGCTGGGCAAGCTGCCGCCGGACACCGTCGTCTACACCGGCCACGGCGACACCACCCGCATCGGCGATGAAATCGTCCACTACGACGAATGGGTGGCCCGCGGCCACTGACGCAGCGCTGCGAGGCACGAGCAGCGCGGAGGAAGTGGCCAGCCGCACCCTGCCACTGACGCAGCGCTGACTAGCGGCCGTCGAGCACGCGACGCTTCTCCGCGTCGAACTCCTCCTGCGTCAGCGCACCCGAATCACGCAGTGCGGCAAGGTGTTTGATCTGCTCAATGCGGATCGCCTCGTCGGTCGGAGTGTAGGGGTCCGCCGGGGAGACCGTCTGCGCACCCGGGTACGACGCCGGAGTGTACGGCTGGGGATCCCACCTCGGCGCGCTGCCGATGTCGGGCTGCGACACCCCTGCGGTGGGCAAGCGCGACATCCAGCGTTGCCGCACCCGTGTCATCCACACGATCGACACGATCAGGTCGAGCACTCCCAGGGCCAGCAACGCCCCGAACACCCAGGGCAGCCACCCCAGCGAACTGGGGTGCCCGAACGCCAATTTCGGGTAGAGGAAGGCGCTCACCTGCCCCTCGACGGTCACTGTGTAGTTGCCCTCGGCCGCGATATGGGCGGTCCACACCCGGCGACGTGCGTCATTGTTGACCGTCGTTGTGCTGCCGAAGTTCTCGGTGAGCACTGGTTCGGCGACGCCAGGGGGCGGGTTGATCTGCACACCCAGTTGCGGGATGGGCAGCCCCGTCCCCGAGGTCGTACCGACCATCACGGTGTGAAACGTGATGGTGACGTCGCCCGCCGGCAGGTGCATCGACGTCGACCCCGGGATCGGCACCTCGCCGTAAGCGTTGTACCGATCAAGGAAGAACGCGTTGAGTACGACGCTGCCCACCAGACCGGCGATCGAGACCACCATCAAGAAGATGGCGAACGCCAGCATGACCCCCGGTACCCGCCGCCCGCTCATGGCCGAAGTGTGCCATGAACAGGCACGCCGACTACCGTTGAGGGCTCGCGGGCCGGACACGTTCAGGAGGCGCCGATGCCGCAGTCGCCGGACAGGCCGTCCGCTGCGACGGCCATGCGGTCGTCCGTCGGTCGGCGGCGCGCCGTTGACCTCGCGATTTGTGCGGCGATTGTGGCACTGCTCACGTTGGTCTGTCCGCCGTCGGCCCACGCAGCGAGCCACCGGCTCGGTATATCGAACACGTCGCTGACCCTCGACGGCAGCCCGTGGTGGCCGATCGGACTCAACGCCTATCAGCTGGGCACCAACTGGAACGTCAACGCCGGATGCGGCGCCCAGGTCGATCTCGACGGCTACTTCGCCTCGCTGCCTCCTCGCACGCTCACCCGGGTGAATGTGTATTCGAGCATGGCATTGAGCAAGATCACCGGAACCCTGGACTTCAGCGCGCTCGACGCGGTGTTCGACGCCGCTGCACGGCACGACCAGTTGTTGGTGGCGGTGCTCTCCGGGCACGACGGCGCCTGCGAGAGCACGCAAACCAAGAGCCGGACCTGGTACGCCGGTGGCTGGCGCAACGACGATGCGCAGGCGCCGATGCCGTTCGGGAAATGGCTCGACACCGCGGTATCACGCTGGGCGGGCTCGCCGGCGCTCGCCGGTTGGACGGCGGTCGGCGAGGCCGAGCCATCCAACTGCGGATCCGCCGACTGCGCATGGCAGGCACGCAACTGCCCGGCCGGTTCGGGAGCGGTGTTGCGCGCGTTCTTCGACGCCACCGGGGCGCGCATCCGCCAACTCGATCCGAAGGCCGTGATCTGGAGCGGACTTGCCGGCGGCGATCAGTGTGGTTCGGCCGGTGACGATTACGCGACGATCGCGCAGTCCCCGGGGGTCGACGTGATGGAGTACCACGACTACAGCGCCGGATCACAACTGCCGGATGCGTTAGCGCAGCGCATCGACCAAGCGCGCGCGGTCGCCAAGCCGTTGGTGGTCGCCGAGCTCGGGATGAAGAGCGGCTCGTGTTCGTCGCCGGCCCAGCGCAAGGCCCAACTGTCGGCGGCCATCGCCACGCAGCGCACCGCGGGAACCGCCGGAGTGCTGTTCTGGTCGTTCGTCCCGGATCCACGGACGGACCAGTGCACACTCGACATCGGGCCAAACGACCCGTTGTTGACACTGATTGGCAACGCAACACGATAATGTGGCGCCATGGTTCGCCTTCGGCGGGTCTTGCTGCGGCTGCTGCTCATCGCCGTGCTTGTGCTGACCGGCTGCGAAAGCGGTTTCCACGAGTACATACCCCAGTCATCCACGCCCAAAGCGCCCGGCACGGGGTCGCAGCCGCGTTCGGGACCGAGCGCCGTGCGCACTCCGAGTGCCGCCGGCCACGTGGCCATATCCGGGACCTCGTTGACGCTGAACGGACAACCGTGGTGGCCCATCGGGATCAACGCCTACCAACTGGGCACCAACTGGAACATCAACGCCGGCTGCGGTGCGCAGGTGGATCTCAACGAGTTCTTCTCCCGGTTGCCACCCCACTCGCTGGTCCGATTCAACGCATACTCCAGCTTCGCCCTCAACAAACACACCGGGATGATGGACTTCACGGCGCTGGACCGGGTATTCGACACCGCGAACCGATATCAGCAGCTGCTGCTACCCGTCCTCACCGGCGACGAGGGGGGCTGCGAAGACGACCGGGTCAAGGAATACCCCTGGTATGCAAGTGAGTGGCGCACCTACACCGGACCCGGCGTCCCGATTTCATTTGGTGACTGGCTCGACACCGCGGTAAAACGGTGGGGCTCCGAACCGTCCGTCATCGGGTGGACCACCGTCGGTGAGCCCGAACCGTCCATCTGCCCTCCGGGGCATTGTCATTGGGAACGGCGCAGCTGCCCGACCGATTCCCCTCAGGTGCTGCGCAAGTTCTTCACCGACACCGGTGCGCGCATCCACGAACTCGCACCGGGGGCATTGGTCTTCTCCGGCCGGGTCGGCGGCGGTCAGTGCGGATCGGCGGGCGAGGACTTCTCGTACACCGAAGCCTCACCCGGGATCGATGTGCTCGAGTACCACGACTATTACCCGGCCACCAGCCTTCCTGGTGACAGTGTGAGCGGCCTGCTGCGTCGGATTGCCGAGGCGCACGCGCTGAACAAACCCCTCGTCGTCGCCGAGATCAACATCAACGCCGGTTCGTGCCTGCCGTTGAATGCGCGGTACCGGATCATCACAACGGCCATTGCCAACCAGCGGACGGAAGGCACCGCGGGGGCGCTGTTCTGGGCGTTCGTCCCCGACCCGAGGTACCAGGAGTGCACGTTCGACATCGGCTATAACGACCCGCTGTTCGCAAAAGTCGGTCGCTGATTCTGCAGCCGAAAACCACAGACATAGCGCGGAGATAAACTCGATCCAGCGTCCACAGCATGTACAGGAGGCCGCCATGCGCACAGCGCACAGCCACACTCCGGTGTCCGGCCCGCCGGTCTGCCATCGCGGTGCCTGACATGCGCGAGTCCAGCATCGTGGTGCGGCCCGAAGCTCCGGGTAGCCTCACCTATACTGCGACGTCACGCTTGCAGGCGGCCGGATTGCGTTCTGCCATTGATCTTTTCGTCCGCCTAGCACAGGCGGTTCCCCTACCCGATGCACCCCACCCGGTGGTGGTAGCCGACTACGGCGCCTCCACCGGACACAACTCGCTGTTACCGGTCGGTGCAGCAATCGACGTTCTCAGCGGACGAATTCGCAAAGATCAGGCAATCCTCGTCACGCACACCGACGTGGCCGAGAACGATTTCACGGTCTTGTTCCAGACGCTGGCCAACGATCCTGATAGCTACCTGCGGCGCCACCCCGCCGCATTCCCCGCGGCGATCGGCCGCTCGTTCTACTCGCAGATCCTGCCCTCCGACAGTGTCACGCTGGGCTGGTCCTCATGGGGCATCCATTGGCTCTCGCGCCCGCCCGGCCCGGTCGGAGACGATGTGCTGCCCGCGTTCAGCACCGAGGAAACCGTGCGCGCGGCGTGCGCCCGTCAGGGCGCTGCAGACTGGCATGAGTTCATCGCGTTTCGCGGGCGCGAACTCGTCCCGAACGGACGCCTCATGGTGCTGACTCTGGGTCGTGACGAATCGGGCGAGTTCGGCATGCAGCCGTTGATCGACCATCTCGGCGCCGCGTTACACGAACTCGCCGACGCCGGTGTGATCACGACGCAGGAACGGCAGGCAATGACCATCCCCGTCGTCGGCCGCAACGAAAAGGACATCATCGCCCCGTTTTTCCCGAAGGGACGGTTCGAAGGGCTCACAATCGAACACCTGGAGGTGTCCGACGCCGAAGATCGCTTCTGGCAACAATTTCAGGTCGACGGGGACGCGAGCGCGTTCGCAAGCAAATGGGCCGGGTTCCTGCGCGCCTCGGTGTTCGGCTGCCTTGTCGACGGATTGTCCGGCGGCAGCGGAGACCCCCGTGTCGGCGAATTCTGCGACCGGCTCGAACGTCAGACCGCAGCCCGATTGGCGGTGGCGCCCCAGAAGATGCGCATCACCCAGGCCAAGGTCGTGCTGGTCAAGAATCGCCCCCGCTGAGCGGCACCGGCCACCTGCGTCGCTTCTCACCGCCTCGTCCCGCGCTCGTCGACTTGGTGCTACCGAATGGTGCCGAGCCCGGGTATCAGCGGAAGATCCAGCGGGGTCACCCATCCCGGCGGCAGGTCATTGACCGCCGGCACGGCGTTGAGCGCTCGCAACCCGGTGGCCAGGCAGCCCGCGGTGGCCGCGTCGCGACCGGAGCCGTCGGTGAAGCGGAACGCGGTTTCCTGGAAGATGCTCGGCGTACCTTCGATATCCACGCGGTACACGTCGTCCTCGTTGCCCGACGGCCAGTGCGGCGCTGCGTCACGCCCGATGCGGTTGACGTGTTCGAGCTGAATCCTGGTTTCGCCCTTGTAGATTCCGTTGATGGTGAACCGCACCGCGGCGACATGACCGGCCGGGATCACGCCCTTGACGGTCTTGCGTTCGGTCGGTGTGATCCACTTGTCCCAGGTGGTGGTGATCTCGTCAAGTTCGATACCCGCCGCGTGAGCCATCATGGGAACCGTTGCACCCCAGGCGAAAATCAGGATGTCGGGGTTCTCGAGCAACGGCCGGAAATCCGGTTCTCGGCCGATGCCCATCTCGAACTCGTAGTCGCCCTCGTAGTTGGTGTAGTCGAGCAACTCTGAAGCGCGGACGCGCCGGACCTCCGAGGTCAGTCCCATCAGGGTCATCGGGAACAGATCGTTGGCGAAACCGGGGTCAATACCCGTGGTGAAACACGAGGCGCCGCCCTGCGCACACGCCTCCTCGATGGGACGCACCCAGTTGGGCGGGTTGACCGACATGTGCGGCCATACCCACGGCGTCATTGCCGTGGAGCAGACGTCGATGCCTGCGGCGAGGAAACGGGAGATCAACCGAATGTTGTCCTCGGCGTGCGCGGCCGTAGGGCCGAAGTGCACCAGCGCATCGGGCTTCAGCGCGATCAGCGCCTCGACGTCGTCGGTTGCCGTCACGCCGATGGGAGCCAGACCACAGATCTCACCGGCATCGCGTCCCACCTTGTCGGGGTTGCTGACACCGACACCGACGAGGTCGAAAACCGGATGCTTGACGATCTCGGCGATCACCATCCGTCCGACGAACCCAGTCCCCCAGATCACCACGCGCTTCGGAGCCATTGCCTACCCTTCTCACTTGCTGATACGGCTTCACCCTGGCATGCCGCGCGCTGTCCCGTGAAGGAATTGAACACCTGAGACTCGGACAGCAAAATTTGCCGATACCCCGTGCAATCCACGATGGCCTGGGTTATGACGATAGCCAACACAGGAAGGCACATATGCGGATACGACGGGGACGTTCACAACTGGTGGCCAGCGGGCTGGCGGGGGCCGCCATCGCCGGATCAGCACTGCTGGGAACCACATCGACACTGCAGAGCGCGCAGGTGGTGCTGACCGATACCGCGCAGGCGTATTACCTGCGGGGCACCGACATCGGCCGGTTCCCGCCGGATGCCGAGTTTGCGGCGTACGTCGACAGCGTCATCAACGTGACAGCCGGACCCCACCTGCCCGCCCAGAAGATCAACTACCCCGCCAGCTTCTGGCCGGTGTCCGCCGGCTACCTGAGCGCACCCACTTACAACGCGTCGGTCCACACGGGGCTGCAGGCC
This sequence comes from Mycobacterium sp., assembly GCA_036273805.1. GTDB lineage: Bacteria > Actinomycetota > Actinomycetes > Mycobacteriales > Mycobacteriaceae > Mycobacterium. The sequence continues at coordinate 9,834 of DASUGW010000223.1, forward strand.
GCGCACGCCGCCCTAGACGGGCAGTCCGGTGCCATCGTCTTCGGCTATTCGCAGGGCGCGGTGGTGGCCACCGAGTACAAGCGGCAAGCTGGGGCGGTCGGCGACACCTATGTGCTGCTGGCCAATCCGAACCGGCCCAATGGCGGAATCCTCGAGCGATTCAGCGGCATCACCATTCCGATCCTCGGCATCTCCTTCAACGGGGCGACGCCGACCGGCGGTGACGTCACCTACGACATCGCCCGTCAGTACGACGGTTGGGCCGATTTCCCGAAGTACCCCCTCAATCTGCTGGCCGACATCAACGCGCTGATGGGCATCGCGTATCTGCACGGCACCTATGACCTCCAGGTCGATCCGGCCGTCCTCGACGATCCGAGCAAGACCGACAGGCAGCAGTACGGCTCCACCACCTACTACCTGATTCACACCGACCTGCTGCCACTGCTGATGCCCCTGCAAGGCCTGATCCCCGAACCGATCCTCAAGGCGATCGACGCGCCACTGCGCGTACTCGTCGAACTCGGCTATGACAGAAAAAATTACGGCGCTGCCGCCGGCGCCGGCTGGTTCAAACCGGTCAATCCCATTCAGGTCGTCAAGGACATGGTGGACGCGTTCGTGAACGAAGTCCGCGGCAAGACCAGCACCGCCTCCGTCACCGCGGTTTCCAGTACACAAGCGGTCGCGGCAGTCGCGGCGACCGGGCAGAACTCCGCCGTCCCCGCGGCGACCGGGCTGAATTCCGCCGTCCCCGCGGTCCAGGAGTCCCGATCCTCCGTTGCCGGCCCGAACAACGCCGTGTCGGTGGGCCCGAAAGCCGGTGCGTCTGCGCACACGACAACCGAGGGCGCCGGCACGAACACCTCCAGGTCGGCCGATCCCGCAGGGGCGACAAGCGAATCGGGGCCCGCGCCCGAGAAGTCGACGGCGATCCTGTCTCGGCCGCGACCGTTGAGCACCGACAGCCATGATGCGGGCATGCCCCGGCTCGGCGAAAGCCACGCAACCCGGGCGGCGGCGCAGCAGACCCGACCCGACGGTCACCGATCGGATTCCCCGCACCTTTCCCGATCCCATGCGAAGAACCCCCGGTAGACCGCCCATCCGCGCATGAGAGAGTCAGCACCGTGACTCAACTCAGCGGAAAAGTGGCCCTGGTGACGGGTGTGTCGGCCGGCCTCGGCGCGGCGACCGCACGGCTGTTCGCCGAACGCGGGGCGACGGTCTTCGGCATCGCGCGCGACGCGGACCGGATGGCCGACGTGTTCACCGAGGTGCCCGGCGGCCGGTTCAGCTCCGTGGACATCGGCGACCCCCAGGCCTGCCGGCAAGCCGTCGAGGCCTGCATGGACGCCTTCGGACGACTCGATGTGCTGGTGAACGTCGCGGGCTTCCACCAGATGCGCCACACCGCGACGATGACCGATGCCGAGTGGGATCAGGACCTTGCGGTCAACCTCAATGGACCGTTCTTCCTATGCCGCGCCGCGTTGCCGCATCTGCTGGCTTCCGGCGGCAACATCGTCAATGTCGCTTCAGTCGCCGGTGTTGAGGGTGAGGTGTACTCGGCGGGCTACTGCGCCGCCAAGCACGGCCTGATCGGGCTGACCCGCGCGCTCGCGGTCGAGTTCACCAAGGAGCGTCTGCGGGTCAACGCCATCTGCCCGGGCGGCATGCTGACCGCTCAGGTCACCGACTTCGCCGCGCCACCGGACGCGGACTGGGATCTGATCATGCGCATCGCCGCGCCGCGCGGTTTCATGGACGTCGCCGATGTCGCAAAGACCATCGCATTCCTGGCCAGCGACGACGCCGCCGCCGTCCACGGTGCGGTGTACCGAGTGGACAACGGCAAGGGTGCCGATTGATCCGCACACGTCACGATCACCAAAGGGGTTGGTAACAAGCCGATCACGGCCCGCGCGGGTATCGAGGCACAGTCCTGTCCGCTGCTAGCTTGCCGGTGTGAGAGCCCGACCGCTGCTGTCCCGAATCTGCGCTCTGCTAGCCGTGCCACTGCTGGCGCTGGCGACCGCGGTCGGCCACCCGGTCATCGCCTCGGCGTACTCACGGCAAGGGCTGCCGATCGAGCAACTCGACGTGCCCTCTCCGTCGATGGGCCGCAACATTCGGGTCACGTTCCAGGGCGGCGGCCCCAACTCGGTGTACCTGCTCGACGGGCTGCGCGCTCAGGACGACGCCAGCGGCTGGGACATCAACACCGCGGCATTCGAGTGGTACTACCAGTCGGGGCTGTCGATGGTGATGCCGGTCGGTGGACAGTCCAGCTTCTACTCCGACTGGTATCGGCCCGCGCAGAACAATCTCACCTACAAGTGGGAAACCTTTCTGACGCAGGAACTCCCGGCATGGCTGGCGGCCAACCGCGGCCAGAGCCCGGTCGGCAATGCGGTGGTCGGGTTGTCGATGTCGGGCAGCGCGGCGCTGACGCTGTCCATCTGGCATCCCCAGCAGTTCATCTTCGCCGGCTCGCTGTCGGGATTCTTGAATCCGTCGTCCGGTTTGTGGCCGACGCTTATCGGCGTGGCGATGGGCGATGCCGGCGGCTTCAACGCCAACAACATGTGGGGCCCGTCAAGTGATCCGGCGTGGCGGCGCAACGACCCCATGGTCAATATCAACCGTCTGATCGTCAACGGCACGGCGCTGTGGGTGTACTGCGGCGATGGTATCCCGTCGGATCTGGACACCGGCTCGGATTTCGGCGGCCTGTTCAGCGCGCAGTACCTGGAGAACATCACCGTCAACACCAACAAGGAATTTCAGCGACGCTACGTCGCCGCCGGGGGCCGCAACGCCGTGTTCAACTTTCCGCCCAATGGCACACACAGCTGGGGTTATTGGGGTGCGCAGCTGCAAGCGATGAAGCCGGACATGTTGCGGGTCTTGCGCGTTGGTCTCCCGCCGATTCCACCGCCCGCTGCGCCGGCCCCCGCTGTGGCTCCGGCTCCGGCACCCGCGGCGGTCGCTCCGGCACCCGCGGTCGCGCCCGCCCCTGCCGTCGCAGCCGCTCCGGCCCCCGCCGCGGCCACCGCTCCCGCACCCGCCGCCGCTACCGCTCCGGCGGCCGGCGGCACGCGTTAAGTCCGAGGATCAGACGTATCCGCTGCCCGGCAACGGGGCACCGATCGCAGCGATTAGCTCGCTCAGCTCGCTCAGCTGCGCCGAGCCGTAACCGGGCATCTCGGCTTCGGGCACCACCGCGGTCATCGGGCCACCTCGGCGGAAACCCGGCGGTACCGGGCGCCACGATGGGATTCCGGTAGCCGTGGACCGCGCCCGAACAGCTTGTCGCGCAACGTTCCGTCCGCGTAGGAGGTTTTGTACACCCCGCGCCGCTGCAATTCCGGCACCACGTAGTCGATGAAGTCGACGAAGGACCCCGGCGTGATCACGTTGGTGAGGTTGAACCCGTCGACGTCGGTCTCCGCCACCCACGACTGCAGGTCGTCGGCCACCTGTTGCGGTGAACCCACGCTGAAACCGCCTTCGGCATCGATGGCGTGCGCGTCGATGAAATCGCGCAGCGTCCATTGCCCTTGGCCGTACATCTGCACCGAGGACTTCAGATATTCGTTGTCGGTCACCGCAACCGGGTCGTCGAGGTCGAAACGGGACAGATCACTGCCCAGCCAGCCCGACCACAGCGCGAGCGCACCCTCGGGGTCGGTGTAGCGCCGGAAGTCGTCGTGGCGGTGCTGTGCCGCCTCTTCGGTGGGACCCGTGACCACCACGTGCCCGTTGACGATCTTCACGTCGTACGGATCTCGACCGGCGGCCTCCGCGCGACCGCGGATGTCAGCGACGGCGTCGGCCAGAATCTCCTTCGTCGGTGCACCGATGAAGATCACCTCGGCGTTCTCGGCACCGAACTGCCGCCCACGATCGGATGCCCCGGCCTGATAGAGCACCGGGGTGCGCTGCGGGGACGGCTCGCAGAGGTGAATTCCCGGCACCCGGAAGTGCTTGCCCTCATGGTTGATCGGATGCACCTTCGCCGGATCGGCGTAGTGAGCGCGATGCGGATCGCTGCCCACCGCATCCTCATCCCAGGAACTTTCCCACAGCTTGTAGAGGACTTCGGTGTACTCGTCGGCGATCTCGTAGCGATCGGCGTGCGCGGTGATGGTGTCCAGGCCGTGGTTACGGGCCGCGCTCTCCAGATACCCGGTGACGATGTTCCAGCCGGCCCGCCCGTCGGTCAGGTGGTCCAGCGTCGACATCCGACGCGCGAACGAATAGGGGTGCTCGAACGATGTCGACGCGGTGACACCGAAGCCCAGGTGTTCGGTCACTGCGGCCATCGCCGGGACGACGAGCAGCGGATCGTTCACCGGCACTTGGGCACCGGAGCGCACCGCGGCCTCCGGTCCGCCGCCGTAGACGTCGTACACACCGAGAACATCCGCGATGAACAACCCGTCGAACAGACCGCGCTCAAGTAGCTGCGCCAGCTCCGTCCAGTACCGCAGGTCCTTGTAGCGGGCCGCCTGAGATTCCGGGTGGCGCCAAGTGCCGGCGATGATGTGGGTGACGCAGTTCATGTCGAACGCGTTCAAGATGATCTGGCGCTGCTTGCGATTCGGTGTACTCATACTGTGCTCCCTCCGGGAACGGGTTGCGGCTGGGCGGACAGCACGCTGTCCAGCAGTCGGCGCGTGTAGGGATGGGGGCCCTCTCTCGTCAAGCGGCGTTTTGCGTCATCGGCAAACCGAGCGTCCGCGGACATGCGAAATCACGGCATACCGAACTCGCATGCCGTAAGGGCTCGCACCATTGGCTCAATCAATATGCCCGAATGCCGTTCACCGGGGTAGCGATGAAATCGACACGATTCTTAAGCCCCCAGACCTCACCTGCCCGTGGCCCGATGCGCGCTATAAATGCAAACGCCCCGGGTACGCCGATATCGCCTGCAAGGTAACGGAATCCGCTCTTTACAGGCGATATCGCCGCGCGACTGACTCAGTACAGCGCGCGCCGCCGCCGCCCGATGTACACGCTCAGCCCCACCAGGCCGAGGCTCAGCCCCGCTGCGGTAGCCGCGACAATGGCCAGGTACTTGTTGGTTTCGCTCATCGGAGCGCTGGCAGCGGCCAGCTGCAGCCGGTAGTCACCGGGCAGTGGCGCCTCCTGCGGAGAGTCGAGGCCGGGATATTGCTGAGTCTTATGGACCTCGAATTGCCGTTGACCCGAAGGATTTTCGACCCACTGGCCCCACACCGGAGTGGCGCCGTCAAGTAGCACCTTGCGCTCACCGTACTGCGGATCAAGGCCGGCGTCGACAACCTGGTGCACCAGGAACGGTTCATAGGTGGCCTGCGAGTAGCGCACCTGGACCGGCACGTTGTCGTAACGCATCACCGGTGGCGGCGGCGGTGGCAGGGGCATTCCCACTGCGGGAACGTAGCCACCACCGAAGAAGCTGCCCACCGCGACGTTCACTGCGGTGTCGACCGCGTTGACGACGACCGCGGTAAAGCTGTAGGCCGCCAACTGTGCGACCTCCATGACGACGCTCTGCAGTGGCGGCACGATCACCACGCGGGGGGCGTTCTGGTACATGTAGACGACCCGTACCGGATCCCGATAGGGGTTGGCGATCACCGGTCGGTAGTACTGGTCGTAGGTCACCCAGTCCGGGCTCCACTGCCGCACATTCCGATCCCAGGACGCCGCAGTCACCTGGCGCCCACCGGGACCATCCAGATCGCGTGGGCGATCCGGCCCACCGGGAACGCGCAGATCATCGCGGGGATCACGGGACGGCTGCTTGAGGTCGATGGCCTTCACCAGGTCGGCAACCTCAGCGCGCGGTGCCGGATCTGGTTTCTGCTCAACCGGTTTCGCCATCTTCGCCTGCTGCACATCCGCGTCGGGCGCCTGCAGCGCCTGCGGCGTGACGAATTGCGCGACCGGCTTGGCCGCGGCCGGAGCCGGCGACTTCGCGCCGGCCTCTGTGGCCGGCGTTTCGGAGGACGGCCCTTCGGTTGGCGGCGTTCCCGCGGGCGCACCGCCGGGTGCGCTCTCGGGCTCGGGTAAGGCCGCAGCAACCGGCGCGGGCTGGTCGGCGGCAGGCGTGCCTTCTGGGCGGTCTAGGTTCGCCGTGGGCCGCTTTCCGGCATTGGCCGGCCCGGAATCACCATCCGGCGCAACCGCTTCTGGGATGCCCGCAGCCTGCGTCGGAGCCGCAGCAGGCTCATCGGGAACGCCGCGCGGCCGATCCGGCGAGGTCGTCGCCGGTGGCGCCTCACCGGCCCCGGCCTGCGCGGTGGCCTTAGCGGGTGCGGAGGTCTGGGTGGGTGTCGCCGCCGGTGTGCTCGGTGCCGCGGCCCTGCCCTTGGGAGTGGTTTCCGTCGAGTCGGCGGTATCCGGTGCGCTCGGCCGCTGCGGCGGTGCGCTCTGCGGCGCGGGCGAGCCTGTGGTCTCCGGGGCACTGTCCTGTACCGGGGCGCTCGACGCCGGCGCAGTTGGCACAGCAGACGCTGAAGGCACAGACGTCGCAGTGGGCTCAGCGGTCGCGGTGACCGAGGGAGTCGCGGTGGGCGCAGCCGGCACCTTCGTCGCCCCGGCCCGGCGGCTGACGTCGGGCGGTGCGGCGGCCGTAGTCGTCGGAACCACCGTGGTCGGAGTCGCGGGATCCCCATGCGGGTCCGCCAGTGCGGGCGCCATTCCACCCGTCAGCGCCGTCAACGTCAGGACCACCCCCGATGACACCGCCGCGATCCCCCGCTTACCGGACCTATCCAACCCAGCCATCGGCCGGCCTCCTCGTTCCTCTTTGGCAAACACCCACGTCACCGGACCGGCGCTCCGGGTCTGCCGCGACAACCTCACTTCAAACATCGCTGCGCTCGCCGATTCGTTACAGCGGTGCCAGGCTTTAAGGGCGAGTTCACGTCAGCGACTCACCGCAGGCATTTCACGTAACACTGCGGTGACACACTGGCCGCTCGGCACCAGGCAACCAGTGCAGGGAGTAACAGTGACCGATCTCGTCAACGGCGGAGTCCAGAACGGCGCCCAACCGGCCGAACCGGCGGCGCCGCCGGCCCCCACCGGGCAGAGCCGTTCCGGCATGACGGCCGAAGCGCTGCGCGCCGCGGTGGCCGATCACCTGCTGTATTCCATCGCCCGCCCGGCCGTGGCGCTGACTCCCGACCACTACTACCGCGCGCTGTCGCTGGCCGTGCGGGACCGCATGCAACGCCGCTGGATGGCCACCACACAGGACTGGCTGGATCTGTCCAACAAGGTCACCTGCTACCTGTCGGCAGAGTTCCTGATGGGCCCGCAACTGGGCAACAACCTGCTGAACCTCGGCATCGAGGAAGAGGCGCGCGCCGCCATGAGCGAGCTCGGCCAAGACCTCGACGAGATACTGGCCTGCGAAGAGGAGCCCGGCCTGGGCAACGGCGGCCTTGGCCGGCTGGCCGCCTGCTACCTCGACTCTCTGGCAACGCTGGAACGCCCGTCGATCGGCTACGGGATCCGGTACGAGTTCGGCATCTTCCAGCAGGAGATCCACGACGGCTGGCAGGTCGAGAAGACTGACAACTGGCTGGTCAAGGGCAACCCGTGGGAGATCGACAAGCCGGACGCCAGCTATCTGGTCAACTGGGGCGGTCACACCGAGGAGTACGAGGACGTCACCGGCAAGTTCCGGGTGCGTTGGATTCCGCAGCGTGTGATCAAGGGCGTCTCCTACGACACCCCGGTGCAGGGCTACGGCGTGAACACCTGCAACACGTTGACGCTGTGGAGCGCCCGGGCGGTCGAGTCCTTCGCCCTCGAGGCCTTCAACACCGGCGACTTCTACAAGGCCGTGGACGAGGAGGTCGTCTCCGAGACCGTCTCCAAGGTGCTCTACCCTAACGACGAACCCGAGGCCGGTAAGCGACTCCGCCTGCTGCAGCAGTACTTCTTCGTCACCTGCTCGCTGCAGGACATCTTGAACATCCACACCCAGCGCGCCAACTTGCCGCTGAGCACGCTCCCCGATAAATGGGCCATCCAGCTCAACGACACCCATCCGTCGATTGCCGTCGCGGAACTGATGCGGTTGCTCATCGACGACCACCAGATGTCGTGGGGGCAGGCATGGGACATCACCGTCGCGACGTTCGGCTACACCAACCACACATTGCTGCCCGAGGCACTGGAGACCTGGCCGCTGGGCATGTTCGGCGAAGCGTTGCCGCGCCACCTCGAACTGATCTACGAGATCAACGAACGCTTCCTTGACGAGGTGCGCGCGAAGTTCCCCGGCGACGACGAGCGGTTGAGTCGCATGTCGTTGATCGGCGAGCACGGTGGCAAGTCCGTGCGGATGGCCCACCTGGCCACAGTCGGCAGCCACGCGATCAACGGGGTTGCCGCCCTACACTCGGAACTGCTGAAAGCCAGTGTGCTCAAAGACTTTTACGAACTGTGGCCGGAACGCTTCGGCAACGTCACCAATGGTGTGACACCTCGGCGGTTCCTGGCCCTGTCCAATCCGGGCCTGCGTTCACTGCTCGATGACACCATCGGCGACGGCTGGCTGACCGACCTGGACAAGCTGCGCGGCCTCGAAGCCTACGTCGACGACCCCGAGTTTCGACAGCGGTGGCGGGAAGTCAAGCGCACCAACAAGTCTCGGCTCGCCGAGTATGTGCATTCGGCCACCGGCATCGAGCTGGATCCGATGTGGATGTTCGACGTCCAGGTGAAGCGGATCCACGAGTACAAGCGACAGCACCTCATGGTGTTGCACATCATCGCCTTGTATCACCGTCTCAAGCGCGACCCCAGTCTGAGTGTCCCGCCGCGGGTGTTCATCTTCGGCGGCAAGGCAGCGCCCGGCTATTTCATGGCCAAGCGAATCATCAAGCTGATCACCGCCGTCGGTGAGACCGTCAACGCCGATCCCGACGTCAACCGGTATATGAAAGTGGTGTTCCTGCCCAACTTCAACGTCAAGAACGCGCATCTGGTCTATCCGGCGGCCAACCTGTCCGAGCAGATCTCCACGGCGGGCAAAGAGGCGTCGGGCACCGGCAACATGAAGTTCATGATCAACGGCGCGCTGACCATCGGAACGCTCGACGGCGCCAACGTCGAGATCCGTGAACAGGCCGGGCCGCAGAACTTCTTTCTGTTCGGCCTCACCGAGGACCGGGTCGAGGCCATCAAGAGCCAGGGTTACCGGCCCATCGAATACGTTGAGCGCGACCAGGAACTCGCGGCAGTGCTGGAGTTGATCGCCCAGGGCACCTTCACCGACGGCGACACCGAGATCCTGCGCCCCGTCGTCGACAACCTGGTCCATCACGATCCGTTCCTGGTGCTCGCCGACTATCGGTCCTACGTCGACTGCCAGAGCCAGGTCAGCGACGCCTGGCGCGACGGCGAGACCTGGACCCGGATGTCGATCCTGAACACAGCCCGCAGCGGGATGTTCTCCTCGGACCGCGCGATCGCCCAGTACTGCGACGACATCTGGAACGTCGGGGCGATGTCGGTGACGCTGTAGCGGGCTCCCCCGCCGGGCGCTGCCCCAACACTCGTCCCCAACATTCGCGCTGCCCGCAACGCTCGCCCCCCGCTCCTCACACTCGCCCCCGCTCCTCACACTCGCCCTCACCCCTACACCGGTGACATTGCATCCTGGGCGGGAAATCCGTCGAAACCCCGCCCAGGATGCAATGTCAACGCGTAAGTGGATTGGCGTGCCCGCTTAAGTGGATTGGCGAGCCCGCGATTTCGGCTCGTTTACCGCCACGAATGCACTGTCAGATCACTAAAGTCAACCCATGCAGTGGTTCGTCGCGAGTCCGTTGCTCACCATCTTCTTCTGTGTCGGCGTCGGAAGTCTTTTCGGCAGGATCAAATTCGGCCCGGTGCAGTTCGGGCCCGCGGGCGCGCTCTTCGTGGCATTGGCGCTTTCGGCAATCGAACCCCGTGTCGCGCTGCCACCGATCGTCACCTCGCTGTCGCTGGGGGTGTTCTGCTACGTGGTGGGCATCTCGGCCGGCCCCTCATTCGTCAACGCGCTGCGCAGTGCGTGGCAGCCGGTGGTGGTATCGGTCCTCGCCGTGCTCGCGATGGCCGCCACGGCCCTCGGCGTCGGACACGTGCTGGGCATCGACATCGGCACCGTCGCCGGGGCGTTCTCCGGAGCCGGCACTGCCACACCGGCACTCGGCGCCGTGCAGGAGCAATTGGCCGACAGCGCCGGCAACATCCCGCCGCAACCGGCGATCGGATACGCGGTGGCCTACCCAATCACGGTGCTGCTGACCATTCTGGCGTGTACGTACCTGATCGGCGCCGGGCGACGTAAACCCGTACCCGAGGACCGCGAACGGGTGGCGCCGATCGTCGTTCGCACAATCGAACTCACCGGCGAGCCGGGGCTGAACGTGCACGGTCTGTCAGAACGTTACGAAGCGGTGGTCTCCCGGCTGACCCGCAACGGGCACACCGTCGTCGCGCACGACGCGGAGCCGCTGGCCGCCGGCGATCTGCTGACCATCACCGCGCGAGACGATGTGGTGGACCGCATGGTTGGCGATCTGGGCCGGTTGGCCGTGGCCGAGCCCTGGATGGACCGCAGCGAGATCGACTTCCGGCGGGTGACCCTGTCCAACTCCGAATTCGTCGGCCGCGAACTGCGCGACATGCGGATGGAGGAGAAGTACGACGCGGTCGTCAGCCGGGTCCGGCGCGGCGACGTCGACATCATCGCCACCCCGGATCTCATTCTGCAGAGCGGCGACCGACTGCGGGTCACCGCGCCGCGCGGCCGGCTGGCCGAGATCGCCAAGCATCTCGGCGATTCGGAGCGCCTTGCCGGCGACATCAACGCCATCGGTCTGGGCCTTGGCCTCACCCTGGGCCTGCTGTTGGCGTTCCTCAAGATCCCGCTGCCCGGCGGCGGCACACTGGTGCTGGGTACCGCGACGGCCCCGCTGGTGGTCGGCGTGATCCTGGGCGCACTGGGACGCACCGGGCCGGTCGTCTGGACGCTGCCCGGAAACGTCGCGAACACACTGAATCAGTTCACGCTGTTGGTGTTTCTGGTCGCGGTCGGCTCCGGCGCCGGTTCGGGTCTGGTCCACGCGCTCAAGACCGACGCCTTGCAACTCATCGCGCTGGGGCTGGCGATCTCGGCGGCCCACGCGCTGGTCTGCGTGCTCGGCCTGCGCGGTGTCCTCAAATACGGCACCGCGCGGGCGCTCGGCGGGCTGACCGGTTCACAGCTCAACCCGGCGCCGTATGCATTCGCGATGGGCAAGGTCCCCGATCAACGGGTCGCGGTCGGCTATGCGGTGTTGTTTCCCGTCTCGATGATCATCAAGGTATTCCTGGCCCAGTTGATGGTCGTCTACTTCTGATCTCGTTTGGCCTGCCTGCGTGCACCCACTGCGCGCGTCGAGGCCACCCGCTTCTTGCTCGCCGGCGTCTGCCGCGCGGCTTGCGCCCGTTTAGTCGGGACCGCCGTGCGCGTGGGCGGCTTCTTCGCCGCCTTCTTGACGGCCTTGGTCGCCGCCTTCTTCGCAGGGGCCGGAATCTCCTTGCGCACCTGGGATAGCCGCTCCGCCTTGAGCTCAGCCGCGCTGGCCCGTGCCGCGGCTGACACCGCCCGGCTCACCCGCGCCAGCGCGCCCTCGAAGACCTCTGCGCGGGCCAGGTTCTGCTCGTTGCCGCGCCGGGCCGCACCACGGGCACCCTTGGCGGCCACCTTCGCCGCACCCGCCCGCCGATAAACCCCGACGTGCTTGTTTCGCGCGCGGCGCACCTGGGCCTGCAGGTCCAGCAGGGCATCTTCGTCGAGTACGGCCAACGCTTTAGTATCCGTCCCGCCGACCAATATGCGGTCAGTCTCGTTCAACGAATCCAGCAGCTTCGGTGTCATGACAGCCGATTGTTCACCGCGACTGCAAAAGTTGTACGCGTTTCGCTGGCTACACCGCGAAAACCTGCGGCAGCGACGGCACAATCAGACACCGTGGACCGATATTTCGAGATCTCCGCGCGCGGTTCGACCGTCGGCACCGAGGTACGCGGCGGCATCGTGACATTCATCGCGATGGCCTACATCATCGTGCTGAACCCGATCATCTTGTCCAGCCCACACGATGTGGCCGGCCACCAGCTGAACTTCACCCAGGTTTCGGCGGTGACATCGCTGGCCGCCGGCGCCATGACAATCCTGTTCGGAGCGATCGCACGATTGCCGTTTGCGTTCGCAGCCGGACTGGGCATCAACTCGTTTCTGGCCAGCTCGGTGGTCGGCACGCTGACCTGGCCCGAAGCCATGGGGTTGGTGGTGATCAACGGCTTGATCATCGTCGCGCTGGCCGCCACCGGCTTACGACGGATGATCTTCGACGCCGTGCCGATGCCGCTGAAACTTGCGATCACCGCCGGCATCGGATTGTTCATTCTGTTCATAGGGTTCATTGATGCCGGATTCGTCGGCTCCACCGGAAGGCCGTCACCGCCGCTTGCGCTGGGCGCCAAGGGTGCCGGTTCCATCGACACGGTGCCGACGGTGATCTTCGTGTTCACCCTGCTGCTCACTGGCATTCTGGTCGCGCGAAAAGTACGCGGCGCCATCCTCATTGGGCTCGTCGCCGGCACCGTCGTCGCGGTCACCGTGGAGGCCATCTGGCATCTGGGGTCTGCGGCTGAGCATCCCGGCGGCTGGAGCCTGTCGGTGCCGACACTGCACGGCTCTCCGTTCGCGCTGCCCGACCTCTCCCTGATCGGCGATGTCAGCTTCGACAGTTTCGGCCGCATCGGCATTCTGGCCGCCGTCATGCTGGTGTTCACGCTGGTGTTCACCAACTTCTTCGACGCCATGGGCACATTCACCGGGTTGTCACGCCAAGCCGGGCTGGCCGACGAGCACGGGAACTTCCCGCGACTGCAGGCGGCCCTGGTGGTCGAGGGCACCGGCGCGGTGGTCGGTGGTGCGCTCTCGGCATCGTCGAACACGGTGTTCGTCGAATCGGGTGCCGGTATCGGCGAAGGCGCCCGCACCGGGCTGGCCAGCCTGGTGACCGGTGGATTGTTCCTGGCGGCAATGTTTTTGACGCCGCTGGCCGCGATCGTTCCCACCGAGGTCGCCGCCGCGGCGCTGGTCATCGTTGGCACGATGATGGCCTCGGTGCTGCGCGACATCGAAATGCCCGACTTCTCCGTTGCCCTGCCGGTCGTGTTGACGGTGGCGGTCATGCCGCTGTCGTACTCGATCGCCAACGGCATCGGCGTCGGCTTTATCTCGTGGGCGGTGCTGCGCACGGTCTCGGGTAAAGCCCGAGAGGTCAGCCCACTGCTGTGGGTGGTGGCGGTGGGCTTCCTGTTCTACTTCACCCGCGGCTGGATCGACACACTGGTGGGCGTATGACCTCGGAGCACGACGACGGAACCAGAGCTGCCAACCCCGAACCCGCGCCGGTCATCAATCGGCGCCGCCACATCGTGCGTTTGGCAATCTTCGCCGGTTTCCTGCTGGGCATGTTCTACCTG
>DASUGW010000224.1:0-2836 GCA_036273805.1 Mycobacterium sp.
CGTATTGGATGGGCCCCTCGACCAGCAGATCAGGTTCTCGGCTGCGCACCAGTTCGGTTGCAGTGCGGACTTTTTCGACGTCGGCCCCGCTGCCGGAGCTACCGGTCGAGTAGGACAGCAGTGCAACTCGCGGCTCGATGCCGAACTGAGCGGCGGTGCGGGCCGAACTGATCGCGATGTCGGCGAGCTGCTCGGCGGTCGGGTCCGGCACGATCGCGCAGTCACCGTAGGCCAGGACCCGGTCGGCCAGGCACATCAAGAAGATGCTCGACACCGTGGATACGTCGGGCTGGGTCCTGATGATCTCCAGCGCAGGACGCACGGTGTGCGCCGTCGTGTGCGCCGCCCCGGACACCATGCCGTCGACCATGCCGTTGTGGACCAGCATGGTGCCGAAATATGAGGAATCGTGGATGATTTCGCGTGCCTGCTCGAGCGTGATACCCTTCTTGGCCCGCAGTTCGGCGTACTGCTGCGCGAAGTGCCCGCACAACTCCGACGTACGCGGGTTGAGCACGTTGGCCGCCGACAGGTCCACGCCGAGTTCGGCGCCGCGGGCACGCACCGCGGCCTCGTCCCCGAGAATCGTCAGATCGGCGACCTCCCGAAGCAGCAGACGGCCTGCGGCCTTGAGGATACGATCGTCCTCCCCTTCCGGCAGCACGATCCGTTTGCGGTCGGCGCGGGCCCGCTCCAGCAGCTGGTATTCGAACATCTGCGGGGTGGTCACGGTCGGGATCGGAATCGACAGGCGGTCAAGCAGATCCGCGGTGTCGACATAGCGGTCCATCAGCCCCAGCGCGGTGTCGATCTTGCGCTGCGAATTCACCGTGACCCGCCCGCGAGCCTTGGCCACCGCACTGGCAGTCTCGTAGGTGCCCAGGTGTGTGGTGATGATCGGCAGCCGTAGCCCAAGCCCGTCGACCAGCGCGTCGACCGAAGGATGCAGCGGCAGACCACCGTTGAGGATAACCGTCGCCAGCGACGGAAAGCCTTCGGCCGCATGCGCTCCCATGACGGCGAGGACAACGTCCGAGCGGTCGCCGGGCGTGATGACCGCCATGCCGTCACCGAGTCGCTCCAGCACATGCTCGGCGGTCATCCCGGCGACCAGAACGCTCAGTGCTTCGCGGCCCATCAGCGCCTCGTCACCCTTGATCAGCTTGCCGCCGACGGCCCGGCGCAGATCTGCCACCGAGGGTGCGAACAACAGCGATTCTTCGGGAAGTACATAGGATTTCGGCTCGAATCGGGACAGCACCGCGGTGACGGCATCGAGCTGATCGGGATCACACCGGTTGGCCACGATGGCCGCGGTATGCGCATGCTGGCCGCTGATCTCCGCCAGACACACCTCGACCACCTGGCCCACCTCGACCGGTGTGCGGCCCAGCGCCCGCACCGTCAGTACCACCGGGGCTTTGAGGTTCGCCGCGATGCGGGCATTCACGGACAGCTCCGAAGGGCTGGCGACGTCGGTGTAGTCGCTGCCGACGATCAACACGGCGTCACAGTGGTCGGCGACGTGGTGGTACCGGTCCACGATATCGGCGATCGCACCGTCGGGATCCTCGTGCAGCCGGTGGTAGTCCACACCGACGCAATCGTCGTAGTGCAAACCCGCGGTGGTGTGCGCCAGCAGCAGTTCCAGGATGTAGTCACGGGCCTCACCGAGTCGGGTGATGGGGCGGAACACCCCGACCCGCGGCACCGTGACCCTCAGCCGGTGCAGAATGCCCAGCGCTACGGTCGACTTGCCGGTGTCCCCCTCCGGAGAGGCGATATAGATCGAAGTGGCGATATGTCCTTCCGGCACGGCTACAGCTTAGGACGGCGCAGGTTGGGCGGATAGTTGCTTGGCCGCAGAACCAGTTGAACAATTGCCCGCCTATTAGCGACTTTGCGCGACTCGGTGGGACAAACCAGGCCGATCACCGCCGCACGGGCGCCTCTCCTGACTCACACCCTGGAGGACTGGCGGCCGAGTTGTCCCGCCGCCTCACGTTGTCGCTGAGAGTCGCTACTAGGCGGGCGACTCAGGAACCCACCCCGGGTCCGGTACCCACCCCTGCTAGAAACTCGCCAGCACCGCCGCGAACTCCGTGCAGAACCAGTCGACGTCGGCCTGCGAGAACACCATCGGTGGCCGGATTTTCAGCACGTTGCCGTCGTGGCCGCACACCGAGATCAGCACCCGCCGGTCCCGCATTGCGTTGACCAGTTCCCGGGCGCCCGCTCGGTCGGCCACTCGGGTCTGTTTGTCGGTGACGATCTCGACTCCGATGTACAGCCCCGTGCCACGCACATCACCGATCCGCGGGTGCTCGGCACCGAGCTGGGCCAGTTCTGCGCGCAGCGCCAACCCGACATCGGCGGCATTGCCGATCAGCTTGTCGTCCTCGATCACGTCGAGGACCGCGGCGGCGGCAGCCATCGACACCGGGTTGCCGCCGAAGGTGTTGAAGTACGGCACCGCCCGCGCGAATGAAGCGAGCACCTCGGCGCGCGCCACCATCGCCGCCACCGGCAGCCCGTTGGCCATCGGCTTACCCATGGTGACCAGATCGGGTACGACACCGTGACGGGTGAAGCCCCACATGCCGTCACCGGTACGGCCGAAGCCGGGCTGCACCTCGTCGGCGACGAACAGCCCGCCGACCGCCCGCACCGCCTCGACCGCGGGTGCCAGCACCGACGGATCGGAGTAGATGCCGTCGGAGGAGAAAATGGTGTCGGCCACCAGTGCGCTCACGCCGTGGCCGGCCCGTTGCAGATCGGCCGCGGCGGCTTGCACGTCGGCGCGGAACCTCTCGGCGACCTCGCCGCCGCCCCGGTA
>DASUGW010000225.1:0-11255 GCA_036273805.1 Mycobacterium sp.
GCATGGTCACGCCGACGATCAGGGACACCACCAGCACGGGGTAGTAGCCGTACTGCAGGACGTTGTTCCAGCTGGCGGGAATGTGTTCGGCGATTTTGCGGGGGCCCAGCGCCACGAACGGTGCGCATGCGATCGCGAGCAGCAACCCGACGACGTAGAGGCCGAGCGCATACAGCCGCTGCCGCACCGGGTGCCGCAGCGGGGTCTGCGAGTGGGCCTCGACGATCGAGTCGACGAACGCCGAGATTGCCGACGACCCCGCCCACAGCGAGATGACAAAACCCAGCGACACCACCTCGCCGCGCGCACCGGCCACGATGTCGCGGATCGTCGGCTCGATGATCTCGTTGACGACGTTCTTTGAGAAGAACGTGTTGGCCGTGGTGATCAATTGCTGCTCGATCGCCGACAGCGTATCCGGCCCGAAAAGCGGTGCGATGTAGGCCAGACTGCCCAGCATCCCCAGCAGCAGCGGGGGTAGCGACAGCACCGACCAGAAGCCCGCCTGGGCCGATTCCGAGAAGATCGAATCGTCCCAGGCCTTGGACACCGTTCGGGTGATGATCCGCCAGACGTGGTGCCGTGACGGGCGTTCGGGGGAGTGCTCACTCATGACGTGATCCAGCATTCCCGACACCGGCCGTGCTGCCCAGCATCTCGAGATCGCAGGCGTGCCGGTCACCCGGCAAAGGCTTTGCCGGCTACAGCTCCGCTGGGCTGACCTCGATCACCGCGGCGAGCTCGACAAGCTTTGCCTCATGCTCGTTGGCGTGGTGCTGGCAGAAGAGCAGCTCGGCTCCCGACGGGAGCTTCGCGCGGACGCGGGCGGCGGCACCGCAGCGGTCGCAGCGATCAGCCCGGGTCAGTTCGGGACTGGTCAGAGTTGCGGTCATGGCGCCTCCGTTCTCGCGTGTTATCTACTGTGTCAGACGTTTGGCGTTCCGGCGTTGTTCCCCCGCCGTCTAGGCGTGTGTTGTGTTTCACCTACAGCACAATTTGCGGATCGGGCAGGCTAACACTATGTCCGGTACCTCAGCCACCTTGGTCCACATGTGCAGCAGAGACGAGTGGGAGGCCGCGTTGCGTGCCGGTGAACACCGTCCCGCATCACTGGCCGAGGCCGGATTCGTCCACCTTTCGGCCGCTGAGCAGGTACATCTGCCCGCCAACCGGCTCTATGCCGGACGCACCGATCTGGTACTGCTGTACCTGAACCCCGCGCTGCTGGGTGCCCCGGTGAAGTGGGAACCCGGCGTTGCCACAGACCCCGCAGCGATGCTCTTCCCGCATCTATACGGACCCTTACCAACCGTTGCTGTGATAGCTGTCACAGACTACTTGCCGGGGCCCGATGGGACATTTCCGGTGCTGTCCGGACAGGTCGTGTGACGTCACATCAGCCGTGCTCGCGCCGCAGCGACTCCCAGTCGTTTTCTGACTCCAGTTGTTCGATGAGCCGACTGGTGCGTTCTCGCAGCACCAGTGTCATCGCAATGCCGGCCACGATGGCGATCACCAACGCGATCCAGGAGAAGCGGGCCAGCCAGCGTTCGGCGGCCAGGCCCAAGAAGTACACGACCGCGGTGGTGCCGCCGGCCCAGATCACGCCTCCGGCGGCGTTGGCGGCCAAAAACCGGGGGTAGCGCATCTTCAGGGCGCCGGCCAGCGGTCCGGCGAAGATGCGCAACAGTGCAACGAACCGGCCGAAGAACACCGCCCAGACGCCCCAGCGGGCGAACAATTGTTTGGCCAGGGCGACGTGGCCGGGCCCGAAGTGCTTGGGGAAGCGCGCACCGAGTCGCTCGAACAGAGTCATCCCGTAGCGGTGCCCGATCGAATACCCGATGCTGTCGCCGACGATCGCGCCTAGCGCCGCGACCGCACCGACAATGACGGGGTTGATGTCCAGAGTGTGCCGGGATGCCATCAGGGCCGCGCTCACCAGGACGATCTCGCCAGGCAGGGGGATGCCCAGGCTCTCCAGCCCGATCACCACGCCGACAAACAGGTACACCGCGACCGGTGGAATCGTCTGCAGCAGTGCGTCCACGTTCACGTCGGACAGCTTGCCCTACCCGGGCCGGTATCTGTGCGCGGGTTCGTCGGCTCCGGGCTGGCGCCCTCACTCCCGAACCCGACGGTCAGACCGGCAGTGCTTCGATGATCGCCAATGGGGTCGGGGTCGCCAGCACCCGGGAGAGCCGGAATCCGGCGCGCGACAACAGCTCGGTGTACTCCCGGCGGGTGCGTTCCTTACCGCCGGCGGACACCAGCATCTCCAGATCCAGCAGCAGCCCGAGGTGGGCCGGGGCGCCTTCGGGCAGCACCATTTCGAACAGCAGCAGCTTGCCGCCGGGGGCGATCGCGCCGCGCACTTTCTGCAGGATCTCCAGCGCCCGATCGTCATCCCAGTCATGAATGATCGTTTTGAGCAGGTACGCATCGCCGCCGGCGGGCACCGACTCGAAGAACGACCCACCCTCGACGTCGCATCGCGCGGCCACCCCGGCGGCGGCCAGCGGGCCACCGGCGCGGGTCACCACCGACGGCAGGTCGAACAGCACACCGCGGGCGTCGGGGGCCTGTCGCAGTACCGCCGACAGCAGCGCGCCGTGCCCGCCGCCGACGTCGACGATCCGCCGTCGGTCGCTGAAATCGTATGCGGGAACGGCATTGTCGACGGCGACACTGGATACGCCGGTCATGGCGTCGTTGAACACCTTGGCGAAATCGGGGTCGGTGTCGAGGTAGTCGAAGAACTCCATTCCGCGCAGGTGTGACACCGCCGTCTTACCGGTGCGTGTCGAGTGCTCCAGACTGCCCCAGTGCTCCCAATGCGTCGGGTCGCCGATGAACGCGAGCATCGGCGCCATGCTGGTCGGATCGCTGGTGATCAGGGTCCGCCCCATCCGCGTGAGCGCGAACCGGCCGTCACGGCGCAGTTTGAACACCGAGCGGCTGGCCAGTGCGCGCATCAGCCGGTAGGTGGCACCCGGGTCCGCGCCGACCCGCCGGGCGACCTCATCGGCCGGCAACGGCCCGGCGGCCAGTTCGTTGGCGATCCCCAGGCGTATCGCGGTGTAGAGGGCCTGGGTCAGCCAGGCGCCGAACCCGAGCTCCATCAACGCGACGTTCGGCGGAACGGTGGCCTTGTGCACGCGGTCCAGCGCGCTGCGAATCCGGTTGACGGCGCCGATCACCGCGGGCGGCGGAACCTTGGCCGGACGGCGTATCGGGTGGGCATCCAAAGGTGATAGCGATTGCGATTTCATCGCCGGCGACGCTATCGAGGCGGTCTTGGACTTTTCTTGGACGCGGCCGGCAGGGCCAAACCAACAAAAGCGGAGCGTCGCCTAGTCCAGGTAGTCCCGGAGCACCTGTGAACGGCTGGGGTGCCGCAGCTTGGACATGGTCTTGGATTCGATCTGGCGGATGCGCTCGCGCGTGACGCCGTAGACCTGACCGATCTCGTCGAGGGTGCGCGGCTGACCGTCGGTCAGGCCGAAGCGCAGCCGAACGACACCGGCCTCGCGCTCAGAGAGCGTCTCCAGCACCGACTGCAACTGATCCTGCAGCAGCGTGAAGGAGACGGCGTCCACGGCCACCACGGCTTCGCTGTCCTCGATGAAGTCACCGAGCTGGCTATCGCCCTCGTCGCCGATGGTCTGGTCCAGCGAGATCGGCTCACGCGCGTACTGCTGGATCTCCAGCACCTTCTCCGGCGTGATGTCCATCTCTTTGGCGAGCTCTTCGGGCGTGGGCTCGCGGCCCAGGTCCTGCAGCAGCTCACGCTGAATACGGCCGAGCTTGTTGATGACCTCGACCATGTGCACCGGGATACGAATGGTGCGGGCCTGGTCGGCCATGGCGCGGGTGATTGCCTGCCGGATCCACCAAGTGGCGTACGTGGAGAACTTGTAGCCCTTGGTGTAGTCGAACTTCTCGACCGCGCGGATCAGGCCGAGGTTGCCTTCCTGGATGAGGTCGAGGAAGGCCATGCCGCGGCCGGTGTAGCGCTTGGCCAGCGACACCACCAGGCGCAGGTTTGCCTCCAGCAGGTGGTTCTTGGCGCGATCGCCGTCGCGGCAGATCCACACCATGTCCCGGCGCTGTGCCGTGGTGAGCTTCTCGCCCTTCTCGGCGAACTCGGTCATCAGCTGGGTGGCGTACAGCCCCGCCTCGATGCGCTTGGCGAGCTCGACCTCTTCCTCGGCGTTGAGGAGCGCGACCTTGCCGATCTGCTTGAGGTAAGCGCGTACCGAGTCGGCCGATGCGGTGAGCTCGGCGTCCTTGCGGGCCTGCCGCAGCGCCTCGGACTCTTCTTCGTCCCAGACGAAATCGCCGGAGGCCTTGTCCTTTTCGGACGGCTCGGCGATCTCTTCGTCGTCGCTGGACTCCGCGGTTTCGGCGGGCGCGGCCTCGCCGGACTCTTCCGCGGTGTCGTCGCCGTCCTCCTCAAGATCTTCGAGATCGTCGCCCAGGTCTGCGTCAGCGCCAAGGTCGTCGGGCTCGGAGTCGAGGTCGTCGATGCCAGTGTTGAGATCCTCGGCCTCGGCGTCGTCGCCCACGATCGCGTCGTCGCCACCGGTCTTCTTGGTGGTGCGCTTGGCCGGCGCCTTGCCGGCGGCCTTGGTCGCGCGCTTGGCCGGTGCCTTGGTTGCGGCTTCGTCGCCGGCCGCGCCGTCGGTCCGCGGCTTGGCGGCGCGTTTGGCCGGGGCGGCGGTCTTGGCGGCTGCCGCTCGCTTGGTGGGAGCTTTGGTGGCGGTGCGCTTCACCGGCTCGTCGGTTGCCGGGCTTGCTTTCGTCGCTGCCACGTACACCCTTTCGGTCGTGCTGTCTGCGAGGCGCACGGACATGCTCCACCGCTAGGTCTGCTATCGGAAATATTCGGCGTAGGACTTCGCCGGAGCTTCGCCGTTCTTCCGTCGGCGGACGCTTCGACCATTGTAACGACAGAAAGCACCCGCTCCGCGCCACCAGGAGGAATTCGGCCGCCGTGTTCGCCCTGGGATTTCGGGACGAACCGCACCGGCCTCAGCCGGCGGCAGCGGGCGGGAGCGGTCGGTCAGCCGGCGGCGTTCGCGGTCGCGGCGGCCATCGCCGCACCGACGATGCCTGCGCTGTTCTGCAACGTTGCGGCCACCACCGGGGTGCGGTTGGTCAGCAGCGGAACCCATTTGTCAGCCTTGCGGCTGACACCGCCACCCACGATGAACAGGTCCGGCCAGATCGCGTTCTCGATTGCGACCAGCACCTTGGTGACCTCCTCCGTCCAGCGCTCGTAGCTCCACTTCTTGCGGTCCTTGACCGATGATGCAGCGCGGTGCTCGGCTTCTTTGCCCCCGACCTCGATGTGGCCGAACTCGGTGTTGGGCAGCAGCACGCCCTGGTGCAGCACCGCCGACCCGATGCCCGTTCCGAACGTCAGCAGCACGATCAGGCCGTCGACGTCGCGCCCCGCGCCGAATCGCACTTCCGCCAGCCCGGCGGCATCCGCGTCGTTGAGCACAGTCACAGGCTGGCCGCTGAGGGCCCCTGAGATCACGTCCACGACGTTGGTGCCGATCCAGCCCTTATCCACATTGGCGGCGGTCTGTACGACGCCGTGGGTGATGACGCCCGGGTAGGTGACACCCAGCGGCCCGGTCCATCCGAAATGCTCGACGACAGCGGCAACGGTCTTGGCGACCGCGTCCGGGGTGGCCGGCTGCGGCGTCAGGAGTTTGAAGCGATCACCGATCAGCGCGCCGGTCGACAGGTCGACGATGCCGCCCTTGACGCCACTGCCACCGACATCGATGCCGAAGCCTCGGTTCTGCTCGGTGCTCGGGTCGGCAGTCATGGCGGCTCCTCGACGAGGGGGCGGTCGGCGCCACCACATTAGCGAGTCGCCGGCAGTGTCGCCCGTTGTTCGAGATGTGTTGCGATGGTGCGGTGAGCGCACCCGCAAATCCATCAGATCCCGATCCGGCGCGGTTGCTCGAGATAGCCGAGGAACTCGCCGTCGAGGCCGCGGCGTACGTGCGGGCCCGGCGTCCCGAGGTGTTCACGCCGTCGGTCGACCGCGTTGCCGGCGGCACCCATGAGGCGCCAGTGCGCAGCAAGAGCACACCCACCGATCCGGTGACCATCGTCGACACCGAGACGGAGGCCCTGCTGCGGGCCCGGCTGGCGCAGCTGCGGCCCGATGACGCAGTCGTCGGCGAGGAAGGCGGCGGGTCCAGCGTTGCTGCTGACGGGGCGGTGACCTGGGCGCTGGACCCGATCGACGGGACCGTGAACTTCGTATACGGAATTCCCGCCTACGCGGTATCGGTGGCGGCCCAGGTGGGCGGGGTGTCGGTGGCCGGTGCGGTGGCCGAGGTGGTTTCGGGGGCGCTGTACTCCGCTGCGCGCGGCCATGGTGCCCATGTCCGCACCGTCGATGGCCGCCGCCGGCTGCGCTGCACCGATGTCACCGAGCTGTCAATGGCGTTGGTGGGCACGGGATTCGGCTACGCGTCCGATCTGAGGGCGGCCCAGGCGCGGGTGCTGGCCGACCTGCTGCCGCAGGTGCGGGACCTTCGCCGCTTCGGTTCCGCAGCCCTGGATCTGTGCATGGTGGCGGCGGGGCGGCTGGATGCCTACTACGAGCACGGTCTGCACGTCTGGGACTGGGCGGCGGGGGCGTTGATCGCGGCCGAAGCCGGCGCGCGGGTCTGGCTTCCCGGCAGCGAGGACGGATCGGGTGTGCCGATGGTGACCGTCGCACCCGGTATCGCCAATGCGTTTCGGGCTGCCCTGGCCGGTGCGGGTGGGCTCGGCACGCTGCCGTAAACCAGGCCGGGGTCGGTCAGCAGCTTCCCGAGTGGATCTTGCCGATCAGCGACTGGTCTGCCGGCTCGGTGGCGTCGGGCCGCAGGCTGGCCAGCACCGCATCGATGTCGTCGCTGTGGGTCAGCGTCGTGAATTCCGTGCCCACTGCGAGGTCGACGCCGTCGTCGGGGCGCTCGTCGAGGAACAGTTCGGTGCACGGGGCCACCAGCCACAGCGCGGCGGCCGCTGCGCGGCCCTTGTTGCCGAATCGGATCTGCCCCTGACAGGTCAGCCGCGTCCCGGCGTACACGGGATCGTTGGCCGCGGTGGGCTGGGCGAATCCGAGGTCGCGCAAGGCTCCCGACACGTCGGCTGCCTGACCGCCGTGCCCGCTGGCGTTGAGGACCCGGATCTTGGTGTCGGCCAGCTTCGCGGGTGTCACATCGACCATCGCGGTGCGTGACATCGGTTCGCCCAGGTTGGGGGTCGTCCCGTCGCTTCCTACCGGCGGTGCGTTGCACACCGCCGCTTCGTGCACGTCAACGGGCCGGGAAACGGCTATCAGCCACACCACCCCGGTAACGATCGTCAGCGCGACGACGGTGACGATGCCGGGGACGAAGTTCCGCCGCCGGAACGGCAGACCGCGCTTGTCGAATGCCGTTCCCTCGGTGATTTGCGAGACCACGTCTGCACTCTAGAGGCACCGGACGCGTGGCGATATCGTCGCAATCGTTCAAGTGTGATGTAAATCACACTTGAACGACACGCGTTCTGGGCACGAATCGTTTTGCGAAGACGTTCGGCACTGGTACAAAGCTCTGCTGCAGGAGTTGCGAAGCGGGGACTGAAGGGGAGAAGACAAATGGCTACCGACTATGACGCCCCACGGCGCTCCGAGACCGATGATGTTTCCGAGGATTCCTTGGAGGAACTCAAGGCACGGCGCAACGAAGCCCAGTCCGCTGTTGTCGACGTCGATGAGTCTGAATCGGCCGAGTCGTTCGAACTGCCGGGTGCCGATCTGTCCGGCGAAGAGCTTTCGGTGCGGGTGATCCCCAAACAGGCCGACGAGTTCACCTGCTCGAGTTGCTTCCTGGTGCAGCACCGCAGCCGTCTGGCCAGCGACAAGAACGGCGTGATGATCTGCACAGACTGCGCGGCCTAGGTCCGGCTTGGTTCAGCTGCGAAGCGCGGCGAGCACCTGGTCTGGATGCCGGGTGCTGACGAGCCAGTACGGCGTCGGATCGTCCGGGTCGTCGAGCACGGCCAGCACCATCGGGCCCACCCACGCACGGTGGGCGACGAATGCCGCGGGGTCCAGCTGGCGGCCCAGAGCGGCCGACTTCGCCGAACGCGGGATATCCGCGCTGCGGGCGATCGCCGTGCTGGGCAGGTGTGCCTGCCCAGCCCACAGTTCGACGCCATCGGGCGTTGCCGTGACGCGGATCTCGAAACGGCCCAACCACAGCAGCGTTCCGGCGGCCACAGCGAACAGCACCACGAACGGCAGCCAGTCGGGCAGTGAACGCACGCCCATGTTGACTTCGGTCGCGATGAGCGCAGCGACCCCGAAACCCAGCGGCCACCACCACAGAGGAACCCACAGCCGTTCGCGATACCGCACGGTCTGCGAGGTAACACGCGAACCCGTCACGCGGCCAAGGGTAGTCTCATGCCTCGTGCCCACCCGTCTGGCGGTCGTCCGCCTGGACCCCGATCTCCCGTTGCCCACCCGTGCGCACCCCGGGGACGCCGGCGTGGACCTCTACTGCGCCGTCGACGTCGAGTTGGCGCCGGGCGAGCGAGCGCTGGTGCCGACAGGCGTTGCCGTGGCAATACCTGTGGGTATGGTGGGCCTGGTGCATCCCAGATCGGGATTGGCTGCGCGCGTTGGGCTTTCGATCGTGAACAGCCCCGGCACCATTGACGCCGGGTACCGCGGCGAGGTCAAGGTCTCGCTGATCAACCTCGATCCCGCAGTGCCGATCACCATCAAACGTGGTGACCGGATAGCCCAATTACTGGTTCAGCGTGTCGAACTGCCCGAACTCTTCGAGGTCACATCCTTCGATGAGGCCGGGTTGGGCGACACCACCCGTGGCGCTGGCGGCCACGGGTCTTCAGGAGGACATGCGAGTCTCTGATGGCATTTGGCAAGCAGAACAAGAGTGGCAAGCATGCGGCGGCCGAGGAGCCCGTGGAGCCGGCTGACGAGGTGGTAGCCGCCCCCGACGCTGTGGATAGCGTCGACTCCGACGAGGCCGTCGACGGCCCGTTCGACATTGAGGACTTCGACACCGCGGACGTCGCGGCGATCGGGCGGCTCGACCTGGGGTCCGTGCTGATCCCGACGCCTGCCGACAACCAGGTGCAGGTCGAGGTCAACGAGTTGGGCCAGCCCGGCACCGTCTGGGTTGTCACGCCCAACGGGCGCTACACCATCGCCGCCTACGCCGCCCCGAAGACGGCCGGCCTGTGGCGCGAGGTCGCCGGCGAGCTGGCCGACTCGCTGCGCAATGACGGCGCGCAGGTCAGCATCGAATCGGGTCCGTGGGGCAGGGAAGTGGTCGGCGTAGCGGGCGGTGCCGTGCGCTTCATCGGTGTCGACGGCTACCGCTGGATGGTGCGCTGCGTCGCGAACGGCAGCCCGGAAAGCTTGGCGGCGCTCACGGCGGATGCGCGGGAGGCCTTGGCGGACACCGTGGTGCGTCGCGGCGACACGCCGATGCCGGTGCGTACTCCGCTGCCGGTGGAGCTCCCCGAACCCATGGTCGAGCAGTTGCGGGCGGCTGCCCAGCAGGCCGCCGCACAGGTGGCCGAACAGCTGACCCAGCAGGCCCAGCAGCTGCAACAGCAGTTCGGTGTCGCCGCTGCCGGGCAACAGTCGCCGGACACGTCCGGCCAGCTGCCGGAGGCGTCCGGCCAGCAGCCCGACACGTCCGGCCAGCCGCCTGCCGAGCCGGTGGCCCGGCGCTCGGCACAGGGCTCGGCCATGCAGCAGCTGCGCAGCACCACCGGCGGCTGACGGGGCCTACGGCTCCCGGGGCCCTACGTCGCCCAGCGCTGCCAGGCACGCGCGGCCCAGGGCTGGGGGATCGGCGCCGAATTCCGCGAGCGTGACGGTGCGTAGCGACGCGTTCGGCGCCGCGGCCACCCACTCGACGCCGACCTCGAACGGATGCACGGGGTCGTCGGATGCAACCACCACGCCCATCGGCACGGTCAACGTCGACAGCTGCGTGGTGGTCGGCGCGACGTAGTGGGCGGCTTCGGTCATCGCGTCGGGAAGATCCGGCCACTGGCCCACCCAGGACCGGGTCAGCTCCGCGGCCAGCCACGGTGGACTCGAGTGCTGCATCCGCGCGGTCGCGGCGCCCAGCCCGTCACGCCGCAATTCGTCCGCGGTCTGCAGCGCCGCGAGCGCGGCCGGCGCCGTCTCCGGTTCTCCCGTCCACGCCGGTAGTGCGGCCAGCACCGCGACCACCCGCGCTGGATGGGCGATGGCCCAGGCGGTGGCCACCGCGGCACCCAGCGATATCCCGCCCACAGCCACCGGCCCCTCCTGGGCGGCCTCCTCGATCGCGTCGCGATACCCGGCGATGAGTCGCGCGGGTTGCGGAGTGTGCGTCAGGGGGATGGCTCCGGCTTCGTGCAGAGCCGGGGCGAACGCCCGGTACACGTAGTCATCGTCTGATCCCGTTCCCGGCAACAGGACGGTGCGAATGCCTCGAAGGTCGACTGCCACAGTGTGATCGTGCCTTCTCGTCTGGCAAATCGTGACGCGGGGGGCAGCCACGTGGCATTCCGCTACCAAGGGGTCTACCGTGGCGTAGGCAGCGGCGACATGCGGTTGCCCAGGGATTCTTCAACAGGCATCAGGAGAGGCCATGGCTACGGCCGGAGGTTATCTACGTCGACTCACCCGTCGACTGACGGAGGATCCCGAACAGCGCGACGTCGAGGAGCTCACCGACGAAGCTGCGCACACCGGTGCGCATCGCGCAATCGACTGTCAGCGCGGCCAGGAAGTCACCATGATCGGCACGCTGCGCAGCGTGGAGACGAACGCCAAGGGGTGCACCGCGGGTGTGCGCGCCGAACTGTATGACGGCACCGACACCGTGATGCTGGTCTGGCTGGGGCAGCGCCGCATCCCCGGTATCGAGTCCGGGCGCACGCTTCGGGTACGTGGCCGGCTGGGCACGCTCGACAACGGCGTGAAGGCTATCTACAACCCGCACTACGAGATTCAGCGTTGAGTTCGGATTCACCCTTGAGCGCGGACTCGGCGCCACCCGACGATTCGGCGAAGCCCGCGGAACGCTCCAGTGCCCAGGCGCTGCTCGACCAGATGGGCGGCGTGGCCGGGCTCATCTACTCGTCGCTGCCGGTCGTCGTCTTCGTTCCGGTCAACACCGCTTTCGGTCTGCCGGCCGCTATTAGCGCAGCGGTCGGTG
>DASUGW010000226.1:0-30730 GCA_036273805.1 Mycobacterium sp.
CTGCACGTGCTCGATGACCGGCTGCGTTACGAGCTCGGACAGGCGTCGGCGCTGACCGAGGCGGTACAGCGGTTCAACTCCGGATATCAAGCTGAATTAGATTGGTGGACAGCGCCTTTCGAATACGGTGAAGGAATACCGCGCAGCGCTCTGATCTCGGTCGGCGAATCCGACCGGGTAGAGGTCAACCGTTCGTTCCCCATCGAGGGCCGTGGCGAAAGACGGCACAGCATCCATGACGACGGGGCCAAGGTGCTGGTGCTGTCCACCCCGGCCGAGTCCTACCAGGATGCCCTGGCGGCCGGGGAGGCACTGTCGGCGCTGCTGATCGAGTGCACGATCAACGGATTGGCCACCTGCCCGGTGACCCATGTGACCGAACTTCCGGCGGCCCGGGATGTCATCGCAGAACTCATCGGGCGCAAGGGAATACCTCAGGTGCTGATCCGGGTCGGCCGGGCGCCGCAGCTCGAGGAGGTGCCGCCGCCGACCCCGCGCCGGGACCCGTCCGAAGTCCTGCGGTTCGCCTGACCGTCAGTTCTTCAGGCTCTGCAGCGCGCTCTCATCAAGCACCGCGGTGTCCCGGGAAAGCGTGCGCCCGGCAAAGAAATCCGGGCTGCGCATGCGCATGATGAACATCAGCACCACCCCCAGCAGCAGGATCCCGAACCCCAGGTAGAACACGAGGCCGATGCCGCCGATCGCCGCGCCACTGCCGTTCTCCGGGTCCATGCTCTCCTCCACCGAGATGACGAAGACAGCCGCTAGCATGACCCCACCGGCGAACGGGAACAGGAACTTGAACACGAAGTTGTGCAGGCTGTCGAACAACTCCCGCCGGAAGTACCACACGCAGGCGAACGCCGTGATGCCGTAATACCAGCAGATCATGATGCCAAGGGCCGCAATGGTATCCATCAGGGTGGACTCGGACACCAGGCTGACCACGGTGTAGAAGACGGCGGTGATCACACCGGCGACCACGGTGGCGTACACCGGTACCAGGAAGCGCGGGTGCACCTCGGCGAACTTCTTGGGGAATGCGCCGTATGCGCCCATGGCGAGCATCGCCCGTGCGGCGGGCAGGAACGTGGTCTGCAGGCTGGCCACCGAAGATGCGAAGACCGCCAGGAAAAGCACCAGCCCGCCCCACTTGCCCAGCACCGGATTGCCGAGTGCTCCGAACACGTTCTGGGCGCTGTCGGGGTTGCCGAGCCCCAAGCCGGTATCACCGACGCCGGCGTACATCATCACAGCGACCGACACCAGTAGATAGGTCAGCAAAATCGATATGACGCAGAGCAATCCGGCCCGTCCGGGCGTCCGTTCCGGATCCTTGGACTCCTCGCCGAGCGTCAGACAGGTGTCCCAGCCCCAGAACGCGAAGATCGACCCGGTCAGACCGATGACGAACGCGCTGATCGACAAGCCGGTGAACGGATCGAACCAGTCGAGATTGAACCGCAGGCCCGCCGGTGCATCCCCGGCGGCCACGTGCCAGATCGCGACGACGGCGAACACCAGCAGCACCACCATCTGAAATCCGACCAGGATGTATTGCAGCCGCTCGCTGGTGGTGATACCGCGGCTGGCGATGAACGTCGCCAAAGCCAGGAAGGCCAGCGTGGTGACGATGTTGATGGCCGTGTTGTGGGCCAAATCGGCAATCTCTGGTCTCTCGAAAAGTCTTGCGATGAACAGATACAAGAATTCGACCGCAATCGCGGCCAGGTTGGACAGCACGATGATCGAGGCGATCACCATGCCCCACCCACACATCCAGCCGACGTAGGGCCCGAATGCCTTGGTGGACCACGTGAACGACGCGCCGCAGTCCGGGGCACGGGAGTTCAGTTCCCGGTAGGCGTAGGCCGTCAGGAACATCGGGATGAAGCCGGCAATGAAGATCGCGGGCATCTTCAAACCGACCGAGGCCACGATCAAGCCGATGCTGGCCGTCAGTGTGTACCCAGGGGCTACGCACGAGATCCCCAGCACGGCACCCGAGAACGTCCCGACCTTGCCTTCGGCCAGTCCCTTCGAGACGAGCCCGGAACCAGTTCGGGTGGCGTTATCGGTCACGGTAGATCCTCCTCGGTGAACTGCTCACGGGGCACGACGACCATCGGCACCTCCAGCACCGAGAGCATCTTGCCTGCGGTCGATCCCAAAAACAGTCGTCTAGGTGCGGCGAGTCGACTCGACCCGACCATGATCAGATCGCCATCATGCCATTCCAGTTTGTTGACCGCGGACTCGATGGTCGGACCGTCGGCCACCGTCGAAGTCACCGGAAATCCTTCCGGCAATTCGGCTTTCGCGGCATCGAGCATCAGTGCGGCATGTTCGACGGCCTGGGTGCGAACCGCTTCATCGTCGGCGCGCAGGGCGCCGAAAACGGGGTCGAGCGCCACCAGCGACACCAACCGGAGCGGGGTTCCGGCCGCGGCACTGGCGCGAACGGCGTAGTCCAGCAGCAGATCCCCGCCCTGGCGACGTCCCAGCGCGCAGGTCACCTCCCGCACCCGCTCGATCGTTGAATGCCGGGTGCCACGCGGCGCCAGCGCCAGTGGAACGGGCGCGCAGTACAGCAGTTCGCCGGTGACCGCGCCGACCGAGTAGCGCCCGATCAGCCCGTCACCGGCGGCACCGACGACCAGAGCCTCGGCCTGCAGCCGAGCGCACTCCAGGATCAGGCCCTCGGCGAAGGATTCGTTGAAGCTGACGTGGGTGGTGACTTTGACGTCGGCCGGTACGGTGGCCGCGGCCTCCGATAGCCATTGCTGCGCCTGGGCGGCGACCAACTCGTCGTAGTTGGCTCCGCCGGTATGGCCCATCGAACGGCCCGGCGGCAGCACGATGCACAAGTCGATCTCGGCGCCCAGCGTGCGGGCCAGCCGCACTCCCAGCGCCAGGCCGTCGGCACCGCTCGGTGTCGCCAGGTAGCCAACGATCAGTCTCATCGGTTCATCGTGTCAATCGCGGTTGCACCGAG
The DNA here is from genome assembly GCA_036273805.1 of Mycobacterium sp. Classification (GTDB taxonomy): domain Bacteria; phylum Actinomycetota; class Actinomycetes; order Mycobacteriales; family Mycobacteriaceae; genus Mycobacterium. The sequence continues at coordinate 2,996 of DASUGW010000226.1, forward strand.
GCGTGGTTCCGCCAAATTCCACCGGACGTGTCCGTTGCAATGTCATGCTGGCCGCCTACAGGAGGCCATTCATGTTGACCGTGCTGCGTCGCGTGCTGAGTCATCGGATGAGCGTCGAAGAGCTCATCGAGATTGCCCTTTGGCTGGCGATTCCCTACCTGACGGTGGGCGTGATCTGGGCCTTCCTGCATCCCGAGCAGGTTGATCATGTCGAGTCCCTGCTGCTCACGCGGGTGCCGGCAGGGGCCAACGTGATCGCCTTCGGGCAGTCGGTGGCGCTGTGGCCGTTCATGGTGATCGCGCCGTGGCTATGCGGCTGACGGTCCGGGCAGTCGCGTCCTGTCGGCGGGCATGCACGCATATCACTGCCCGCTCGGCATAACGACGTTTGACAGACCCGGGTGCGGGCCGCGCCGACCGGCATGGCTCTATAGATGTCGTGCGCCAAAAGCCCTCCGACATCCTGAAGCTGTTCAACCTGCGCGACGCCGGTGACAGCACCTACCTGGGACCGCAGCCCGAGTACCGCGAAGAGATGGTGCGGGTGTACGGCGGGCAGGTCGCTGCCCAGGCCATTGCCGCCGCCGCGCGCACCGTCACCGGTCGGCGTCTGCACAGCCTGCACGTCGCGTTTCTGCGTCCGGGGAACCCGCGGGCAGAGCTGCAGTACGGGGTCGCTGTGCTGCGGGAGGGCCGCACCTTCTCCACCCGGCGGGTATCGGTGACCCAGGACGGCATCACCGTGATGGAGGCCCTAGTGTCCTTCCTCGAGCCGATCGACGGTGACGACTATCAGCAGGCGACGTCCACGGTGCCGGCGCCCGACACGCTGCCCAGGGTCACCGATCAGCTCGCGGCGTACCTCGGCGACAGCGGCGAGAGCTATCTGGGGCCGATGAGTACCGGCGTCGTCGATCTACGCTACGTCGACCCGCCGCCCCGGATCGCCGCGGACGGCACGGCGCCCGAGGATGCGGTGTGCCGGCTGTGGCTGCGACTCGCCGGGGAACTGCCCCAGCAGGTGCTCGACGACCCCGTGCTGGCTGCGTGCATGCTGGCCTACGTCAGTGACTGGACGATCCTGGATCCGGTGCAGGTAGCGGTCGGCAAGACCTGGCAGAGCCTGGCGAACATGGCGTCGCTGGATCACGCGATCTGGTTCCACCGCCCGGTGGACTTCTCCGACTGGCTGCTCTACGAACAACGCTCGCCGAGCGTGTACGGCGGTGTGGGTCTGGGAACCGGGACGATCTACAACCGCGACGGCACCCTGGTGGCTACGGTGACGCAGGAGGGATTCGTCGGGAGGCGACTGTAGATGCCGCACATCAAGGTGCCCGGGGGACGCCGATGGGCCGCACTGCTGACGGCAGTGGTGCTCAGCGCATGCGGTTCGAGTCCTCCGCCACCCCCGTCGATCACCGTGACGTTCGTGCGGCACGCCCAATCAGCGGGTAACGCATCGGGATTGATCGACACCTCGGTTCCCGGGCCCAGCCTCACCGCCCTGGGCGAGCAGCAAGCTCAGCAGGCCGCGGACACTTTGCGCACCAGGAATTTTGACGGGATCTTCGCATCCTCGATGGTGCGTACCCAGCAGACCGCCGCTCCGCTGGCCCGCGATCTCGGCAAGCCGGTGCAGGTGCTGCCCGGGTTGCGCGAGCTGGAAGCCGGCACGTTCGAGGGCACCCCGGAAGCCAGCGCCCGCTCGACCTATTTCGAGGCGCCCGAGCAGTGGCTCAAGGGCAACCGCAACGCCCGCATCCCGGGTTCGGTCGATGGCAACCAGTTCAACGATCGGTTTACCGCCGCGATGCAGACGATCTATGACAGCGGCGACAAGAATCCGGTGGCCTTCGCCCATGGCGGATCGATCATGTTGTGGACGATGATGAACGTCCACAACCCGCGGGACAGCCTGCTGCAGACCAACCCGCTGCCCAACACCGGTGAGGTAGTGGTGCGGGGTAATCCGTCGTCCGGCTGGACGCTGGTCGACTGGGACGGGATCGAGACCGAACCATGAGCACAGTCAGCTCCGACGCCGACACGGTGTACACCTTCTGCCGGTACTGCCTGGCCTCCTGCGGTGTCGAGGTGACGGTGCGCGACAACCAGGTGCTGAAGATCTCCGCCGACCGGCAGAACCCGCACAGCTGGCATGACTTCTGCGCCAAGGGCCGCACCGCCGCCCAGGTCGTCGACCATCCCCGCCGGGTGCGCACACCGCTGCGCCGCGTCGGCTCCGGCTACGTGGAGGCCAGCTGGGAGGAGGCGATCGCCGATATCGCCGCGCGGTGCAACGCACTGATCGCGGCCGACGGTCCGGACGCCATCGGGGCCTACTACGGCAACCCGGCGGGTTATTCGTCCTCGAACCTAGTGTTCTTCAATGCGTGGCTGGACGCCATCGGCACGCACAACCGTTACGCCGTGGGGTCGGTCGACCAGAACGCGGTGCACGTGGTTGCCGAGGCGATGTACGGATCCCCCTTGCTGGTGCCGGTGTCCGATATAGACCGGTGCGACTACTTTCTCATCGTCGGCGCCAATCCTGCTGTCAGCGCCTGGAATTGGCTGGAGACGGTGCCCGGCGGCTGGCGCCGGGCACTGGACCGGCAACAGGGCGGTGCGACGATCGTCGTCATCGACCCGGTGCGGACCGAGACCGCCGACAAGGCCGATGTGCACCTGGCGGTGCGGCCCGGGCAGGATTGGGCATTACTGCTGGCGATGGTGAAAGTGATCCTCGACGAGGGCCGCGAACACGCGGCCGAGTGCACCGCACTGGCCACCGGTCTCGACGAATTACGGACGCTGGTGGCCGCCGCCGATCTGGCCGACCTGGCCCGGCGTTGCGACATTCCCCGCGAGCAGATCGAGTCCGTAGCAAGGGATTTCGCCGGCGCGAAGACAGCGATGGCGATCACCCGCACCGGGGCTTCACTGCATGCCGCCGGAACGGTTGCCGAGTGGCTCGGACAGGCACTCAACATCATCACCGGCCGCATGGACGTGCCCGGCGGGCGCCGCTTCGAGCCGGGTTACGTCGACACCCTGCGACTCGCCGACTTGGCCAAGACCACTCCGCACACCAGCCGACTGGCCGGTCGCGGCATGATCGCCGGGGCGCACGCCCTGGCTGAGCTGCCCGACGAGATCACTACACCGGGGCCCGGGCAGATCAAAGCGCTCGTGATCAACAGCGGCAACCCTGTGATATCCGGGCCCGACGGCGCACGACTGGACGCCGCTCTGGCGCAGCTGGACCTGCTGGTTGCCGTCGACTTCGTGCAGCGGGAGAGCCACCGTCACGCGCACTGGATCCTGCCGGCCGCACATTGGCTGGAGCGCGACGACCTGCTGGCCTTCACCAGCGGGATGCACGACGAACCGTTCATCCAGTACGGCGTGCATGCGGTCGAACCCCCGCCCGGGGTGCGCGAGGAGTGGCGGATCTTCACCGACCTGGCAATCGCCATGGGCCGTCCCCTTTTCGGGATGCGCGGGCTGAACGCGTTCATCACCGCCACCCGCAAGGCGGCGCGGATGACGGGCCGGCCCGGGCTCGAATTCACCCCGCACTGGCTGAACCGGCTGCTGGTGGCGACCTCACGAAAAGTGAACGGCCGCAAGGTGAAGTGGCGGGATCTGATGGCGCACCCGCATGGTCTGGTGCTGGGGCCCCGGGAGTACGGCCGTCTGCGCGGGGCGCTGCGGACAGCGGACCACAAGATTGCGCTGGCTCCTGCGGAGTTCCTCAGCCGGACAAGGGAATTGCTGGCCGGTCCGCAACCGGTGGCCCCGGACTCGTATCCGTTTCAGCTCGGCAACCGGCGGCGCCGGCATTCGATGAACTCCTGGCTCAACGAGCTGCCCGGGCTGCATCCGTCGGGTAAGTCCACCGAGGTACTCATCCATCCCGCCGACGCCGCGGCGACGGGCATCGGTGACGGCGATGCCGTGCGGGTGTTCTCCGCGGTCGGCGTGGTCGAACTCACCGCGACGGTCAGCGATCGTCCGCGGCCGGGGCTGCTCATCATCGACCACGGCTGGGGGTCACGGGTGTTCGATCCGGTCAGCGGCGGCGACCCGCAGTCCTACGGTGTCAACCGCAATCTACTTGTCGGCGATGAACTGGATCCGCTGTCGCAGACCTCGGCACTGAGTTCGGTGTATGTGGGGATCGCCAAGCTCGGCTGATGCCGCGCCGGCCGTCGAACGCTTCCCCATGACGACACGTGCTCGCGCGGTCCGGCGGCAACGCGTAGGGTCGGCCGAGTGACGATTGCGGCAGGCAACCCCGGCCGGTCGCCGGCGGCACCGCTGTTCGTTGATGTGGACACCGGTGTCGACGATGCGATGGCCCTGGCCTACCTGTTCGCCAGCGACGACGCCCGCGTGGTGGGGATAGCCTCGACCGCCGGCAACGTCGGGGTGCGCCAGGTGTGTGTGAACAACCTTGGGCTGCTTGAACTCTGCCGACAACCTGACATACCGGTATTTCGGGGCTCCGACGTGCCGTTGGCCACTACGTTGCGCACCGCCGAGGACACCCACGGACCCGGCGGCCTTGGGTATGCGCAGCTGTCACCCGGCGATCGGGTGCTGAGCACCGGCGATGCCGCGCACGCGTGGGTCGCTGCGGCGCGCGAGCACCCCGGCGAACTGATCGGTCTGGCTACCGGCCCGCTGACCAATCTGGCACTGGCACTGCGTATCGAGCCTGCCCTGCCCTGGCTGTTACGCCGCCTGGTGGTGATGGGTGGCGCCTTCGAATACCGCGGCAACACCACACCGGTCGCCGAATGGAACATCAGCGTCGACCCGGAAGCCGCGGCCGAGGTGTTCCATGCCTGGGAAACCGCGTCAGCCGAGGCGACCGAAGCGCAGCCGGCGTCGCCACTGATCGTGTTGGGGCTCAACCTGACCGAGAACATCGCGATGACCCCGCAGATATTGGCCCGCCTGGCGGTCGCGGCGGACGCGCCGAGCACCACGATGAGCGTCGACGACCCCCGCGGTACCCGTTCGGCCGCCGGCAACCCGTTGATCCGGGTGCTCGAGGACGCCATGCGGTTCTACTTCGAATTCCACTACGAGCAGGGCGAGGGCTATCTCGCGCATCTGCACGATCCGCTGGCCGCGGCGGTCGCGCTGGACCCCGAACTCGTCACCACGCGTCCGGCCACCGTGGATGTCGAGCTGACCGGAACCCTGACCCGCGGCATGACGATCGCCGACTGGTCCGGCCACTGGGGCAGACAGGCCAATGCCGGGGTGGGCATCGACGTGGACCCGCAGGGTTTCTTCGACCGATTCATCGACCGGGTCGGGCCGTTCGCCCGGCAGCTGGCTGACCGTCACTCATAGGCACCCTCCACATACCACCGCCGCTGCCGGTAGCACAGCAGCAGCGCCATTCCGTATTCGTTTGCTGCAGAAAGGTTTTCCAGCAAAACCTGGGCGCGTGAGGTGCGGCCGGACACACTGGCCTGCGGGTCCCACCAGCGCTCGTCCACCGGCCACGGACCTGCCCACCAGCGCAACGCACCCCGATACTGCCGGGCGCCGCCACCGGAGGCCGCGGAGCTGACGAGCGTCGCCGGCTGCCCCGAGAACAACCCCCGCGAGGTCACTCGGACTGGATCACCCTGGGCGTCAAGCAGTTCCACTGGATCATCGAGCAAAACCGACGGCGCCGGTTCGGGCAGCTGTCCGGGCCATGGCTGATCGGGATCGGCACGGGGAACCGGCTCGTCCCCCAGCGAGGTGAACGTGATGCGTTCAGCCGGTCCGCGGCCCCCGCTGAGCACCGGCAGCTGAACGGCTTCCGGACCGAGCAGACCCTGCACCCGCAGCAGGGCCCGGCGAGCCCGCATCCGGTCTTCGTCACCGGACCCTCCCCACAATGGAAGTTGCAGTGCCGCAGCGGAAATAACCTCGACCGGTTCCAGCCTCAGCACTGTGATCGGCCCGGCCGGCCGGTCGGCGGGGTTACGCTGATTGAGCCAGCCGTCGAGCTGCCATCGGATCCGGTCGGCGGTGGCATCCTCGGTCAGCGGCTCGGCGCACCGCCATACCCGGCTCAAGTCGGCGCCGCCGGCAGTCAGCGCGTGGATGGCCAAACGGGTACACCCGACTCCCGCCGATTCCAGCCGACGGTGCAGGTCGGCGGCCAGCGAGCGACCGGCGAACGCCGCCGCATCAATCCGGTCGACCGGTGGGTCGCATTGCATGACCACATCCAGATCGGGCGGTAACTCCCGGCCCGAGGGCCCACGCATCGGTTCGGCGCACGCCATCCGGTGCGCGACCACTGCATCGGCGCCGAACCGGGAGGCCACATCCGATCGTGAGAGCGCGGCGAACTGCCCGATGGTGCGAATCCCCAAGCGCCACAGCAGGTCCACCACATCGTCGCGGCTGGGGGCCGACAGGCTGGGTTCGGCGACCAGTTCACGAATGGACAGCCCAGACAGGAACGCCGCGTCCTTGCCGACGGCGATTACCCGTCCCGCACGTGCAGCGAACACCGCAGTGGGCAATTCATCGGCGATACCGGTCTGACATTCGGCGCCTGCGGCGGCGACCGCATCGACCAGTCGCTCGGCCACCGCCTGCTCGGACCCGAAATAGCGGACCGGACCGCGCATCGACAATGCCAGCAGCCCCGGGCGCAGCACCTCGACCCGGGGCACCAGATCATCGACAGCGACCACCACGCTCTCGAAGAACCGGGCATCCCTGGCCGGATCGGCAGCGACGACGTGCAATTGCGGACACCGGGCCTGCGCTTCGCGGCGACGCAGCCCACGCCGCACCCCCGTCGCACGTGCCGCTGCCGAGCAGGCCACCACCCGGTTGGCCAGTGTCACCGCCACCGGCGCAGTGGCGGTGAGCCCCCCAGCTGCCGCAGCCGCCACGGCCGGCCAGTCCATGCACCACAATGCCAGCACTCTTCCGGGCATCTCACCCCGTCCGCGCTCGGGCCCGCGTGGACAGCCGGACCTGGCTGATCCTGCCGAACCCAGGCCGCCGGTCACCGGCCATCTCGTATCCGCACACCCGCGCGTCCAGCCGGACCGCCGCCCCCGGCCAGTCGCCGTCGGCGATGAGCAAGGTGCACCCCTTGTGCCGGGCCCGGGCCGTCACCGCACGCGCCCGACTCGGGGGCACCGCGCGTCCGCGCAACCCCAGCACCACCAGATCCATGCCATCCATCAGCACCGCCGCCACCTCGACGGGATCGGCCCCCGGGTCCGGTATCACGGCCAGCCGGTCCAGGTCCGCCCCCATCTCGGCGGCGGCCAGCAGGCCGGCATCCGGCTGGCCGACGATGGCGACGAACCCGCCGGCCGCCGTCACTGCCGCAGCCATGCTCAACGACAGCGACCGCGCCCCGGTCACCACCCCCACGGCCCCCTTCGGCAACCCCGCGGGCAGCAGATCAGCGACCAGATCAGGTATCGGTAGCAAACTTTCACCAACCGGCAGGGCGATATCCGCGGGAAGCTGACCCCGCCGGCTCGAACCCACCCGGGAGGGCACCGCCGCCATCTGTTTACGCAGCTGTTTCAGCAGTTCACTGCGGCTTTCCAGGGACTGCTCAAGCGCCAGCGCAGACGTCATTCACCACCTCCCAACCTTGCTCTCATTCGAATATTTGTTCGATAGCGGGAGTAAACACCCACCCACCGACAGGGTCAAGCGCGGCGGGGCGGTTGCGACACCTGTTGCGGATGGGGTGTAAAGCGGCACCGGGATCGGCAAAAGGACGGATTCCGCTCGTCCAAAATTCGCCCACCGTCGGCCTTGCCTGACAGGTTTCTGTAAGAAAAACGTTGCACAGTGAAAAGGTGCCGCCGAACGATCCGACGCCATTTCCACAGCCGCCGGCGGTTCCCGTCCCGACGATGATGCCGCGGCTCCCCGACCCGAATTTCGGCCACTGGAACCACGGCACATCTCTTCTGGTCGGGTGGCTGCCGTTGTGCATCCAACTGCTCGCCGCCGCAGTTCTGTTGGTGGCCATCGGCTGGCGGACGCGTCGCTGGCGATGGGTGTGGCTGCCGGTCGGTGCGGCCGTCGGAGTCCTCACCGCCCTCGGCGTACGGGCCTACATGAACTCCCAGGGCCTGGCGTCGGATCCGGCTCCCCTGGCTCTGTGGGTGTGGACCGCCGTCTTCGCCGCTTCGATCGCCTTGGCGGTATTCGGTTTCCGCGGCGCCCGATGGTGGCGGCGGGCATTGTCGATACTGGCCGTACCGCTGACGCTGCTGAGCGCCCTGAGCGTGCTGAACCAGTGGGTCGGTTACTACTCCACCGTTGAGCGCGCCTGGGGTGATCTGACCGCGGGGCCGATGCCCGACCAGATCGACGCGAAAACGCTTGGCGCGCTGCGCAACACCCACCCCGACTCCGGGAAGTTGGTACCCGTCAACTTCCCCGATGACGCCAGCGGGTTCAAGCACCGCACCGAATACGTCTACCTGCCACCGGCCTGGTTCGCCGGAGCCGTGCCGCCGAAGCTGCCGGCGGTGATGATGATCGCGGGCGAATTCGCCAATCCCACCAACTGGATTCGCACCGGAGATGCCATTTCCGTCATGGACCGCTACGCCCGCGCACACAACGGGGCAGCACCGGTCCTGGTCTTCGTCGACTCCAGCGGCAGCTTCAACAACGACACCGAATGCGTCAACGGGCCCCGGGGCAACGCCGCCGACCATCTGACGAAAGATGTTCGCCCCGCTCTCATCTCAGAGTTCGATACCTCGTCGAACCCCGCTGACTGGGCTGTCGTCGGCTGGTCGATGGGCGGAACCTGTGCCATCGACCTGACCGTCATGCACCCGGACCTGTTCAACACCTTCGAGGACATCGGCGGCGATCGCGGACCCAATTCGGGCACCAGGGAACAGACCATCGCACGGCTCTACGGCGGCGACGCGACTGCCTGGGACAGGTTCGACCCGCGCACGGTGATGGCGCAGCACCGGCCGTACGCCGGGGTGGCGGGATACTTCGACGACTCTCAGGAGCCGGCCGACGATAAGACGAAGAACCTGCCCGACCGGCCACAGAACCACGCCGCGCCCGTGGGATTCGGCGGACATGACGACGCCAACGAGTTCCGTGAAAAGGGTGCACTGCCGGACCTGTGCGCAGCGGCGGTGGCGGCGGATATCGGGTGCGTGCTACGGGTGTATCCCGGCTATCACACCTGGCAATTCGCCGCGCACGCCTTTGCCGACGCACTGCCGTGGATCGCGCAACGAGTACACACACCCGACGCCTGACGAACCTGGAATCGCATCCGTTCCACGGTCAGACGCCACAAGCGGGGGTCAACGCTCTCGTCGCCGCAGGCGCGTGTCAGCGGGTGTTGAGCGCCGCGTTGTCGTCGTGGCGAACCACCCGTACGCAGCCCCCCGGCAGGCAGACCATGAAGCCGTGTCGTTTGCCGTACAGCTCCCATGCCACCTGCTGCTCATCGGGCGGCACCTCGATGCCGTGTCCACCCGCGAACGTCAGCCGTAGGGTGCCGTCATCCTCGACTTCGGCGTGGGTGCAGACGGCGCCGGAGAAATCGAGCAGCGGCCGTTCATAGTCGGGGACCGCCATTGGGTCGATGTCGACCGTGTCGTCCGAAAATCTGCCCACCGGCGGCAGGTGCAGGTGAAACGGGCGGGTGATGACCAATTCGTTGTCGTCATCGAGGTTGAGCACCAGGCCGCCACGCAACCCGATTCGCTGTACTGAACAGTTCTCGATCCACTGGGTGATCATTGCCGTGTCCCATCGACGCATCGTTGAGTCGTACCTTCAGACTAGGCCCGACAATCGACAAGAACTAGCAAGAACAAGTCAATGAGAGGCCGTCCGCGAACGCCGGCGTATCACTCCCACTCGATGGTGCCCGGCGGCTTGCTCGTCACGTCGAGCACCACGCGGTTGACCTCGGGCACCTGATTGGTGATCCGGGTCGATATCCGTTCCAGCACTTCATATGGAATCCGGGTCCAGTCGGCGGTCATGGCGTCCTCACTGGACACCGGACGCAGCACGATCGGATGCCCGTAGGTGCGACCGTCGCCCTGCACACCGACCGAACGGACATCGGCCAGCAGCACCACCGGGCACTGCCAGATCTGATGGTCCAAACCGGCGGCGGTGAGTTCCTCGCGGGCGATCGCGTCCGCCCGGCGCAGCGTGTCCAACCGCGACGCGGTGACCTCACCGATGATGCGGATACCCAGGCCGGGTCCTGGAAATGGTTGGCGCGCAACGATTTCCTCGGGCAGACCCAACTCCCGCCCGACCGCGCGAACCTCGTCTTTGAACAGCAGCCGCAGCGGCTCGACGAGCTTGAACTTCAAATCGGCCGGCAGACCGCCGACATTGTGGTGACTCTTGATGTTCGCCGCGCCGGCACCCCCACCGGACTCCACGACGTCCGGGTACAGCGTGCCCTGCACCAGGAACTCGGTCTCCTCCGCACTGCTACCCAGGGTGTCGCGCACTGCGCCCTCGAAGGCGCGGATGAATTCCCGGCCGATGATCTTGCGCTTACCTTCGGGATCGGTCACTCCCGACAGGGCGTCGAGGAAGCGCTGCGAGACGTCGACGGTGACGAGCTTGGCGCCCGTGGCGGCGACGAAGTCGCGTTCGACCTGGGCACGTTCGCCGGCGCGCAGCAGCCCGTGGTCGACGAACACGCACGTCAGCCGGTCACCGATGGCCCGCTGCACCAGTGCGGCGGCGACCGCCGAATCCACCCCGCCGGACAGACCGCAGATCGCCCGGCCGTCCCCGATCTGGTTGCGGACCTGCTCGATGAGCGCCTCGGCGATGTTGGCAGGCGTCCAGGTGGCGCCGATACCCGCAAAGTCGTGCAGAAACCTGCTGAGCACCTGTTGCCCGTGCGGGGTGTGCATGACCTCGGGGTGGTACTGCACGCCGGCCAGCTGGCGGGTCCGGTCCTCGAAAGCCGCCACCGGCGCACCGGCGCTGCTGGCCGTCACCTCGAACCCCTCCGGCGCCGCGGTCACGGCGTCGCCATGGCTCATCCACACCGGCTGGGTGTCCGGCAGACCTGAATGAAGCTCACCCCCAACGACTTTCATCTCGGTGCGGCCGTACTCGCTGGAGCCGGTGTGGGCCACCGTGCCGCCGAGTGCCTGCGCCATCGCCTGAAAGCCGTAACAGATGCCGAAGACCGGCACGCCCAGGTCGAACACGTCGGGATCCAGCTGCGGCGCACCGTCGGCGTACACACTCGCCGGGCCGCCGGAGAGCACGATGGCCTGGGGGTTGCGGGCCTTGATCTCCGCGGCCGTGGCGGTATGCGGAACCACCTCGGAGTAGACCCGCGCTTCGCGTACCCGCCGCGCGATCAGTTGGGCGTACTGGGCACCAAAGTCGACGACCAAGACCGGACGCTGCGAGGCAGGCTGAGATTCCACTCCTAGGAGTTTAACGACCCGCAAATCGCCCGCCTGCCGAGTCGTCGGGCTATACCGTTGCCCACGATGAAAAAGCCGCTCGCAGTCGCCACCCTCGCAGTCGCCACCCTCGGAACCGCCGGACTGGTCGCCCGCCGCTACCTAACCGTTCGAGACGCCCTCACCCTGGTTCCCGGCGAACTCCGCAGCCCACTGCTGTTGTTCCTGGCCAGCGACACCACCGCCAGATCACTGCCCCGGGCGCGACTGGTCTACGGCAAGGTCAGAACGCCGGCCGGTCGCGGTGTGCGGGTGCAAGACCGGCTCGTCGGCACCCCTCCGGTGCCGGTGACCGTCACCACGCCGCGCGGCACCCGACTGCGCCCGGGCGTCCTCTACATCCACGGTGGCGGCATGATCCTGGGCTCACCCCAGGCGGAAGCCGTCGGCAGCAGTCGCACAGCTCGCGATCTCGACGCCGTCGTCGTCTCCCCCGATTACCGGCTGGCCCCCGAGCATCCCTACCCGGCCGCAATCGACGACTGCATGGCGGCGCTGCGCTGGATGGTGACCAACGCCGACGAACTCGGCATCGACCCGGGCCGTTTGGCGGTCACCGGCTCATCGGCAGGCGGTGGATTGTCGGCGGCGGTGGCCCAGCGCGCCTACGACGAAGGCATTGCACTGCGCGCACAGGCCTTGATCTACCCGATGCTGGACGATCGGTCGGCCCTGCGGGACCACGGCGACCGCGGCCGATTCATGTGGACACCGGCATCCAACCTGTTCGGCTGGACGGCCTATCTGGGACGTGAACCCCGCCTGGAGGATGCACCCGAGTACGCCGCGGCCAGCCGCCGGGAGAACCTGTCCGGCCTGGCGCCGGCCTGGGTGGGCGTGGGTGATCTGGATCTGCTCTACGACGAATCCGTCGACTACGCGGAACGGCTGAAGGCGGCCGGGGTGCCGTGTGAACTCGTCACCGTGCCCGGCATGTACCACGGCGCCGACGGCGTGGCACTGAAAGCGCCGGCGATGCGGGCGTTTCGCAAGAGCGTGACGGACTTCTTGCGCCAGCACCTCTAGTTGATGGCGCGCTCCATCAGCCCGGCGTGACGATGCGCGCCACCTCCGCGTCGACCGCCTGCTTCAACTCCGCCTCGGTCAGGGTCTCCAACTCCAGCGCACGACGCAGGAACGGACCGAACAACCGCCAACCGATCTGCAGCGCAAGGGCATTCGCGATGGCAAGCCGGGCGGCGGCCTCGTCGTCGTAGCGAGGCACCACCTCGTCGAGTAACCGTGCGATGTTGGGGAAGCTGGTCTGCAGTTGCGCCGCGGGGTAGCCGTCGAGCAGCGCGCGCGCCATCACCCGGGTGTGGCGGTCGATTGCCCGATCAACGTCGGCCGCCGGAGCCCCGGCGTCCAGCAGCTCCGTCAGCTGGACCACCAGGTGGTCGAGCACCGCACCGACGAGGCGGTCCTTGGCGCCGAAGTGCCGAAAGATCAGCCCGTGGTTCACCTTCGAGCGGGCGGCGATGTCACGGATCGACGTGGCGGCGGGGCCGCGTTCTGCGAACAGCTCCGCGGCAGCGCCCAACACGGCCGCCGAAACCTCATCACGGCCCGTCGGGGTAGCGCGAACCTGGGACGTTGCCGTGCGCGTAGTCATACGACTACACTAGCCCACATCAACTGTAGTCAGTTGACTACGGCAGTCTTCAACAGTCAGGACCTGCGATGACCACCACCCCGATCGTCACCAAACTGAGCGCCCGCATCGGCGCCCGCATCGACGGCGTGCGCCTCGGCGGCGAACTCGACGGTGACACCGTCGGCGCCATTCGCGAGGCGCTGCTGACCCATCGGGTGATCTTCTTCCGCGGCCAGCAGCACCTCGACGACGCTCGCCAGCACGCCTTCGCCGCGCGCCTCGGCACCCCCATCGGTCATCCCGCGGCGGCCCATCTCGCCGACGTGGACACCCCGATCATCACGCCGATCAACTCCGAGTACGGCAAGGCCAACCGCTGGCACACCGACGTCACGTTCGCACCCAACTACCCGTCGATCTCGGTGCTGCGCGCGGTGACCCTGCCCACCTACGGCGGATCGACACTGTGGGCATCGACCGCCGCCGCCTACGAGGAGCTGCCTGATCCGCTCAAGCGTCTGGCCGAGAACCTGTGGGCCCTGCACAGCAATCGGTACGACTACGCCGCCACATCCGCCGACACGACGACCGATGAACAGAAGCTGTTTCGCGCGGCATTCGAAAAGCCGGATTTCCGCACCGAGCACCCCGTGGTCCGCGTGCATCCCGAAACCGGGGAACGCACCCTGGTGCTCGGCGACTTCGTCCGCAGCCTCGTCGGCTTCGACGCGCACGAATCACACCAGATCACGGAACTACTGCAACGACGAATCACCATGCCGGAGAACACCATCCGCTGGAATTGGGAAGCCGGCGATGTTGCGATCTGGGACAACCGCGCCACCCAGCACCGTGCGGTCGACGACTACGACGATCAGCACAGGCTGATGCACCGGGTCACCCTGATGGGCGATATCCCGGTGGACATCCACGGTCAACGCAGCCGCGTCGTCAGCGGTGCCCCGCTACAGGCCGTCGCCAGCTGAGCGTCAGTTCCCGACGGGTTCTATCGGCAGGCGCCGCAACGCGCCGGGTGCATCGGCCGGCACCACCGGATGGTTCGGCGCAATGGGGTCGAGCCTGCGGTAAGGCTCGCCCTGCTCCGGCCGCTGATCTGCCTCGCCGTTGTTCGGCCACAGCGAGGCCGCCCGTTCGGCCTGCGCGGTGATCGACAACGACGGGTTCACCCCGAGATTCGCCGAGACCGCCGCACCGTCGGCCACCGACAGCGTCGGGTACCCGTACACCCGCTGATACGGGTCGATGACGCCGGTCTCAGGCGAATCGCCGATCGCCGCGCCGCCGAGGAAGTGCGCGGTCAGCGGAATGTTGAACAGCTCGCCCCAGGTGCCGCCGGCAACCCCGTCGATCTTGGCGGCGATGCGTCGCGTGACCTCGTTGCCGGCCGGAATCCAGGTGGGGTTCGGCTGACCGTGGCCCTGTTTGCTGGTCATCCGGCGCACACCGAACCGGCCGCGTTTGGTGTAGGTGGTGATCGAGTTGTCCAGGTGCTGCATCACCAACGCGATCATCGTGCGCTCGCTCCACTGCTTCGGGTTGAGCATGCGCAGCATGTTCTTCGGGTCTTCACCGGCCTGATCGAGTAGCTGGCGCCAGCGCGGGGTGGCTGAGCTTGTTGAGCCCTCCGGGCTCGGCCCGTCGGTCATCAGCGTCTGCAGCAGGCCCATCGCGTTGGATCCCTTGCCGTAGCGCACCGGCTCGACGTGGGTATCCGCTGTGGGATGGATCGACGAGGTGATCGCCACACCGTGTGTGAGGTCCAGGTCCGGGCGCGCCTCGAGACGTCCGGCACCGACGATCGACTCGGAGTTGGTACGCGTGAGCACGCCCAGCTTCGCCGACAGCCGCGGCAACCGCCCGCCATCGCGCATTTTGAACAACAGCTTCTGCGTGTTGTACGTACCGGCCGCCAGCACCAGGTGGGTGGCGGTGAAGGTCTTGCGGTCACGGCGCAGCGTCCGGCCCGTGCGTACGGTGCTGACCTGCCACAGCCCATCGGCGCGCGGGCCGAACCCAGTGACCGTCGTCAACGGATGCACTTGTGCGCCAGCGGATTCTGCAAGTCCGAGGTAGTTCTTGACGAGGGTGTTCTTGGCGCCGTGCCGACAACCGGTCATGCATTCACCGCATTCGATGCAGCCGGTGCGCTCCGGACCCGCGCCGCCGAAATACGGGTCGGCGCAACGTTGTCCCGGGGCCTTGGTGTCGCCGGGGCCGAAGAACACCCCGACCGGCGTCGGCACGAAGGTGTCGCCGACACCCATGTCGTCGGCGACCTCTTTCATGATGCGGTCGGCGTCGGTGAATGTCGGGTTGGTGACCACACCCAGCATCCGCTTGGCCTGCTCGTAGTGGGGCATCAACTCGGCGCGCCAGTCGGTGATGTGCGCCCACTGTTTGTCGTTGAAGAACGGAGCCGGAGGCACGTACAGCGTGTTGGCGTAGTTCAGCGACCCGCCGCCCACCCCGGCGCCGGCCAGGATCATGACGTTGCGCAGCAGGTGAATCCGCTGGATGCCGTAACAGCCCAGCTTGGGCGCCCACAGGAACTTACGCAGATCCCAGGAGGTGTCCGCGAACTCGGCGTCGCTGAAGCGGCGGCCGGCTTCGAGCACGCCGACGCGATAGCCCTTCTCGGTGAGCCGCCGGGCCGTCCCGCTGCCCCCGAAACCCGACCCAATGACCAGCACGTCGTAATCCGGTTCCATGGGCCCAACTCTAGGCCGCGAGCAGACGCAGAATTACCCTGATCTGCTCGTTGAACGGCAATTCTGTGTCTGCTCGGCACACGTCATTCACAGGCTGGCGCTGGGGTGAATGGCCTCCGCGGCGACATACCCGCAACATGCCCGCCATGAAACTCGCTGTTCTGGAGATCTTGAACACTCACGGTGGATTCGCGACGACACGACAGCTCCTGACAGTACTGACCCGCAAGGAACTCGATGCGGTTATACGCACCGGCGAACTCGTCCGCATCTGGTACGGCGTGTACGGCCATCCGGGGATGTCGACAGTCGAACGATTCCGCGCTCTAAGCCCGCTCATCGACGAGGAACCCGTCGCATGTCTCGGGACCGCCGCCGCAATGTATGGATTCGACGTAGAGAACACAATCGCAGTCCACGTGCTGGATCCAGGCACCCGGATGCGTCCGACGGTCGGATTGATGGTGCACCAGCGTATCGGCGCCCCTCTTCGCCGGGTCGCGGGGAACCTTGCGACCGCCCCGGCGTGGACTGCTATCGAAGTCGCACGCCAACTCCCGCGGCCCCGTGCGCTCGCGACCCTCGATGCGACGTTGCGCTCCGGACACTGCACTCTGGACCAACTACGGCATGCGATAAACGAACAACGGGGCCGACGCGGAATCGTCGCCGTGCGCGAACTTCTCCAATATGCCGACGGCCGAGCTGAATCCGCGATGGAAAGCGAAGCGCGGTTGGTGATGATCGACCGCGATCTGCCGCGGCCCGAACTGCAGTACGCGGTCATCGGTCTCGACGGTGAAACCTATCGCGCAGATTTCGCCTGGCCTGAAGCCCTGCTGATCGCCGAGTACGAGAGCATCGAATGGCACTCGGGACCCGCTGAAATGCTCAGAGACAGAAAGAGGTTGGCTGCATTGCAGGAGTTGGGGTGGGTTGTCGTGCCGATAGTGGTCAGCGATGTGCGCCAATACCCGGACAGGTTGGTTCAGCGGTTGCGTACCCACCTGTCCAGTCCGAGCAGACACAGAATTGCCTAAATCGGTTCGAAAGTGGGAATTCTGTGTCTGCTCGCGGTCAAAAAGTGCTCTAGCTGCCGACGGTCAGGCCGACCTTCTGGAATTCCTTGAGATCGCAGTAGCCAGCCTTGGCCATCGAACGACGAAGCCCGCCAACGAGATTCAGCGATCCGAACGGGTCATCCGACGGGCCTGACAGCACCTGCTCCAGGGCCGGACGCTCGCCCTCGGCGACCTGCAGCAGCGCGCCACGGGGCAGCGACGGGTGCGCCGCCGCAGCCGGCCAGAACCAGCCGTCGCCGGGCGCCTCGGCGGCCACCGCCAGCGGCGGACCCAAGAGCACGGCGTCGGCCCCGCACGCGATCGCCTTCGCCAGGTCACCGGAGGTGTGGATGTCGCCGTCGGCGAGCACGTGCACGTACCGGCCGCCGGTCTCGTCGAGGTATTCGCGCCGCGCGGCGGCCGCGTCGGCGATCGCAGTGGCCATCGGCACGCTGATCCCCAGCACCTCGTCGCTGGTGGTCACCCCCGACGTCGACCCGTAACCGACGATCACACCGGCCGCACCGGTACGCATCAGATGCAGCGCCGTGCGGTGGTCGAGCACGCCGCCGGCCACCACCGGTACGTCCAATTCCGAGATGAAGGTCTTGAGGTTCAGCGGCTCCCCGTCGGAGGCAACGCGTTCGGCGGAGATGATAGTGCCCTGAATTACCAGCAGGTCGATACCGGCGGCCACCAGTGTCGGGGTCAGCGCCTGCGCGTTCTGCGGGCTGACACGCACCGCCGTGGTGACTCCGGCCTCGCGCACCCGCGCCACCGCCGCACCGAGCAGATCATGGTCCAGCGGCGCGGAATGCCACTGCTGCAGCAGCCGCGTCGCCGCCGGCTCCGGCTCCTTGGCCGCAACCTCGACGAGCTGGGCCAGCTTGTCCTCGACGTCGGCGTGCCGGCCGATCAGGCCTTCGCCGTTGAGCACACCGAGGCCGCCGAGCCGCCCCATCTCGATGGCGAACTCCGGGGACACGATGGCATCCGTGGGATGCGCGACCACCGGGATCTCAAACCGGTAGGCGTCCAGTTGCCATGCGGTGGACACGTCCTTCGACGACCGGGTCCGCCGGGATGGGACGATCGCGATGTCGTCCAGTTCATAGGTGCGGCGAGCGGTTCGGCCCATGCCGATCTCAACCATGTCGCGCATATTTGCAGTAACCCCTAGCCTGCCTGACGGGCGTTAGCGAGCGTAGTAATTCGGCGCTTCGACCGTCATCGTGATGTCGTGCGGATGACTCTCCTTGAGCCCAGCCGCGGTGATCCGGACGAATTGTGCCTTCTGCAGGTCCTCGATGGTCGCCGAACCGGTGTAACCCATGGCGGCCCGGAGGCCGCCACTGAGCTGGTGGATGACGGTGGACAGCGGGCCGCGAAACGGAACCCGGCCCTCGATGCCCTCTGGAACGAGCTTGTCTTCGGAGAGCACGTCGTCCTGGAAGTAGCGGTCCTTTGAATAGGACCCGCGAACGGCGTTTCCTTCCCCGCGGCCCTGCATGGCGCCCAGCGACCCCATGCCCCGGTAGCTCTTGAACTGCTTGCCGTTGACGAAGATCAGATCGCCCGGGGCCTCGGCGGTGCCGGCCAGCAGTGAACCCAGCATGGCCGTCGACGCACCGGCGGCCAGCGCCTTGGCGATGTCTCCGGAGTACTGCAGGCCGCCGTCGGCGATCACCGGAACGCCGTGCGGACCACACGCCGCCACCGCTTCCAAGATCGCGGTGATCTGCGGTGCGCCGACGCCGGCCACGACACGGGTGGTGCAGATGGAACCCGGCCCCACACCGACCTTGACGGCATCGGCACCGGCTTCCACCAGGGCGGCAGCCGCGGCCCGCGTGGCCACGTTGCCGCCGACCACCTCGACCCGGTCGCCGACCTCAGCCTTCACCTTGCCGACCATGTCGAGCACCCGGCGATTGTGTGCGTGGGCGGTGTCGACGATCAGCACGTCGACACCCGCATCGGCCAGCGACATGGCCCGCACCCAGGCATCGTCACCGACGCCGACCGCCGCACCGACCAAAAGCCGGCCATCGCTGTCCTTGGTGGCCAGCGGGTGTTGCTCGGTCTTGACGAAGTCCTTGACGGTGATCAGGCCGGTGAGCTTGCCGTGACCGTCGACGATGGGCAGTTTCTCGATCTTGTGGCGGCGCAGCAGGCCCAGCGCAGCGTCGGCGGAGACACCCTCGCGCGCGGTGATCAGCGGGGCCTTGGTCATGACCTCAGACACGGGCTTGTTCTGGTCGACCTCGAAGCGCATATCGCGGTTGGTGATGATCCCGACGAGCTGCCCCTGCTTATCCACGACCGGCAGACCCGAGATCCGGAACCGGCCGCACATGGCGTCGACCTCGGCGAGCGTGTTGTCCGGCGAGCAGGTGACCGGGTCGGTGACCATGCCGGCCTCGGACCGCTTGACCGTCTCGACCTGACCGGCCTGTTCGGCCACCGGCAGATTGCGGTGCAGCACACCCATGCCGCCGGCGCGGGCCATCGCGATCGCCATCCGGGACTCGGTCACGGTGTCCATGGCGGAGCTGACCAGCGGCACCTTGAGGCGGATTTTGCGGGTGAGCTGGCTGGACGTGTCGGCGGTGGCCGGAATGATGTCCGAGGCCGCCGGCAGCAGCAGGACATCGTCAAAGGTCAGGCCCAGCATCGCGATCTTGTGCGGGTCGTCCCCACCCGTCGGCACGGCGTCATCGAGCAGGCCGGCCATATGCGCCTCCATTGAGTCACCTCCGTCGAATGGGAATGCCCAATCCTATCGGCTCGCTGGGCTTCTGCGGACCGCGCCGGTCGCTGGGTGCAGGCACCGTCCGCTGGCGCGATGCCGACACGGCTGCGTACTGTAGAGACGTGCGCGACCACCTGCCCCCGGGTTTGCCGCCCGATCCATTCGCCGACGATCCGTGCGACCCATCGGCGGCACTGGATGCGATCGAACCGGGCCAACCGCTCGATCCGCAGGAGCGCATCGCCGTCGAAGCCGATCTCGCCGATCTGGCCGTCTACGAAGCCCTGTTGGCACACAAAGGAATTCGCGGCCTGGTGGTCTGCTGTGACGAGTGCCAGCAAGACCACTATCACGACTGGGACATGCTGCGGGCGAACCTGTTGCAGCTCCTCGTCGACGGCACGGTGCGCCCGCACGAACCGGCATACGACCCCGAGCCCGACGCCTATGTCACCTGGGACTACTGCCGCGGGTATGCCGACGCCTCGCTCAACGAGGCCACCACCGACAGTGACGGATATCGCTGACAGCTGACGTTCGGTCAGCGCGGAATCAATGGCCCACGCCGGGAACCGGTACCGGCGTCGTGCCCGGCGCCAGCCCCGGGCCTAGCCGTGTCGGGGCCTGCGCCGGCACCTGAGCCGCCGGGGCCGGCGCAGTCGTCGCCACCACGTGTGAAGGCATCGACGTCGGCGCTGCCGAATTCTGGGTCACCGCAGCTTGCGGCGTGGTCGTCGCCACCGCGGGCGGTGCCGTCGCGGATGTGGTCCCGACAACGGCTGTCGCAGCCGACGTACCGGTGGTCGCCTCGGCAGTAGTGGCCGCCCGGGCCGCAGACGCACTGGTGGTGGCCGTCGTGGGCGGCGACGTTGCCGTCGAGCCCGTGGTACCCGGGGCCTGCGCCGACGTGGATGGCGTCGTCGTGGCCGGAGCCTGCGCTGACGTGGTGCCGGGCGCCGCTGACGTGGTGGCGGGTGCCGCCGACGTAGTGGCGGTCGTGGCCGGGGCCTGCGCCGAAGTGGTCGTCCCCGATACCTGGGTCGGTGCCGTTGTGGTCGCGTCCGCCGATGTGGTCGGCGTGCGCCCGGCCGACGTCGTCGCCGGGGCGTCGGAAGTCGGTGCCGTGGTGCTCACCGACGGTGACGTCGCGGCATCCGGTGACGTCGTCTCCGCACCCGGACTGGTCTGGACACCTGAGGTCGTGGGTAGCGGACTCTCCGGCGACGTCGTCGCGCCCGGCGTCGTCCGGGGGTCGGTCTCCGACGTGGTGGGTAGCTCGGTCGTCGTTTTGGTGGTGGGCGGCGGCGGCAGCTCCATCAACGTCACCCCGGGCGGGACCTGCGGTGCAGGCTCGCCGGGCACCTGCGACGGCAATGTCGCCGTAGCATCGCGGGTACCGACCTTGACGCTGAGTTCGTTCCACTGCTGGATCAGATCCGTCTTGGTGCCGACGTTGTCGACGCTCTGCACCTGGGTACTGACGGCCTGCAGTTTCTGCTGCGCCTGTACCCAGTCGCCCTGGTCGATCAGCTGCTTTACCTGCTGCATCTCCGTCTTGGCGACGAGAGCCACCTTGTCGTCCCGCACCGACTGGGGCTCCCCGAACAGCATGGTGTGCAAGCCGTACAGCGGGTCGCCCGGACCGGCGCCGGCCACGACCGCACCGAAGCCGCCGATGCACATCACGGCCGCCGCGGCCGAAGCCACCACCGTCAGTCCCCGCCGCGACCGGCGGACCGGACTGTTGTCGACCATGCCCTTGTGCAGCGCGACGACGGCCTGCTGCTCGTTGATCACACCGTCGTCCGGATGCGCCCGGACATCGTCACGCCAGTCGGTGAGCAGCGAGAACAGGGCCTGTTCGCCGGGGTCGCTCGGCAGGAAGCGGCGTTCACCGGCGAGCGCGTCGAGCAGCGCGTCGGTGCGCGCAATCATGTCCAGTGATTCGTCAGCCACGGTCGTATCCCGTCGCCTGGATTTCGTCCTTCAACCGTGCCAGCGCCCGGTGCTGCGCGACACGCACCGCTCCCGGAGTGCTGCCGACCGCTTCGGCCGTCTCCTCGGCGGACATCCCGACAACGACGCGCAGGATGAGGATCTCCCGCTGCTTTTCAGGGAGTATCCGCAGCAGTGCCTCCATCCGTTCGGAGGAGTCGAGTTTGATCGCCCGCATCTCCGGACCGGTATCCACCGACACCCGCTCGGGGAGCACTTCGGTGGGGTCGGCCTTATTACGACCCGCGGCCCGATGGGCGTCGGCCACCTTGTGCGCTGCGATGCCGTACACAAAGGCCAGGAACGGTCTCCCCTGGTCCTGGTACCGGGGCAGCGCCATCATGGCGGCCACGCAAACCTCCTGAGCAACGTCGTCAGCTGACAGGCCACTTCGCTCGGCGGTGCCGACGCGAGCCCGGCAATACCGGACCACGATGGGGCGAATGGTCTCCAGCACTTCCCGGAGCGCGTCACGGTCGCCGGCCACTGCCTCAGCAACGACGGCGTCGAGACGTTCTCCTGGAATTGTCATCGACGGCGATATCTCCAACGTTACGGCGGGCCGATCCCGGCGGGGAGGCTCGCCCAACAATAACGACAGTTGACTTGAGCCTTCGTTAACTGACCGCCCAGTGTCCGCCGCGTCGGCGAATGACCTCGGCAGACGCATCCCGGATTTGCTGCACGCGCGCCGCCGGCTGCGTATTGCTGCCGATACCGTCCAGCAAGCTGGCCAGCGCCCATTGCAGCGGGACCAGACCGTGTCGTTGCGTGGCCTCCAGCATGGCGTCGGCCTGTGTCCGCGCATCGGACACCTGCCCGGCGCAGCAGAGGGCGGCGGCCAGCACCACATTGCTCTTGATCACGTGACGAATGCCCAACGTGTCGGCCCCGGAAAGTTCGACACCCCGGCGCGCATGTTTGAGCGCGTTGGCGCCGTCTCCGGTGGCCATCGCAAGCTCCGCGCCGACCCAGGCCATCCGCACGGCCAACCTCGGCGGGGCGTCCTCGGCGGCGTCGAGTACTTGACCCGCCCGGACCAACAATGCCGACGACAGCGCAAACCGACCGGTTCCGAGGGCATCGGCAGCCAGCCCGACGAGCGCATCGACGCGGGCCTGCACATCGGATCCGGCCAACGCCAGCGCGCGGCCTTCCCAGCCCCGCGCCAGCCCATGGCCGCCGAGCTGACGGATCAGCGAACCCTGGGTGCTGTACGTCAGTGAGAGCAGCGGGCCACTGGCCGTTCGGCGCAGCACCGCGAGGTCGGCGGCGGCATCGCCGTAGCGTCCCTGTCCACCCGCGGCGACCGCACGCAACCACCGCTGTTGCGGCGATGCCGGATGCGGCAGCGGCCAGCACCCGGGTTCAGCACCGAAAGCCGCGTCAGCGAACGATGCGCCGGACCCGTCGCCAGAGGAGATCGATGCCACGAGCGACGGTATCAATTGACCTACACCTGCGTTAGTTAATAGTTTGTCGTCGGCATGTTACGTACATGTCAACTATTCATCAGCTGTCGATAAACCTCTTGTGCGGCAGCGACGTACCGAAGTGCGCAGATCCATCCGGAGCGGACTCGGAGAGCAATCCGGCTAGCAGCGAAACCGTCACAAAGCGCTCATTAAGATGAACGTGATGTAAATTCTCACGCTGCCGATAGGACATACAGCACATATGTCCGGTATTGACGCGGTTTCGCCGACAGTCCTACGTTGTGAGCACGAGGAAGTCATCGGCGACAGCACTCGGACCGGTTCCCACCACTCAGACTACGACCCCGTGGACGCATGAAAAGTGCGTGCGCAGAGCGCAATCCAGGAAGGAACACCCCGATGCCACAGCCGCAGGAACTCCCGGGACCCAATGCCGATATCTGGGATTGGCAGATGCAAGGTCTTTGCCGTGGCGTTGATTCGTCGATGTTCTTCCACCCCGATGGCGAACGAGGCCGGGCCCGGGCGCAACGCGAAATGCGCGCCAAGGAGATGTGCCGGAGCTGCCCGGTGATTACCCAATGCCGTTCTCACGCACTGTCTGTCGGTGAGCCTTACGGCATCTGGGGCGGACTCAGTGAGTCGGAACGAGAACTGTTGCTCAAACGCGGTATGCGCCGCACCGCCTGATGCCTATGACGAAAAGCCCCCGACTCCGTTGAGCCCGGGGGCTTTTCGCATTTCAGGCGCAGCGGTCGCCGAAGTGGCACCGCCCGTCAGCGAAGAAGATTCACGACGAACTGCTGCACGTTGTACGGATTGCCCGTGGCAGTGTGCCACTGGCTCACCAGGATGACGGCCTGATCGAGAGTCGAGCCCGGGACGATATAACCGCCGTAGTTCTGCGGAAGCGTTTCCTGGGTTGCCACCACGGTGCGCGGAGTCCACGGCGCCGCCACTTGCGTCACGTCGTCGGCCACTCTGACCTCGACGCTCAGGGTGGAGGCATTGAACCCGGACAACACTGCCTTACCTTCGATCAGGCGCAGGCTCAGTTCGCCGTAGAGGTCTCCGTTCAGCGGCGTCGGGGCCACATCCCATCCCCAGTTCGGCCCGCCGTCGACCATCCCCCAGGCATGCCAGGTGTTGCGGTCGGTGAAATTCGCTGCGGGGCAACGGTAGAGCCGCAGGGTGTGGTTACGGGCGAAACCGTCGGCCACTATGTACACCCAGCCGTCGGGTGCCTGATAACCGCTGATCTGTGTTTCGTTGCCGTCCTGCCAGCTGGCGTCGCGCCAGGATCCGGGAACCGTCGGCCAATTCGGCCCGTTGGGGTCGATCCGCACCAGACGCGTATCGGTGGGGATGAGATTGGCCACCCGCGCCACGAGTGCGTAGTCGATGCCGAACACCTGGACGGTGCCCGCCGGCAATTGGCTGCTGCCCATAACGGGCGAGCGCGGCTCGGCGTAGAGCGTGCCGTTTCCACCGAACGAACGGTCGAACTGGATATTGCCGTTCAGCGTGCCGGGACGGACGTGCAGGCCCATCGACGGGCTCCACGACCCCTGGAAGGCACCGTCGCCCGAGAACGTGTCACCGGCCAGCGCGACCTGTCCGCCGGGCGATATCTCACACAGATCGGTCCCTCCCGCACCGAGCGCTCCGGTCGGTGAACCGGTCCCGGCGATGGGTCCGAGATTGATGGCCTGCCCCGGCGCAGGCTGGGGCAGCGCCGGCAGCGCCAGCGCGTCCAGCGCATTTGCAACCACGGCCTCGGGCCGCCGCACAGAAATGCCCGACTTCGGTGCTGGCGGTGGCCTTTTCGCGGCCCGCGGCGATGCTTGCTTCGGCGCCTTGGGTGGCGGCTGCGCGGCCCCGGCACGCGGCGCCGCCTTCCCGGCGGACCCCTTCTTGACCGGCTTTTCGGCTTTCGCGGTCGCCTTCTTCACCGACTTCGCGGGCTTCTTGGCCGGCGCCTTCGCGACCGGAACGACCGCAGAATCGTTGACCTGACGCGTCGGCCGCGGCTGGGTTGCTTTCTTAGTTCGCTTGTCCGGCATGAAAATCCCCTCCCCGATGCAGCACCCCGCATCGAATGTACTGGACGAATTCACCGCATTCGAGGATCGACCTGTCCGATTTGCCGCAGGATTAGCCTGAGAACCAACGGCAATCGGGAAGCAAAAAGCGGTGCTCGCAGAAGGTGGTGCGACGGGTGCGAACGATGATGGCGGCAGTGGCCTCGCTGGCCATTGCGCTGTCGCCAACCGCGTGTGCGGATTGCGAGCGTGACGCCGAGTTCCCCGACATCGACTCGTTTCCGGCCGTCAACCTGGCGGACTATGCACAGATCGGCACTCACCCGAGCACGTCGGTCTACCGCTTCACGACGCCCGCGGGCGTGCAATGCGTGGTCGGCATGATCACCGAGATGGGCGTGCAATGTTGGGGTGCGCCGGTTGGCGCTGCACCCAGGTCCGCGATCACCGCGTCAACGCTGGCAGCCGCCGCATACAGCGAACAGGCTCCCAACCTCCATGGCGACGCCAAGCTGCTGCCCGCCGATTCCAAGCTCGATGCCGGCAATGGCGTCGTCTGCGCCGTGATCGCCGACGACACCCTCGCCTGCCGAGCCGGTCCCAACGGGGCAATGACGCCAGACGGTCCCGTGCACCATGGCGTCCACGGCTTTGTCATACAGCCGTCGGGCAACTGGACATTCTGACGCCGCTCCACATCGAAGCTGTCGCAGACGGGCTTCGTCGGCGTTCAGAACCCGACCACACTCACCGCTGAGGTTGGCGCTGCCATTTGTTTGCTCCACGCATCGCCAACGTAGCCGACGACGGTGCCGACACAAGCTCGCCTTCGACGCCCTGATGGGCGCAGAACGTGGGCATCAGCCCCGGGACTGACGCATCCTCCCTTGGCCGTGAAACCTGAACGAAGCTGTGAGTCTGCATATAATCGCCGGTGAGAACGTTGTGCACGCACCCGGGCCGAGACGCCGATTGACGCCCCGCAGACCCCGCGCGTGCCTGGTTACACGCCTGCTGACCGCCTACCACGCGTCCTTGCGCGACGGTTGCCGCGCAGGTTGCACCGCCGCAGGTGCGCACTTACGATTTGCTCACCGGCCGTAGGCTGGAAGTCAACGACGTATCCGCCCGGCGCGGAATGTGTGAGGAGACCGACTATGGCTGCGATTGCGTTCGGCACGGCCAACCGCACGCGGGCAATCCGCATGGCGGGTGCCATTGGCCTCGCAACCGTCGCAATGGCGCTTACGCCCATCGCGGGCGCTCTCGCCGACACCGCCGCGCCCACCACGACGCCGGGCGCACCGATCATCCGCAAGTCCGACCCAGGCATGGTGATGGCAGAGGGAACGGTCAGCGGCGCCGACAAGCGTGGCGACGCTTTCCCGTCGTCGAGCACGCCGAACATCCTGGTTCACGACGGAAACCTGTTCGCACCGTCCTATGAAGCTCCGGCAACCGCGGTCAAAACCTGCGCTGATGTGCCGGATGCGAGCGCCAGCGCGAGCAAGTTCACCACCTGCTGATACGGGGCTGACCCAGTGAGGCGGACTCATCCTGCTGAGGATGCCGCCACTGTGCGAATCTCAGCGGCTTTTGTCGCTCAGGAAACCCGGGTCCAGGGCTGACAGTTCTGGGACTCGAAGGCCTTCACCGTCGGATTGATGGTCGCGTACATGGGCCCGACGGACATATTCGTCGCCACCACATGGTCCTTGCTCGCATCGGGCGTGCTGTAGGTGAACCACACGCACATCGAGTCCTCGGTCGGTACATCGTTGATCCACACCCCGACGACCGACGCCGACCCGTCCGTACGGTAAAGACCCGTCGCGACGTCAGGCCCGACGACAAACACGCCGTTCCCCGGGATCGGGTCCATCGGGTCAGCACCGGCCGGTGACGCAAACGCAATCGCGGCCACGGCGACCGTCAGCCCGGCCACTGCGTGATGCCAATGCGGTAGCGCCATATGTCCTCGTCAACTGGTTGGCCGACTCCATTTGCAGCGTAGGCGGTTAGCCATGCGCGCACGCAGAATATCGATATTCGGAAATTCCACCCGGCACGAAACGCCCCGGCCCCGTTGAGACCCGGGGAGCTATTTCGTGCGCGTGGCCGTTGACAGCAGTGTCCGGCGTGTTCATCGTTGGATCGAGACCGAAGATCTCGACATCGGCCGACTTGCCCTTCAACACATGTAAACCCCGGTCGATGGCCCGGGCGGTCGCACCGCCAGGGCGTCAACGGTCTGCCTGGTGAGAAGGATTGTGTCACCGATCGTCTTGGTCAGCTGCTCGACGCGGGCAGCTACGTTGACCGTGTCGCCGATCAAGGTGAACTCCAAATGGCCTGCGCCGCCAATGGTTCCGGCGATCACTTCACCGGTGTTGAGCCCGACGCCGATCCGAAGCTCGCCGTCAAAGCGTGCGGTAACGAGCCGCTGAATCAGCACGGTGGTCTGCAGCGCAGAATCTGCATGCCCTGCAAGGGTATTGGGCGCACCAAAAACCACCAACGCGCCATCGCCGAGGAACTTGTTGACGTGTCCTCCCGCGTCGACCACAGCGGGCACCACGATTTCGAACAGAGCGTTCAAGTGTGCCACGGTGTCTTCTG